>DAHXOA010000056.1 GCA_027365145.1 Acidimicrobiaceae bacterium | reverse complement strand
ACGCATGCCGGTTTCCTCAACACCACGTGCCCGATCTGTGGTGGGCCGGCCCGCCGCGAGACCGACACCATGGACACGTTCGTGGACTCCTCCTGGTACTTCCTGCGCTTCTGTGATCCGTGGTCGACGGACCGTCCCTTCGATCCCGACGTGGTGTCGCATTGGATGCCGGTCGACCAGTACATCGGCGGGATCGAGCACGCGATCCTCCACCTGCTCTACGCCCGCTTCTTCATGAAGGCCCTCGGCGACGTGGGCCTGGCCCCCGCCGAGCTCCGCGAGCCGTTCGCCCGTCTGTTCACGCAGGGCATGATCCGGATGGACGGATCGAAGATGTCGAAGTCCAAGGGCAATCTTGTCGCACCGTCCGCCTACCTGACCACGGTCGGCGCAGACGCGTTGCGCCTGTTCCACCTGGCGGTCGGTCCACCGGCCGACGACGTCGACTGGACGGCGCAGACCGACAGCATCATCGACGGGTGCGCCCGTTTCCTGGACCGGGTGTGGCGTCTGGGGGCCGGAGAGGTCGACGTCGAGGTGGTGCGACGGTCGGGTGCAGAGACGGAAAGCGACGTGGCGATCCGGCGCGCCACCCACCGGCTCATCGACCGGGTGACACGGGACTACGAGCGGTGGTCGTACAACACGGCGGTCGCCGCCTGTCGGGAGTTCGTCAATACGCTCATGCCCTACTGCTCCGATCCCCACCGTGAGGTGCTCGACGACGCAGTGGACGCCCTGCTCCTGCTCACCGCTCCCATGGTGCCCCACGTGACCGCAGAGCTCTGGGAGCTGCGCCACGGGGACGACATCCACCTGCGGTCATGGCCGGAGTCGGACCCGGCCATGACCGCCGAGCAGGTCGTGACCATGGTGGTCCAGGTGAACGGGAAGGTCCGCGACAGGATCGACGTGCCCCCGGGCATCGACGCCGGCGCGGCCGAGGCGCTGGCGCTCGGTTCGCCGCGAGTCGGGGAGGCGCTGGGCGACGCCGCCCCTCGTCGGGTGATCGTCCGGGCCCCGAAGCTCGTCAACGTCGTGGTCTGACCGGCGCCGGTCGGGCGACTGGTCGGGCGCCGGTCGGGCGACTGGTCGGGCGACTGGTCGGGCGACTGGCCGGGCGTCGCGTGCCGTGATGTCGCATTTCCGCCAGCCGCCGACCGCCACAGGTGGCACGCTGTCCCCGTGCACGAGGACTTCGACCGCTGCTATCGGGTCGTCCAGTCGAAAGACGCCCGCTTCGACGGCTGGTTCGTCACCGCGGTGACCACCACGAGGATCTACTGCCGACCGAGCTGCCCGGCCAGGGTGCCGCTCGCCCGCAACGTGACGTTCTATCCGACCGCAGCCGCAGCCCAGCGCGCCGGGTTCCGAGCGTGCAAGCGATGCCGACCGGACGCGTCGCCCGGATCGCCGGAGTGGGACGTGCGTCAGGACGTCGTGGCACGAGCCATGCGGCTGATCGCCGACGGCGTCGTGGAGCGTGCGGGTGTCCCGGGTCTGGCCGGCCATCTGGGGTACAGCCCCCGGCAGCTGGAACGCCTTCTCCGCGCCGAGGTGGGCGCCGGGCCGTTGGCCCTCGCACGGGCCAACCGGGCCCAGACCGCACGTGTCCTCGTCGACACGACCGAGCTGACCTTCAGCCAGGTGGCCTTCGGTGCCGGGTTCTCCAGCATCCGGCAGTTCAATGACACGGTCCGCTCGGTGTTCGGGTGCACGCCCAGCGAGCTTCGGGCCCGGGCCGCCGCGACCGGTCCACGCACTGCGGTCCGCATCCCGGGCAGCCTGGCCTTCCGGCTGGCCTTCCGCCGGCCGTTCGACCCGGCGAGCCTGTTCGGCCACCTGGCTGCCACCGCTGTGCCCGGATGCGAGGAGGTCCGCTCCGGCTCGTATCGCCGCACGCTCCGGCTGCCCCGGGGGAACGGCATCGTGGCGCTCGCACCCGAGGCCGACCACGTCGCCTGCCGGCTGACCCTCGACGACGTGCGCGACGTCCCAGCCGCGATCGCCCGGTGTCGCCGACTGCTCGACCTCGATGCCGATCCCGACGCGGTCGCCGCCGCACTCGCCGGCGATCCGGCGCTGGGGCCATCGGTCGTCAGCGCCCCGGGTCGGCGCATCCCCCGTACGGTGGACGGTGCGGAGATGGCACTGCGAGTCGTGCTCGGTCAGCAGGTCTCGACGACGGCGGCACGCACCCATGCCGCCCGGCTGGCCGAGCACCACGGTGCCCCGATCGACGACGCAGCCGGCGGCCTGACCAGGATGTTCCCCACTCCCGAGGCACTCTCGGACATGGACCCGGCCGAGCTGGCCATGCCGGGGGCCCGCCGGGAGGCGTTCGCCGCCCTGGCCCGGGAGCTGGCGGACGGGCGCATCGATCTCGGCACCGGCGCCGACCTGGTGCGTGCCCGCCACCAGCTGGCCGGGATGGCAGGCATCGGCACGTGGACGTGCGAGGTGATCGCCATGCGAGCGCTCGGTGACCCCGATGCGTTCCCGACGACCGACACCGGCGTGGTGAAGGGCGCGGCCGCGATGGGCCTGCCCGTGACGCCGGCCGCGTTGCTCGCCCGCAGCCGGCGGTGGCGACCGTGGCGCTCCTATGCCGTCCAGTACCTGTGGGCGAGCCTCGACCACCCGACCAACCGGTGGCCCCCGGCGGGAGCGTCGTGCAACTGACCTGCTACCGCATGGTCGACAGCCCGGTCGGGATGCTGACGTTGGCCGGGAGCGACGGCGCCCTGGGGCACGTGGTGCTGGAGCACGCCGCCCATCCCCCCCGGGACCGGAGCCGGTGGGTCGAGGAGCCCACGGCGTTCGGTGAGGTGATCGCCCAGCTGGAGGAGTACTTCGCCGGCGAGCGGACCGGGTTCGACCTCGTCCTCCGTCCCGAGGGGACGGTGTTCCAGCGCAAGGTATGGGACTCCCTCTCCCGGATCCCCTACGGGGAGACCCGGACGTACGGAGAGATCGCCCAGGCGATCGGTCGACCCGGTGCGGCCCGGGCCGTCGGCCTGGCGAACGGGCGCAACCCGATCGCCATCGTTGTCCCGTGCCACCGTGTCATCGGGGCCGACGGCTCCCTCACCGGGTATGGAGGGGGACTGGACGTCAAGCGTGCTCTTCTCGATCTCGAGCGTGCCGGCTCACCGGATGGCGGGCCCAGCCGGTCGATGGTCAGCGCTTGAAGCCGGCCACCACGGCAGCCCAGCGCTCCGGGTCGAGGTGGTACGGAGCATAGAAGCTGAAGCGGTCGACGATGTCGCCGAAGCGTGCCAGCACCGCACCGGGGATGGCGTCGAGCTCTGCCACCACTGCGAACGCGTGGAGCATGTCGTCGTCGATCAGGTCTGCCATCTCGGCCCAGGCGCCCCGCTTGGAGAGGGTGTTCAACTCCGTCTGCAGGTCGCCCCAGCCGTGCAGCTCGAGCACGGGGCGGTAGGCGGGCGTCGATCCGTAGAAGGCGAGCTGTGCCCGTACGGCGTTCCTGGCGCTCTCCCACTCCTGGTCGGTGGTGCCGGTCACGACCATGCCGGGATACGAGAGCTGGAGATCGGTGCGGGTCTTCCCCCCCGCCTCCATGCCTCTGGCGAGTGCGGGCAGGGTGACCTCCCGGAGGTAGCGCTCAGTCGTGAAGCCGTGGACGAGCATGCCGTCTGCCACCTCTCCGGCGACCTCGGTCATGTGCTGGCCCACGGCGGCGAGGAAGATCTTCGGGTTGCCATACGGGTTCGGTCCGGGGTCGAACATGGGGTTCATGAGGGTGTGGCGGTAGAACTCGCCCCGGAACGCGAGCCGGCTCCCGTCGGCCCAGCTGGCCCAGATCGCCCGCATTGCCAGGATCAGCTCCCGCATCCGGGCCGCCGGTTGGGACCACGGCATCGAGAAGCGCTTCTCGATGTGCGGCTTGATCTGTGATCCCAGGCCGAGCATGAACCGGCCCCTCGCCATCGTCTGGAGGTCGTTGGCCACCATGGCCAGGTTCATCGGGTTCCGGGCGAAGGCGACGGCGATGCCGGTGCCGAGCTGGATGCGGGTGGTGTGCTCCGCCGCCAGGACCAGGGGGAGGAACGGATCGTGCGAGGTCTCCGCCGTCCACACGCCGTCGTACCCGGTCGCCTCGGCGCGCCGAGCCGACTCCACGACATCGCTCGGATCGAACCCCACTGCTCCGTCCACGTACATGGAGTCACCGTAGCCTCCGGCGGCGGAGTCACCGTGGCCTCCAGGGCAGGGTGTGCCGTAGTGTCCAGGGCAGGGTGCGTCACGGAGTGCGGCGGTGGAGAACAGGCAGCTCGGTTTCCGGTCGCCCGACGCGATCGGTTGCATGAACTGGTGGGATGGCGCACAATTCGGATGTGGACGAGCGGACGGGGGGCGCGACGCCGGGCGGGCAGACGGGTGCCCCCCTCCCGGTTCCGGAGTTGCCCGCGTCGCACGGCCGGGACGACCAGCCGACTCCCGGCGGGAGGCCCCCCGGCGCTAGAGCCGGAGGTGCCATTGACCCGACCCACCCGGTGCAGCCGGCGTCGCTCGGCGCATCCGGACTTATCGACGGCGCCGACCGGGAGGCGTACGCCCGCCTGCTCGACCGGGCTCGCGCCCGGGGGCTCCTGAGCCCCACCGAGCACCAGCTACGCCTGGCTGAGCTGGCCGACGCCGGATCGGTTGCGGAGATGCAGCGGATCGTCACCGATCTCCCGGCCCTGAACGGGGTCAACGCCAGCGCTCCCCGGTCTCCGGTGCGCTCCGATCGGCACTCCACGGGCCTGGCGGCATGGCCGGGCGCCGCCGGGTACCGGGCGTCGAGACGCCGGGCGGCAGCGACACCCGGCTCTAGACCGTGGACCCTCCTCGCGGTACTGATCATCGTCGTCGTACTGGTGTTCGCGCTGCTCGTCGTCTACGCCGACCGGGTCGTCCATCAGAGCCACGTCGAGTCCGGATCGCTCCCGGTGGCGGCGCACGTGGCACCGGCCACCGGGACCGCCTGAACCGCCGGCCCACCCGCCGGCCCACCCGCCGGCCCGAACGCCCGCCGGCGCACCCGCCGGCCCGAACGCCCGACGGAGCGCCCGACGGAGCCAGGCGCGCCACGCCGCGCCCTGGCGTCGACCGGCACGGTCTGGTCACTCTCCCGTCGTCCCGTCGAGGAGCTCGCCGTCGTCATCGTCGGGTGGGGATGCCGAGATCCGAGTCGCTCATGGCGTCACCGTAGGTGTGGGGAGGCAGCGAATCCTGGGCGCCGGTGTCAGCGCTGGAGGTCGGGCGTCCTGACGAGCACC
The DNA here is from genome assembly GCA_027365145.1 of Acidimicrobiaceae bacterium. Classification (GTDB taxonomy): domain Bacteria; phylum Actinomycetota; class Acidimicrobiia; order Acidimicrobiales; family RAAP-2; genus JAKADK01. The sequence continues at coordinate 7,035 of DAHXOA010000056.1, read as the reverse complement.
ACCGGGCAGTGCAACCGCGACAGGTGCCCGGGCCGGACCGACGAGAGCAATGCCCGCCCGAGCCGGCCACGCGGCGTGGCGCCGATGACGAGCAGGTCGGCGTTCTCGGACGCTTGGAGGAGGAGATCGGCGACTCCCCCAGAGAACGCTCGGGCGACCGCGGAACCCGCCTCATCCCCCAGCACCTCGGCGACGAGAGCCTCGATGTCGCTCTGCGCCGCTATGCGCTCCTCGGCGGCGTTCTGCTCCAAGACCGTCACCACCTCCAGCATGTCCGCGTACGAGGCGTCCACGTTCGGGCAGGCGGTGACGGCCAGCAAGGTTCCGTGAGCCATCTCCACGTAGGCCCCGGCCCACCGCAGTGCCTGGATGGCCGACGGGGAGCGATCCACTCCCGCGACGACCCATGGCCTCGGCCGCCCTTCTCCTAGCGTCGAAGGAGTGGCCGCCGTCGGCATGGCCACATGCTACCTGCCACGTGCGTCTGGGGAGGGGAGAACGTCGCGGCACGCAACGGCACGCCACGGTGCCGACGGCCACGTCTAGCTGCCGGGCAGCAACGTTCTCGGCCCTGTGCCGGCCCTGTGCCGGCCCCGGGGTCAGCCCTCCTCGTCCCGGAGGAAGCGCTCCAGCTCGGCGGCGATCTCGTCTCCGCTCGGCATGTCGCCGGTCATGGTGAGGGGCTGGCCTTCTTCGGAGTCGATGGCCGCTTCGAGACGCCGCACCATCTCGAGGTGCTCGGCGTTGGCGGCGATGAGCTCGTCTACCTGCACCCGGGACTGCCGAGCGGCTGAGCGCAGCCCCGAGGTGTCGAAGACGAGCCCGGTCACCGCGCACAGCCCGTCGATGAGAGCCACGCTCGCCTCGGGGAACGTCATGGCCGACACGTAGTGGGGGACCCGGGCCCACAGCCCGATCGCCGGTATCCCGGCCTCGCCGAGTGCGACCTCCAAGGCGGCCTGGATGCCGGCGGGCACTTCGAGGGTTCCTTGCACGAACCCCACTGTCCGCGCCAGGTCGACCGAGCTCGGGGGCACGGTCGAGGCCAGGCGGACGGGCCGGGTGTGGGGGGCGGGGGCGGGGAAGGCACCCAGGCCGACCACCATCCGTACCTGGAGCATGCGCGCCAGCGTGGTCACGGCGTCCAGGAACCGGCGCCACCGGAAGTCGGGCTCCGGACCGACGAGGTAGAGGATCGGGGCACCGACCCGGTCCGTGCCGGCCAGGAGCCGGATGCTCGGCCAGGTCAGCTCGGTGGTGATCCCGTCGACGAGCCGGGCGATCGGGCGCCGGGCTCGCTGGTCGATGAGCGTCTCGGTCTCGAAGGTCGCCACGTCCCTGACGGCCGACGACGTGAGGAGGTCGGCCATGGCGGCCGACGCGCCCAATCCGGCGTCGACCCAGCCTTCGAGCGCCACGACCAGCACCGGCTGCTGCCCGTCGCCTCCCGGTGCTGCCGACTCCTGCCACTCCGGGTCGAACCGGTACAGCGCGTCGGCGCCTGCTCCGCTCACAGGGACGCCACCTCTGCGTACGCCTGTTCCCCGAGCAGCGCGACCTGCGCCTCGAACCGGTCGACCCCGGTCCGGTCGCCGGCTGCTGCCCCACCGACGTAGCGCGCGTACACACCCTGGAGGATACAGGCGAGCTTCCAGTAACCGAAGGCCCGGTAGTAGGGCACGGTCGACGTGTCCCGTCCGGACGCCGCCGTGTACCGCTCGAGCAGCTCGCGCCGTGACGCGAAGCCGGGGAGCGCAGTCGGTGCGACCCCTGTCAGCGCTGCGGTGTCCCCGGGCTCGGCCCAGTAGACGAGGAGCAGCCCGAGGTCGGCAAGGGGATCCCCGAGCGTGCAGATCTCCCAGTCCAAGATGGCCTTCACGTTGCCGTCGTCGTCCATGACCGTGTTGTCCAAGCGGTAGTCGCCATGCACGATCCCGACGCCCTGCTGCTCGGGGATCCGTTGCGAGAGGAGCTCGTAGACCCGGTCGACGACCTCGGGGCCGGGCACGCCGGCCGCCGGTGACTGGGAGAACTGGCCATGCCACCGTTGGAGCTGCCGGGAGATGTACCCCTCCCGCCGGCCGAAGTCTCCGAGACCCGCCTCGTCGACGTCGACGGCGTGGAGCCGTGCCAGGGTGTCGACGAGCGACCAGGAGGCGGCCCGGCGCGCCGGCTCGCTCAGGGCCGCCGCCGACGCGTCGTCCCGGACGATGTGCCCGTCGACGAAGTCCATCACGTAGAACGGGGCCCCGTTGACCGACTCGTCCGTGCACAGGCCGAGTGGTTCGGGGACGGGGATCCCGGTGGGCCGGAGGGCACGGATGATCGTGTGCTCCCGCCGCATGTCGTGGGCCGTCGGTAGGACGTGGCTGACGGGCGGGCGCCGCAGCGCCATGGTCCGCCCGTCAGCTGCCGTCACCCGGTAGGTGAGGTTCGACCGGCCCCCGGCGATCAGCTGGAAGTGGAACGGGGGCTCCGCCCCGGCAACGTTGCTCTGGATCCAGGAGGTCACGGCGGGGACGTCGACCCCCTCGATCGTCTCGTCGTTCCGGGGCTCGTCGATGGGAGTTCCGACCATGGCCCGAACGCTACCGTGCTGGTGTGGGGTGGTCGCGCTGGGTCGGCGGGACCGGGCGCCGGTCGGGTGCGTCCGGCACGCCTCCCAACCCGGGACCGGTAGGGTCGGGACATGGTCGACGTGACGGACGAGACGTTCGAATCAGAGGTCGTGCTGCGGTCGGCGGAGGTCCCGGTCGTGGTGGACCTGTGGGCCCCCTGGTGCGGTCCGTGCCGGACGCTCGGGCCACTGCTGGAGCAGGCGGTCGCCGCCACCAACGGCGCCGTCGTCCTGGCGAAGGTGAACGTCGACGAATGCCGGGACATCGCCGCCAGCTTCCAGGTCCAGTCGATCCCGGCCGTGTACGCCCTGCGGGACGGCAAGGTGGTCGACGGCTTCATCGGCGCCCAGCCCGAGAGCGTCGTGAACGAGTTCGTGGCCCGGCTGGTCGCCCCACCCGATCCGGTCGACGTCCTGGTGGAAGAGGCTGTCGCCGCCGGCGACCGGGCCGGCCTGGAGCGGGCGCTGGAGATGCGTCCCGACCACCCCGGTGCCATCGCGGCGCTGGCCGGCCTGCTCACCGCCGGGGGGTCCCCGGAGGAGGCCATCGCCATCCTGGGTCGTATCCCCGAGACGACGGAGACGCGCCGGCTCCTGGCGGAGGCCCGGTTGGCGGCCCGGCAGGTGACCGCGGGCGACGACGAGCTCGAGCCGTTGCTCGACGCGCTCCTGGCGCGGGTGCGGGACGACGACGAGGCCCGCCAGGAGTTCGTCGACCTCCTCGAGCGGCTCGGTCCGGAGGACCCCCGGACCGCCGCCTATCGCAAGGCCCTGGCGGCGCACCTGTTCTGAGCGCCCAGCGCCCAGCTCCCGGGAGAGCCGGCGGGAGAGCCGGCGGGCCCGACCGCCCGACACCCGCCACCCGACGGCCTGCCCGGGAGCGGTCCCGCCTGCCCGCCTGCCCGGGAGCGGTAACGTCGCCCTGTGCCCGCTCCCGTCCGCATGCTCGCGTTGGGGGAGAAGACGGTGGACGTCACCCACCGGCCGCTCGTCATGGGCATCCTCAACCGGACCCCGGACTCCTTCTACGACCGGGGCGATACCTTCGCGCTCGACGCCCTGGTCCGCCGAGCCGCGACCCTGGTGGTCGAGGGCGCCGACCTCCTCGACATCGGGGGGGTGAAGGCCGGCCCGGGGCCCGACGTCACCCAGGCCGAGGAGCTGGAACGGGTGGTCCCGGCGATCGAGGCCGTGCGCCGCCGTTTCGACGTGCCGATCTCGGTCGACACGTGGCGGGCGGAGGTGGCACGCCAGGCCTACCGGGCCGGAGCGGTCGTGGGCAACGACATCAGCGGGTTCCGCGATCCCGACTATCTCACGGTGGCGGCGGCTGCCGGTGCGACGGTGGTCGCCACCCACATCCGGTTGGCCCCGCGCGTGCCAGACCCGGATCCCGTCTACGGAGACGTCGTCCAGGACGTGGCCACCGTGCTCGCCGGCCATGCCGCCCGGGCTCGGGCCGCGGGCATCGCCGCCGATCGGATCGTCCTCGACGCCGGCTTGGACCTGGGCAAGACCGCAGGCCAGTCGTTGGAGCTGCTCCGAGCGTCGGGTGTGCTGGCCGGACTGGGCTACCCGTTGCTCCTCTCCGCCTCCAACAAGACGTTCCTCGGGGTGACCCTCGACCTCGACCTCCGGCAGCGGGGCCCGGCGTCCCTGGCCGCGGCGGCGTTGGGCACCGTGCTCGGCTGTCGCGTCCTGCGCGTCCACGACGTTGCCGGGGCCCGACGTGTCTGCGACACCCTGGCGAGCATCGCCGAGTGCCGGCGGCGGGCGGCCGAGCCCGTGGTGCCGTGACGGCCGGAGCCGCCACCGGGAAAGCCACCGGGAAAGCCACCGGGAAAGCCACCGGGACACCGGTCTACTTCGTCAAAGGCGACGACCCGTCCCTGGTGGCCCAGCGGGTCCACGGGGTTGTTGCCGAGCTGGTGGGCTCGGACGATCCGTCTCTGGTGGTGGAGGAGCACGGCGGTCCCTCTGCCGACGACCTCGACGTCGGTGCCGTGCTCGATGCGTTGACGACGCCGCCGTTCCTGGTCGACCGGAGGGTGGTGGTGGTCCGGGACGCCGGGCGCCTCGCCGCCGCCGACGGCGCCCGGTTGGTGGCGTATCTGGCGTCGCCGCTGCCTTCGTCGGTCCTGGTGCTGGTGGGAGGCGGGGGGACCGTTCCCCGGGCACTGTCGACGGCAGTGCAGGCGGCCGGGACGGTCATCGACACGACGGTCGGCATGGGCGCGGCGCGGAGCCGTTGGTTGGCCGACCGGCTCCGGGACGCGCCGGTCCGGCTGGACGGGCCTGCGACCGCGCTGCTGTCGGAGCATCTGGGCGGGGACATGGGGCGGTTGGCCGGGCTGCTGGACACGCTGGCCTCGGCCTACGGTCCCGACGCCCGGGTCACCTCCGACGCCCTGGCTCCGTTCCTGGGCGAGGCGGGTGGCGTCCCCCCCTGGGACCTGACCGATGCCGTCGACGCCGGGGAGATCCAACCGGCCCTGGGCGTGCTCCGGCGGATGCTGGGTCCAGCCGGCTTCCACCCGCTCGCCGTCGTCACGGTCCTCCACCGGCACTACCGCCAGATGCTGCGACTCGACGGGTCGGGGGCAGGATCGCCAGAGGAGGCGGCAGCCGTCCTGGGGCTGCGCAGCGCGTTCCCGGCGAAGAAGGCGCTCACCCAGGGGAGGAGGTTGGGCGCCGGGGCGATCGCCCGTGCCATCCACCTCGTGGCCGGTGCCGACCTCGACCTCCGGGGCGCTACGGCGCTGCCTGACGACGTGGTCCTGGAGATCCTGGTCGGGAGGTTGTGCCGCCTGGCCTCCCGGCGAGGCTGAGCGGCTGTCGGTCAGAGCCGGACCGGATCGGTGCTCCGGGATCCCGAGTCGGCCACGCTGTCCGTCCAGCGGAACCCGTCCCAGTACCGGAATTGGTGTCTCCCGGCCGGGTCGACCTTCCACCCCGGGGGTGCGGTGGGCTTGCGCTCGCCGCGGCGGGGCGCGGTCACGGGTGGTGAGGCGTGCAGCTCCTGCATGACCACCTTCGGTTGGGGACGGGACGGACGGGACGGACGGGACGGGCCCGACGGCGTTCGCACGGCCGGGCTGGAGGACATGCCCGCGGACACCGGTGTGGCGTGCCCCGCCGGCGTGCGCACGTCGCCACGTTCCCGGGCCGCCCGCTCGGCTCCGGTGCCACCTGCTCCCGGGAACGGGAACGGGGAGGGGAGCTGGGAGAGGTCCACGGCCGGCCTGCTCGGCATGACCGGAGGGCTCATGGCCCCGAACGCCGTGTAGGCCACAGGTGGGCTCACCGCTCCGAACGCCGTGTACACGGCGGGTGGGCTCACCGCTCCGAACGCCGTGTAGGCGACGGAATGGCCGTGCTCCCCGGCGGTCACCACATGACGCGTGGAGGCCGTTGCCGAGGTTCGGGTCGGCGAGCCGACGCCGTCCAGGGGGAGCACGGAACCCAGTCCGGCCTGGCTGATCGGCGTCACCCTGGGACGGGCGAGGAACACGTAGAGGCCCAGGCCGACGAGCGGGATCCCGACCGCGACGGCGAGGAACAAGAGGCGGCTCCGGCCCGCTTTCTTCCACGCCCAACGGGGCTGGCGCAGGATGTCGGTGGCGCCGAGCGCGGCCAACAGGACCACGATGGTGCCCAGCGCTCCGACGGAGATCCCCTGGATGGTGGTGAATTGCCCGGTCATCGGTCGTGTCCTTCCACGCGCGGTGCGTTGCTGTCGTTGCTGTCACCGGGCGACCGGTGCCGGCCCCCCGCTCCCTCGCTGGTGCCGCCGGACGCCTGTCGCCCGTTTCGTCGATCCCTATCTCTCGCCGTGCGAAGCCTGTGTGACATGGACGCAATGATCGCTGGTGTGGCCGGATATCGAATCCGGTGCACTAACCACTCATAGTGTTACTTAACGCGCTCAGTGTAGTCAAACAACGGAAGATCATCGACGCTGCCCGGAGAGCGGTCAGCGGAAGTCTCGGGCCGGCGGGGTGGCGACGAGGTCGAGGGGGTCGACCCGCTCGACGACGAGGGTGACCGCGCCCTGGGCCCGGTCCACTCTCCCCCGGACCAGGAGGGCCGGGGTGGACCGGGCGATTGCCCGCCACCGGAGCCACGCGCCCGGTGAGCAGATCGCGTTCACCATGCCCGTCTCGTCCTCCAGGTTCAAGAACACCGCGCCGTGCGCGCTCTCGGGCTGCTGGCGGTGGGTGACCACGCCGCCCACGACGACCCGCTCCCCACTGGCGGCGATGGCGAGCATGCCGGCCTCGATGACCCCCCGGGCGCGGAGCTCGGGTCGGGCGAGGGTCATGGCCGTCGTCCCCGGCGCCAGGCCGAGGGCCCAGAGATCGTCGGCGACGCCATCTGCCGGCGTGGGGGGAGCCAGCGGCGGTGCCTCCGCCCCCGTC
>DAHXOA010000037.1 GCA_027365145.1 Acidimicrobiaceae bacterium | reverse complement strand
CAGCTCTCCGCGGGGAGTGGGCGCCACCGCGCAGGCGGTACCGTGGGGCGGTGACCTCCCCCCGCTACCGGTGCGCCGCCTGCGGCAACCTGACCCGTTTCGACGTGGTCACGAACCGCCGTACGAGAGCGTTCCATCATTATTCGGTGGGAGGTGAGCTTTCCATTGAAGAGATGGAGATCCTCGATGAGACCATCGAGGGGGTGACCTGTAGATGGTGTGGGCACGGCGACGCCGTCCTCGTGGTCGAGATCGAGCCGGGGGCCGACCTCAACGACGCGTGACCGCCGCCGGCCCGGATCGGGCCGGAGCGGCACCGGTCTCCTCGCCGGAGTGGATCGCCGGCCTGCGCGCCATCCCGTCGCCGCCAGCCGGTGTGAGAGCCTTGGACCTTACGGGCACAGGCATGGACGGCGAGCCCGTGCGCGTCGCCATCTGCCACGAGCGGGCATGGTTCCTCGTGTGCTTCCTCGCCCCCGACTGCACCGGCTGTGAGGTGGTGTGGGACGCCCTAGCCGCCGGCCCCGTCGCCATCGGGGGTGAAGAGCTCCGTCCCGTTGTCGTGATCAGAGAGGACGTCTCCCGTGGTGCTCGTGTCGCCGAGCTGGCGGCGAACGTGACGCCGGTGCCTGTCATCCGGAGCGACGTCGCCTGGAGCGAATACGGGGTCCTCGGCTACCCGGAGATCGTCGTTGTCGACGGCAGCCGCTCGGTTGTCGCCGCGAGGACCACGGTCTTCGGCTGGGAGGATGCCCTGGTGCGCTTGGCCCGGGAGCTCACGACGGCGACGGCAGTAGAGGTCGTCGACGGCGCCTCCGGAAAGGCTGTCGATTAGCACTCGCGGTAGGAGAGTGCTAGTATTACGGCGCAGTACGGAAGTGGCAGTCATGCCGAGCATGGAACCAGAGGAGGTGAGGGCGATGGCCCTTCTTCGCAGTGATCCGTTCCGGGATGTCGACCGCCTGTTCCAGCAGTTGGCCGCACAGCCCGGTCCGCGTGCCTCGATGTCGATGCCGATCGACGCCTACCGGAAAGGTGACCAGTTCCTCATCCAGATGGAGCTGCCCGGGATCGATCTCGACCGGGTCGACATCACCGTCGAGGACAATGTGTTGACCGTGAAGGCGGACCGGCCGGCTCCGGCAACGTCGGAAGACGTCGAGAGCCTGGTGACCGAGAGAAGCTACGGGTCGTTCTCCCGCCAGCTGTTCTTGGGTCGCAACCTCGACACCGACCGTATAGAGGCCCAGTACGACGCCGGGGTGCTCTCGCTGTCCATCCCCGTGGCGGAGCACGCCAAGGCGAGGCGGATCCCGGTCGAGACCCGGTCCGAACCGGCTCGACTCGCCGTCTGACGGAGGGCAGCCCGCCGGAGCGGGACCCGGCGCTCACCGCGCCCGGTCGACCTCCGGCGGGCACTGGCCCTCGGCACACCTGGGTGGTGCCGGTCCCGTCGGGCACGTTCGACGACACGGTGTAGGCAGACCACCACTGGCTGGGGTCCAGGCGGCGTAGAGCAGTGGGGTGTTCGGGATCGCCGCGGGCTGGCCCCTGCGGATGGAACGGTGGGATCCCGCAGGTCACAGGCGTCTGCAAGGTTTCCTGCAAGGTACTGTCGCCATAGATGGGGAGCATGCCTTCCTGTGGAGTGCGACCCCCGGTTCGTCCCAGCCCCAGCGGAGCCCTGACCCGGCTCCTGCCTGCCGACGGCCGGTGGGTTCGGGTGCCATCCGGAGCCGACCGGCCCACGTCGGCTCCCGCTCCGGACGATGGCGGTGGCGTGGGGGCCAGGCCCTTGCCTTCCGTCGACATCGCCCCTATGGTGACCGCTCCATGAGGCGGTGGCGGAGCGGGCCTTCCGGCGCGGACGGGCGCGGGGTGGGATGGCGGACGGGGGGCGCGCCGGCGCGGAGCCGGTGTGGCTGGGCAGAGTCCGGCCCCCGGCCCCCGGTGTTGTCGCCAGCGTCCGCCGGTATCGCCGACCGGGGCGAGGGTGTGCCGTGGTGAGGGCGCCGGTTGGGTGGCGGGAGTCTGTTCCGGCGCCGACCGAGCCGGCTGGAGACCCGGTGCGCCGAGCGCCCAGGGGCCGGGGAGCGCGCCGTCCGGTGGCCGCGGTGGCCTCCGCATTGGTGGTGTTTGCCAGCGTCGCGCTCTTCGTCGCGGTCTACTCCCGCGCCCGGCGCGAGATGTCGGTCGTCGTGATCGTCCAGGCCGTCGGCGCCGGAACGCCGGTGACGGTGGCCGACGTGGCATCGGCCCGGGTGGCGCTGGGCGGGTCGGTGACGGCGATCCCGTACCGTGACGTATCCCAGGTGGTCGGGAGGTGGGCTGCCGCTCCGCTCGCCCCGGGCACCCTGCTCGTCCCGAGCGAGCTGTCGAGCCGGCCCGGGATACCGGCGGGTAGCGCCGAGGTGGGTGTCGTCTTGAAGCCGGGCCAGCTCCCGGCGGCGGGGTTGGACACCGGTGATCGCGTGATGGTCGTCGACGCCGGTGCCGCCACCGGGCT
>DAHXOA010000014.1 GCA_027365145.1 Acidimicrobiaceae bacterium | reverse complement strand
ACGCCCAGGTCGACCTGGGCGATCGTCGAGGTCCCGAAGCGCACCGCGATGTCGAGCAGGAGCGCGATCTCCACCGCGTACCCGTCCGCGAACGTGCACCCCTCCAGCACCGACCGGGGGGCGGCCGTCTCCCCGGCCAGCGGTTGGGCCACGTCGGCCAGCGCCGGGAACAGGACGTCGAGCACGGGCCGGGCCATGAGCTCGGTCACCCGGCCGCCGCCACCCGGCGCACCGTGGAGCGGGCGCTCGTAAAAGCCCTTCACTAGGCTGGTCGGGGTCTCGGCCAGCAGGGGGCCGAGCAGACCGGTCACGAAGTGGGCGGAGAAGTTGGCCACGTCGGCGTCGACGAACACGAGGAGATCTCCCGTCGCCGCGCCGAGGGCGGCCCGCATGGCCTGGCCCTTCCCCCCGAAACCCGCAACGGCACGCCCCACCGCCCCGACGCCCGGGGCCTGGGTCTCCCGACCGGGCTGCTCGCCCATCGGCTCCCCACCCTCGATGCCTGCCCACCCGACCGTCCTCGCCAGCCCGGCGCCGACCGTGACGGGCGACCTCGCCACGGTGACCGGTGAGACACCGTCCGACAGCGGCGCGCTCATGACCCGGGCCCCCCACTGCCGGGCGATCGCAGCCGTGCCGTCGGTAGACCCGTCGTCGACGACCAGTACCTCGTCGACGAGGCCCTCGCCGCCACCCTCTGCCGTGAGGAGGTGCACGATCGGCGCCAGGACCGAGCCGATGGTCTGCCCCTCGTTGCGCGCCGGGATGCACACCGAGATCCGGCGACCCTGCTTGGCCGAGCAGAGGGCCTGGACGGGGAACTCCCCGTGGTGGTAGCGCCGGATGCTCGGGTACGGCTCGGACAAGCAGGTCGGCGGGGGCAGTCGCCCTTCAGGGGCACGTTGGGGATCCAGCACGGGGCCATCATCGCTCACCGCCCGCAGCCGGCGCCCGACGGAGACCGCGACGGGTCCGACAGAACGGCCAGCGCAACGGTCGGTAGCGCAACGGTCGGTAGGGCCACGTCGCCTGGCGCACCACGCCAGCCGAATTGGCGCACCACGCCAGCCGGATTGACGGGGACCGGTCTGATCGTCCACCATGGAGTCATCATCCAGAGCGGCTGAGGGACCGGGCCCTGTGACGCCGCGGCAACCAGTCTCGACCCAACGGGGTCAGACCAGGTGCCAATGCCCGAGCGATGAGGAGGACTCATGACGTTCGTCGACGGTCTGCGCTGCCGTGAATGCGGGCGCGCCTACCCCGCAGAGGCGCTGCACGTGTGCGACTTCTGCTTCGGCCCCCTCGAGGTCACCTACGACTACGACGCCATCGCCAAGGTGATCACGAAGGAGCGCATCGAGGCCGGCCCCCGGTCGATCTGGCGGTACGCCGATCTGCTCCCCGTGGCCGACGCAGCGCCCGTCGACCTCGGCGCCGGGTTCACGCCGCTGGTCCGTGCCGACCGGCTGGCCGCCGAGCTCGGCCTCGGGGAGCTCTGGATCAAGGACGACACCGCCAACCCGACGGGCTCGTTCAAGGACCGCGTCGTGTCGGTGGCGCTCACGAAGGCCCGCCAGCTCGGGTTCAAGGTGGCGGCCTGTGCGTCCACCGGCAACCTGGCGAACTCGGTGGCCGCCCATGCGGCCCGGGCCGGCATGGAGTCCGTGGTCCTCATCCCGAGCAGCCTCGAGTCGGCGAAGATCGTGATGACCGCCGTCTACGGCGGCCTGGTCGTGGCCGTCGATGGAACCTACGACGAGGTCAACCGGCTGTGTGCCGAACTGACGAGCGAGCAGCCCGGGTGGGCGTTCGCCAACGTCAACATCCGCACCTACTACGCCGAGGGGTCGAAGACGCTCGCCTTCGAGGTGGCAGAGCAGCTCGACTGGCGCGCTCCGGACCACGTGGTGGTGCCGATCGGCTCGGGGAGCCAGCTCACGAAGGTGGCAAAGGGCTTCGCCGAGCTGCGCCGAGTCGGTCTGCTCCACGACACCCACACGGTCCGGATCTCCGGGGCCCAAGCCGCTGGGTGCGCTCCGGTCGCCACGGCGTTCGCCGAAGGCACGGACGCCATCCGGCCGGTGAAGCCGGACACCATCGCCAAGTCGCTGGCCATCGGGAACCCGGCCGACGGGTGGTATGCCCTCGACGTGATCCGCTCCTCTGGCGGCTCGTGCGCGGCCGTCACCGACGACGAGATCCGGGCTGCCATCGGACTGCTGGCGCGGACAGAGGGGATCTTCGCCGAGACGGCCGGGGGCGTGACCATCGCCACCCTCGCCAAGCTGGCGGCATCCGGGGAGATCCGCCCGGACGAGCGGGTGGTCGCCCTCGTGACCGGGCACGG
>DAHXOA010000031.1 GCA_027365145.1 Acidimicrobiaceae bacterium | reverse complement strand
CTCGTTCGGGATCGGGCTGTCCAGGAACGCGCTCGATCACCCGGGTCACGCTAACCGCCGGCCCGACCGGGGCGGAGGCGGACCCTGACCTTCGCCGGGTTCCTCATGCTCGGTGGCCGCGCCGCCGACCTCTTCGGTCGGCGGCGGGTGTTCCTGTTCGGTCTCGGGCTCTTCACGTTGTGCAGCCTGGTGGGTGGGCTTTCCCAGGACGGCACCTGGTTGGTGGCGGCCCGCGCCGCCCAGGGGTTGGGCGGCGCCATCCTGGCTCCCGCCACGCTCACGCTCCTCACCTCGAGGTACGCCGAGCCTCAGGCCCGCCGCAGGGCCCTCGGCGCCTGGTCCGCCACAGCCGCCAGCGGTGCCGCCGTCGGGGTGCTCCTCGGCGGGATCCTCACCCAGTACTTCGATTGGAGGTGGGTGCTCTTCGTCAACGTACCGATCGGCGTCGTACTGATCGCGGCATCGCTGATGGCACTGGTCGCCTCCGACGACGAGCATCCCAGGCGGCGCCGGCTCGACCTGCCCGGAGCGCTGACCATCACCGGGGGCCTGGCTGCCATGGTCTACGGCATCGTCGACACGGACGCCCACTCGTGGGGATCGCTCTCGACGATCGTGCCACTGGCCGTCGGGGTCCTCCTTCTCCTGGGATTCGTCGCCATCGAGGTCTGGGGAGCGGACGACCCGCTCGTGGATCTGGCCGTCTTCCGGCGCCGGAGCCTCTCAGTGGCGAACGGGATCGCGGTCACGCTGGGCGCCGCGCTCTTCGGCATGTACTTCTTCCTCTCGCTGTACCTCCAGGAGGTCGCCGGTTACGACCCGTTGCGGGGCGGACTCGCGTTCGTCCCCGCCGGCTTGGCCACGTTCGCTGCCGCTCTTGTCGGCACCCGGCTGGTGGCCAGGATCGGGCCCCGCCGGCAGTTGATCCTCGGGCCGCTCGTGGGCGCCATCGGGATGTTCTGGATCTCAGCGCTCTCCCTCGGCGACGGGTACACCGCGCACATCCTCGGGCCGCTCGTCCTCGTCGGTGCCGGTCTGGGCCTGTCGTTCGTGCCGATGACCATCGCGGCCACGCATGGCGTGCCCCCCGACCAGGCCGGTCTGGCCTCGGGGCTCATCAACACCACTCGTCAGATGGGCGGGGCCGTGGGTCTGGCCGTGATGGCCACGGTGGCAGCCGGGGCCAGTGCCCACGTGGGCCGGCTCGCGTTGCCGGGCGCGCTCACCCGCGGATACGACCTGGCGTTCCTCATCTCGGCCTGCGCGCTCGTCTTCGGCGCCGGGCTGGCGCTCCTGCTGCCGGGATCGGCCGGTAGGGCGATGGCCGGGCGCGCACCGGACGTCGACGTCGATGTCGGGATCGATGCCGGGATCGAACTGGCCGGGGATACCGGCGGCGGCGAACTCGGGCGCGTACTCGCCGGCGAGCACTGAAACTGAAACGGACCACTCGGGCCGGCACCCCGCTCCGATGGGCGCAGGCGCGGGTGGTGGCTCGGCCCCGTGCCCGTCTCCGGCAGGACGTCGTGGTGTCGACGTGCCCGATGGCCCGCCATGCGCGAGCCTGTGGCCATGACCGATGCCGGGACCACGCTTGCGCCGAGCCGGGTCGACCCCGAGCTCGACGGTGACCACGAAAGACTGTCGCACATCGTGCTGGAGGGATTCCGGCCCGAGGAGGGCGACTTCATCCCCGCCGGCCCGACCGTCGTCGAAGGGATGGTCAACGGCACACCGGTGCGGGCGCTGTGCGGGAAGGTGTGGGTGCCGGGCCGCAACCCGAGGCGCTACCCGTTGTGCCCGACGTGCAAAGACATCGCGGAGTCGAAGGGTTGGCGGATCCCGGCGAGTTGAGCACGTGGTCAGGCGGATGATCCCCGGCCGTCGGCCTCGTCGAGCCTGGCCGGAACCGGCGCCAGGGTCACGCTCTCGGGGCCCGGCGGAACCTCCCGGAACCCCGGCGGAACCTCCCGGAACCTCCCGGAGCCCCGTGCTCAGTAGCGGTAGGAGTCGGGCTTGTAGGGCCCGGCGACGTCCACGCCGATGTAGCCGGCCTGCTCCTCGGTGAGCGTCGTGAGCCGTACGCCGAGCGCGTCCAGGTGGAGCCTGGCCACCTTCTCGTCGAGGTGCTTCGGGAGGACGTAGACCCTGTTCTCGTAGGCGTCACGGTTGGTGAAGAGCTCCATCTGGGCCATTGTCTGGTTCGTGAACGAGTTCGACATCACGAAGCTCGGGTGACCCGTCGCGTTCCCCAGGTTCAACAGCCGTCCCTCGGAGAGGACGATCACGGCGTGCCCGTCGGGGAAGATCCACTTGTCGACCTGGGGTTTGATGGTGACGCGCTCCACCCCGGGGGTGGCCGCCAGACCGGCCATGTCGATCTCGTTGTCGAAGTGGCCGATGTTGCCCACGATGGCCTGGTGCTTCATCGCCGCCATGTGGGAGGCGGTGAGCACGTTCCGGTTCCCGGTGCACGTCACGAAGATGTCCGCCGTGGAGACGACGTCTTCAACGGTGGTCACCTGGTATCCCTCCATCGCCGCCTGGAGCGCGCAGATGGGGTCGACCTCGGTCACGACCACCCTCGCTCCCTGCCCGCGCAGGGACTCGGCACAACCCTTCCCGACGTCGCCGAACCCGCATACGACCGCCACCTTCCCGCCGATGAGCACGTCGGTCGCCCGGTTGATGCCGTCGATCAGCGAATGGCGGCAGCCGTACTTGTTGTCGAACTTCGACTTCGTGACGGCGTCGTTCACGTTGATGGCGGGGAAGAGCAGCTCACCGCCCCGCTCCATCTCGATGAGGCGGTGTACGCCGGTCGTGGTCTCCTCCGACACGCCACGCAGCCCGTTGGCGACGGTGGTCCACCGGCTGGGATCCTCCCGCAGGGTCGATGCCAGTACGGAGAGCACGACTGCGTACTCCTCGGAGTCGGCTGTCGACGGGTCGGGCACCACCCCGGCCTTCTCGAACTCGACCCCCTTGTGCACGAGGAGCGTGGCGTCCCCCCCGTCGTCGAGGATCATGGTCGGCCCGTCGCCCGGCCACCGCAGCGCCTGGTCCGTGCACCACCAGTACTCCTCCAGGCTCTCGCCTTTCCAGGCAAAGACCGGAACGCCCCGGGGGTCCTCAGGCGTACCGTCGGGGCCGACGACCACGGCGGCGGCGGCGTGGTCCTGGGTGGAGAAGATGTTGCAGCTGGCCCAGCGGACGTCGGCGCCCAGCGCGGTCAGGGTCTCGATGAGGACCGCCGTCTGGATGGTCATGTGGAGGGATCCGGTGATCCGGGCTCCGGCCAGCGGGCGCGCCGCCCCGTACTCGGCCCGCATGGCCATGAGGCCGGGCATCTCGTGCTCGGCCAGCACGATCTCCTTGCGTCCGAACTCGGCCAACCCCAGGTCTGCGACCTTGAAGTCTGATGCGTGCAGTCGGTCCGTCACGGGGCTCCTTCGGGGTTCCAGCTGGTGGGGGCAGTTGGAGAGCCTAGCTTTCGTCGCCACCATCCCGGCCGTCCCTCCGTTCCCCTCCCGCACTCCCCACTGGCGCGATGACGACGGCGGTGCGAGCGTCGCGGCTCCCGGCGGCGACCGACCCGGCGCCGACGCTCCGCCGACACTACGATCGGGCAGGTGGTGCGGAGCGTGCCCGACGGGGCACACCGTCGCGGCACCCGTGTGATCTGCCGAAGGCGCCGGGACGGGGACGGTGGCACCTCGGGGACGGTCGGCATGCCCGCCGCCCCGCCAGGCACCGAACGAAGGAGACTGCGGTCATGGGAATCATGAGAAGAGCACACGACATCGCCGAGGCGAAGATCAACAAGGGTCTGGACGCGGCCGAGAAGCCCGACGAGATGCTGGACCTGTCGTACGAGAAGATGCTGGAGCAGATCACCCAGGTGCGCCGGGCCCTCGTCGACGTGGCCGCGTCCCGGAAGCAGATCGAGCTCCAGGAGCAGCAGCTCCAGCATACGGTCGACCACCTCCAGGACCAGGCGAAGGCCGCCCTCGGGCAGGGTCGGGAGGACCTGGCGAAAGAGGCCCTCCAGCGGAAGGCGGCCGCCCAGACGCAGATCGACGGGATGGACCCCCAGCACCAGCAGCTGACGGAGCAGGAAGAGAAGCTGACAGCCACGCTCAGCGCCCTCCAGACCCGGGTCAACGCCTTCAGGACCCAAAAGGAGACGATGAAGGCGCAGTACTCGGCGGCCAAGGCGACCTCGTCGGTGGACGAGAGCGTCGCCGGCATCTCCAGGACCTTCGGCGACTCGGGGGCGGCGCTCCAGCGGGCGCAGGACAAGATCGCCAGCATGCAGGCCCGCTCGGGTGCCCTCGACGAGCTCCTGCAGTCCGGCGCGCTCGAGGACGTCGGGGGGAACACCGACGACATCCAAAAGCAGCTCGACCAGGTGAGCGCCGGTTCGGAGGTGGACAGCGAGCTGGCGGCGATGAAGGCAGAGCTGGGCTCCGGCTCCTCCGTGCCGGCTCCCGATGCCCTGCCCTCCGCCGGGGGGTCTGCCCCCGCCGGCCAGAAGGGATGACGATGGAAGAGGGGATGGACAGATGACGATGGAAGAGGGGATGGACAGCGGGTTCGATCTGGACCTGGCGGCGGCGACGTTGCGGGCCAACCTGTCGGATGTCCACATCATGTTGAAGGTGCTGGCCACCCAGCTGGCCGACACCCTCGGTAACCGCCTGTCCGTCGAGCGGGGCGGTGGCCGCTTCAAGCGGTCGAAGTCGGACGAGATCCGGGGGGTCAAGATCACCATGGGTGGGGACGACTTCCAGGCTGACGTGGACGGATCGACCCTGCGATGTACGATCGGGCATTCGTCAGGTGGAATCCGGATTCGCAGCGAGCAGGTCGACATGGATGCCTGGGTCGCTCGCTTGCTCGGTGCACTGCAGGCGGAGGCCGCTCACAGCGAGACGGCTCGTCAGGCACTTCAGAACATCGTGATCGGAGGAAGCCAGTGACCGACAAGCCGGAGGACGCCGTCGCCGCCGCCCCGAAGGATCTCCCGAAGGACGCCAGTCGTCGGCTCCAGGAGCTCGAGCACGGGCTGTTCACCTCGGACCTGTCCGTGAACGAGTTCCTCCTCATCAAAGAGGTCGGGTTCCACCCGCTCGGGTTCGTGATGGGGTCGTCGATCTACCACACCGGTATCCAGACCCGGAAGTGGGGGTCGAGCCAGGAGCTCACGAAGCTGACCGAGGCGATGTACAACGCCCGGGAGCTGGCCATGACTCGCATGGAGGAGGAGGCAAACGAGCTGGGCGCCGATGGCATCGTCGGCGTCCGCCTCGACGTCAATTACTACGAGTGGGGGAAGGACGCGGCGGAGTTCATCGCCATGGGCACGGCCGTGAAGGCGGAGAACGGCCAGTCCTACCGGAACAAGAAAGGCGCGCCGTTCACCTCTGACCTTTCGGGCCAGGACTTCTGGACACTCATGCAGACCGGGCACGTTCCCCAGGGACTGGTGATGGGCACATGCGTCTACCACATCGCCCACCGGGGCCTGGGCCAGACGCTCAGCTCCACCGGCCAGAACGTGGAGCTCCCGAACTTCACCCAGGCGCTCTACGAGGCCCGGGAGCTGGCCATGACCCGCATGCAGGACGAGGCCGACGAGTTGGGCGCATCGGGGATCGTCGGCGTGCGGCTGGAAGAGAAGACCCACCAGTGGGGAAGCCACACGATCGAGTTCCTCTCGCTCGGCACGGCGGTGGTCAAGACCTCCGACGAGGTCACGCTGCCCCGTCCCACCACGATCATCTCGCTCGACAACTGAGGGGACGGTCCGTGACCTCGGTTCCCGACGACGTCCCCGAAGCAGCCGGCCGGCGCTTCAAGAGCAGGGCGTTCACCTCCGGTCTCACCGTGCCCGACTTCGCCGCCTGCCTGCAGATGGGTCTGGAGCCCGTCGGTTACGTCCAGGGTTTCTGCGTCATGCAGTGGGGGTGGTACGGCGCCGGCTCGCCGTACCTCCGGGGCACCACGCCCTACGGCGGGACCCACGGCCAGTACTCGGAGAGCTGGCGGTGCCCGCACGGCTACGTCTCTGCCGACCACCGCTCCTGGGGCCAGAACTACGAGCAGGCGTGGGTGGAGAACGCCTGGGGCCAGGGCTTCGGCACGGCGTACACCCGGATGATCGAAGAGGCGACCTCGATCGGGGCCCACGGGGTCATCGGTCTGGTGGACACGACGGCCAGCCTGGGCGACATGGGGGTCCTGGAGTTCCACGTCCGGGGGACTGCCGTGAAGGTGGCAGGCGGACCACCCCCACCCGACGGTCGGCCATGGACCACCTACCTGGCCGGGCAGCGGCTGGCCAAGCTGGTCGAAGCCGGCTACATGCCGATCTCGATCGCCGCCGCCGTCTCGTCGATCCGGGTGTGGGCGTACTGCGTCACCGAGTACCTCATGGAGGGTCGCGCCTACAGCTGGGGCGCCCAGGTGAGCGGCGCCGAGATCGACCAGGTGGCCAAGGCCCACATGGCCGCCCGCCAGGTGGCCCGCGAGCACGTCCGGGCCCAGCTCCACGGGGACTCCCTCCACGGCGCGGCCATCGTCGTGAGCGAGCGCGAGCTCTCCGAGGGCGATCAGGTCGTCGAGTGCACCCTGCGTGGCAACCGTGTCAGGCGGTTCAAGGACTTCGACCCGCTGGCCCGCCCGCGTCCCACCGTGAGGCTGTCGTGAGCGCCCGGAAGCCGGGACCGCCCGGACAGGCGGCCTCCCCGGACCCGTCGTCGGGACTGGGCCAGACGACGACAGGCGGAGCAGCCGGCGATGGCCCCGATGTGCGGGCCGAGATGCTCCGCGCTGCGCAGTCGCTGGGCAAGCCGGGGTCCTTCGGTGGGCCGTCGACCACGTCGGACCTCTCCATCGACGAGGAGCTGGTGCTCCACACGATCGGGTGGGAGCCCGTCGAACTGGTCACCGGCGTGTCGATCTACTCGGTGCCCGTCGGGGTGTGGAACTGGGGAAGCGGGGAGATCACCGCCGCCTCGACCGCCCACCTCCAGGCGTTCGCCGGGGCGGTCAAGCGCATCCACGCCGAGTGCGCCCGTGTGGGGGGCCACGGGGTGGTCGGGGTCGAGGTCGAACGTTCGGTCACGCGCCACCACATCACCGTGGAGCTGACCGGCACGGCGGTGCGCCCGGTGGCGGACACCGCGTCGTCGAAGCGGTACCCGGTGTTCGTCTCCGACCTCCCGGCCAAGGACTTCACCCTGCTGGAGATGGCGGGCTGGCGGCCGCTCGGGCTGGCCTACGGCGCCAGCT
>DAHXOA010000054.1 GCA_027365145.1 Acidimicrobiaceae bacterium | reverse complement strand
TCGTCGACGCCCTGGTGATCGAGGACCTCGGCCGGAGGGGTCCCGGCCCCCCGCTGGTGGTGGTCGGGGACGGTGCCGTCCGCTACCGCTCGTTGTTCGATGCCGTCTCCGGCGCGGTGCTGCCGGACGCCGGTGAGCCGTCGACCCCGCCGCCTTCCACGCTGGCCGCCGTCGCCCGGGCCCGGATCGCGGCCGGAGCACGCCCTCAAGACGCCGCGACCATCCTGCCCGAGTACCTGCGGGAAGCCGACGCCGCCATCAACTGGGAGCAGCGTCATCCGCCGGTGCTCTCCCCCACGTCCGGGGGGGACCGGCGTGCGTGAGCACGCCTGGAGGCTCGGCCGCCGGGCCGCTCGCCGTGACGCCACGACCGTGGCGCCCGCAGGTGGCCGAGACGCGGACACGCTGGACGTGACGTCCGACGTCGTGTTGGCGCCCATGGCGATGCGGGACCTTCCCGCCGTGGTCGCCATCGAGCGTCGGGTCTTCACCGCCCCCTGGTCGCGTCGGGTCTTCACCGACGAGCTGGCAGAGCGGGCCTCCCGGGTCTACCGCACCGCCTGGGTCCGGTCGGAGATCGTCGGCTTCGCCGGGCTGATGCTCGTGGACGACGAGGCCCACGTCAACACCATCGCCGTCGCTCCGCAGTGGCACGGCAACAGGATCGGCACGGTGCTCCTCGTCGACCTGGTCCGCACGGCGGTGGAGCGAGGTGCCCGCCACCTGACCCTCGAGGTACGGGTCGGCAACGAACCGGCGTTGGCGCTCTACCGGCGGTTCGGTATGGCGCCGGTCGGGGTCCGCCCCAACTACTACCCCGAGGACGACGCCGACGCCTTCGTGATGTGGGCGAGGGAGATCGACGCTCCCTCCTACCGCCGCCGGTTGGACGAGATCGAGGCAGTCCTGGGGCGGGAGCGGGCCGGGAACCGGGAGAACCGGGAAGGGAGGGACGCGTCATGAGCCTGCACCGGGTGCTCGGGATCGAGACGTCGTGTGACGAGACCGCCGCCGCCGTGGTCGACGGGGGGACGACCATCGTCTCGTCCGTCGTGAGCAGCCAGATCGACCTCCACGCCCGCTACGGCGGCGTCGTCCCGGAGCTGGCGGGCCGGGCCCACGTGGAGCTCCTCACCCCGGTCCTGGAAGAGGCCCTCGCCGCCGCCGGGTCGGATGCCTCGGGCGCCGGGATCGACGCCGTGGCCGTGACCCACGGGCCGGGCCTCGTCGGGTCGCTCCTCGTGGGGGTGGCCGAGGCAAAGGCACTGGCCCTGGCGTGGGATGTTCCGTGTGTCGGGGTCAACCACCTGGAGGCGCACCTGTTCGCCTCCCTGCTCGAACAGCCAGATCTCGGCTGGCCGCTCCTCGTGCTCCTGGTCTCCGGGGGCCACACGCTGCTGGTGGTCGTGTCGGCACCGGGGCGTTACCGGCTCCTCGGCGGGACCATCGACGACGCCGCCGGCGAGGCGTTCGACAAGGTGGCCCGGTTCCTCGGGCTCGGCTACCCCGGTGGTCCGGCGATCGACCGGGTGGCGGGGGACGGTGATCCCCAGGCGGTCGCCTTTCCCCGAGCGCTCCTCGGCCAGGGCTACGACTTCTCGTTCAGCGGGGTGAAGACCTCGGTGGTCAACTGGGTACGCAAGCACCCCGACGTGGCCACGGCCGACGTGGCGGCCAGCTTCCAGCAGGCGGTCGTGGACGTGCTGGTGGCCAAGGCGAGGGCCGCCGCCGCCGACGTGGGAGCGAAGGCCATCTGCCTCGCCGGGGGGGTGGCGGCCAACCGCCTGCTCCGGCGCCGCATCGAGGAGGTCTGCGCCGCCGACGGGATCGGCGCGTTCCTGCCCAGCCGGGCGTTGTGCACCGACAACGCGGCGATGGTGGCCGCCGCTGGCTGGTGGCGCCTGGCCAACGACGGACCGAGCCCGCTGTCGCTCGGCGTCGACCCCGGGCTCCGTCTGGTCCCCGCGCCCTTCTGATGACCAGGCGGGGACCGCGACGCTCGGGCCGGCTGCAACGGTTCATCGGGAGCAGGGCGCGCCCGGTCGCCCGCGCGGGACGGACCCCGCTACATGGAGGGCCGAAGTGACGAGGTTGCCTTTCGTGCCGGGAGTCGCTATCGTTGGCACTCGCAACCGTAGAGTGCTAAACACGCCACAGGAGGCCTGATCACATGAGTCTGCATCCCCTCGACGACCGCATTGTCGTCCGCCCGGGCGAATCGGAGGAGACCACGGCGTCCGGCCTGGTGATCCCCGACACCGCCAAGGAGAAGCCCCAGCAAGGTGAGGTCCTGGCCGTCGGCCCGGGCCGACGCGCCGAGAACTCCGGGGAGCTGATCCCCCTTGACATCGCCGTGGGCGACACGGTCGTCTATTCCAAGTACGGCGGTACGGAGATCACCATCGACGGCGAGGACCTGTTGATCCTCTCCAGCCGGGACGTGCTGGCAAAGGTAGGTAAGTGATGCCGAAGATCCTGAAGTTCGACGAGGCCGCCCGTCGCGGCCTGGAGGCCGGCGTGAACAAGCTGGCCGATACCGTCAAGGTCACCCTGGGGCCCAAGGGCCGCAACGTCGTGATCGAGAAGAAGTTCGGCGCGCCGACCATCACCAACGACGGCGTCTCCATCGCCCGTGAGGTGGAGCTGGAGGACGTCTTCGAGAACATGGGCGCCCAGCTGGTGAAGGAGGTGGCGACGAAGACCAACGACGTCGCCGGCGACGGTACCACCACCGCCACCGTGCTGGCCCAGGCCCTCATCAAGGAGGGTCTGCGCAACGTGGCCGCCGGCGCCAACCCGCTGGCCCTTCGGAAGGGCATCGACAAGGCGGTCGCCGCCGCCGTCGAGTCCATCCGGGACCAGGCGAAGGAGATCGACTCCAAGACGGAGATCGCCCAGGTGGCTTCCATCTCCGCTGCCGATGCCGCCATCGGTGAGGTGCTCGCCGATGCCATCGACAAGGTGGGGAAGGACGGCACGGTGACCGTGGAGGAGTCCAACACCTTCGGCATCGAGCTCGAGTTCACCGAGGGCATGCAGTTCGACAAGGGCTACCTGTCCCCGTACTTCGTCACCGACGCCGAGCGGCAGGAAGCGGTCCTCGACGACCCGCTCATCCTCTTCGCCAACCAGAAGATCAGTGCCGTCCACGACCTCGTGCCGGTGCTGGAGAAGGTCATGCAGACCGGGAAGCCATTGCTCATCGTGGCTGAGGACGTCGAGGGCGAGGCGCTTGCCACCCTGGTCGTCAACAAGATCCGGGGAACGTTCACCTCGGTGGCCACGAAGGCGCCGGGCTTCGGTGAGCGCCGCAAGGCGATGCTCCAGGACATGGCGGTGCTGACCGGCGGCCAGGTGATCTCCGAGGAGATCGGCCTCAAGCTGGAGGGTACGACGATCGACCTGCTCGGGAAGGCCCGCCGGGTCATCGTCACGAAGGACGACACGACCATCGTCGAGGGCGGTGGCGTCCAGGACGACGTGAAGGGTCGTATCGCCCAGATCAAGCGGGAGATCGACGAGACCGACTCCGACTGGGACCGTGAGAAGCTCCAGGAGCGGCTGGCGAAGCTGGCCGGCGGCGTCGCCGTCGTGAAGGTCGGTGCCGCCACCGAGGTGGAGCTGAAGGAGAAGAAGCACCGCATCGAGGACGCGCTCTCCGCTACCCGTGCCGCCGTCGAAGAGGGCATCGTCGCCGGTGGGGGCACCGCACTGGTGCGCTCCCGCGACGCCGTGGCGAAGGTGGTCGGCTC
>DAHXOA010000149.1 GCA_027365145.1 Acidimicrobiaceae bacterium | reverse complement strand
CCTCCCAGTAGCCGCCCCCACCGGGCACGGCCGCCATACCGACGATGGGCTTGTTCAGTGGGATGCCTGCCATCGACCCGGCCGCCGGCGCATCCCCAAAGGTGTAGATGTTGCCGTCGACCCCGACCTCGTTGTAGCCGTGCCCGGCCGCCGCCGCCATCCCCACGACCGGCGCGGTCAGGGAGTTCTGGACCGTGAACCAGTTCGACCTCAGACCGAGCGCTCCGGCGAAGGCATCGCCGGTGAGCGACACGTCACCGTGCGATCCCAGCAGGACCATCGTGGTCACCCTCCCGCCGTAGGCGCCGAGGCCGTTCCGCCCGGTGATGGAGATGGACTGGAGGGTGCCGAGCTGGGGCCAGGTCGACTGGATGGTCGACACGGGGACGGACGCCGTCCAGTCGTGGTTCGGGTTACAGGCGGTCGGGACGCACACCGAGTCGCCGGCATCGACCACGGCAGGGAAGGTGCCACCGGCGGTGTAGCCACCGGTGGAGGCCGAGTACTGGGTGGAGGCGATCGCTCCGGCGGAGGGTCCGGAGGTGAACTTCATCACCTGTCCGGCGGTGTCGGTGGCGGCCAGGGTGGACAGCGCGTTCTCGTTGACGGTGCCCCGGTAGGTCTGACAGGCCAGGTCGCAGATATCGGCATAGTGAAAGTAGCCCGGACCGCCGTCCGCCACCAGCTCTGCCATGACGTAGGACCGGGCGGCCACCGCCTGGGCCTCGAGCTCCTGGAAGCCCCACGCCTGGCCCTGCGGACCGGCGCCACCGAGCGTGCCCCAGTACGCCGGGGACTCCGAGGGGACCACGTCGGCGACGTAGTCCTCCAGGGGGAGGGTGTTCACCGTCCTCGGCGCACCCGCCGAGTTCGTCGTGCCTTCGATGGTGCCCCGCAGGGGGAGGTTCCCGCCGGCCTGACAGAGCTGGAGCACGTCCGCGGCCGTGCTCGGGTCACCGAGGGGCGGCGTCACCGACGGCACCGCGGTCGGGTCGGTGACGTGCGTGGCCACCTGATTCTTCCAGGGTCCCGCACAACCGGAACCGACGAACACCTCCCAGCCCCCTCCGACCAGGCTCATCATGGCCGCCCCACCCGCCGGCACCGGCGTGCCCGCCACGGTGAACGGCGAGGCGGACGTGACGATCACGGTGTTCCCGGCGTTCTCCGTGATGGCCACCGAGATCTCGGTGGCATCCTGGGCGCTCGTGAGCGGAGCCAGCGCCGTGCCGCCGTAGAAGTGGTCGAGGATGGCCTCGTAGCCGGTGCCGTTCAGGGCGTAGCCCAGCGCGCCCCACTGGCCCATCCCGACCCCGGGACCCCAGCCGTAGCCTTCGAACGGCACGGTCGGCGACGGGTAGGCGGAAGCCACCCCGGCGGTCACCGCTCCGACGAGGAACGACGCGAGCATCGTGGCCACCGCCACCGCCACCGCCGCGACGGCGGGGCGGAGCCGGCCCGCTCGCTGGTCAGTCGAAGCCATTGCTCTGCGAGAGGACGCCGGGAACCGATCCGCAGAACTGGGCGTTTCCGAAGGAGAAGATGCCCCCGTCTGAGGCGTCCATCCAGTACCCGGCCCCGGCCCCGGTGGATGTCGAGGCCATGCCCACCACCGGCTTGGCGAGCACGATCGAACCGGTCGACCCGTAGAACTGGGCGTCCCCGAAGGAGAAGATGCCACCGTCCGAGGCCACCTCCCAGTAGCCACCCCCACCGGGCACGGCCGCCATGCCGACGATGGGCTTGTTCAG
>DAHXOA010000147.1 GCA_027365145.1 Acidimicrobiaceae bacterium | reverse complement strand
GCTCGGCCGACCTGCTGGAGCAGTCCGTCGACCGTATCCTGGACGCCAACCGCCTCGACGTCGCCGGGGCCGAGTCCGGCGGGGCCGAGCACACCTCGCTCGATCGGCTGCGGCTCGACCCGCGTCGGGTGGAGGCCATGGCGGCCGGGCTCCGCCAGGTGGCCGCTCTCCCCGATCCGGTGGGGGAGGTGACCGGCGGTTGGGTCCGACCCAACGGGCTGCGGATCAGCCAGGTCCGGGTGCCGCTCGGCGTGGTCGGGATCGTCTACGAGAACCGACCCAACGTGACCAGCGACGCCGCCGGGCTCTGCCTGAAGTCGGGGAACGCTGTGTTGCTCCGGGGATCCGCCTCCGCGCTCGCCACCAACCAGGTCGTGGTGGGGCTCCTCCACGACGGGCTCGACAAGGCCGGCCTTCCGGAGGGGGCGATCGGCCTGGTCGAAGAGACCAGTCACGACGCGGCGATCGGCTTTATGCAGCTCGACGGATGGATCGACTGCCTGATCCCCCGGGGCGGCCCCTCCCTGGTGGAGGCGGTCAAGACGCACGCTTCGGTGCCCTACATCCTCGACGGCGCCGGCAATTGCCACCTCTACGTGGACGCCGCTGCGGACCTGGCCATGGCCGGCTCGGTGGTCGCCAACGCCAAGCTGCACCGGCCCGGTGTCTGCAACGCGCTCGAGACGCTGCTGGTGCACCGGTCGGTGGCCCCCGCGTTCCTGCCGGGGCTGGCGGCCCTGTTGGAGGGGGTGGAGCTGCTGGGTGACTCCGCCACCCGTCGGCTGGTCCCCACCGCGGGCGTCGCCGGGGAGGAGGCGTACGCCACCGAGTTCCTCGGCCCGACCCTGGCCATCGCGGTGGTGGACGACCTCGACGCCGCGCTCGATCACATCGCCCGTTTCGGAACCGGACATTCGGAGGCCATCATCACCCAGGACCTGGCAGCAGCCACCCGCTTTACCACCGAGGTCGACGCGGCCGCGGTGGTGGTCAACGCCTCCACCCGCTTCGTCGACGGCGAGGAGTTCGGCCTGGGCGCGGAGATCGGCATCTCCACCCAGAAGCTCCACGCCCGAGGTCCCATGGGGCTGCGGGCCCTGACCTGCGTCAAGTACGTGGTGCAGGGGGACGGGCAGGTGCGGTCGTGAGCGCGGCCGGGGGCGCGGCCGAGCCCGCGTCTCGGCACCCCACGGGCGCGGCGCGGACCGACACCCCCCTGTCGGGGTTCCCCCAGGCCGGAGCACCCCGGTTCGAGTCGATCGACGGGGTCCGCCGGGGACTGGCCGGCGTCAGCTACCTGGCCGACGAGGGGATCGCCGGGGCGGTCTACCTGGCCGACCGGTTGGCCAAGCCGGTGCTGGTCGAGGGACCGGCCGGCACCGGCAAGACCGAGCTGGCCAAGTCGGTGGCCCGGCTCACCGGGAGCCGCCTCATCCGTCTCCAGTGCTACGAGGGCCTCGACGAGTCGAAGGCGCTCTACGAGTGGAACTACAAGAAGCAGCTGCTCCGGATCCAGGCGGGGAGCGGGTCGGAGTGGCAGGCGCTCGAAGAGGACATCTTCTCGGAGGAGTTTTTGCTGGCACGGCCCCTGCTCGACGCCATCCGAGCCCCGGACCCGGTAGTGCTGCTCATCGACGAGGTCGACCGGGTGGAGCTCGAGACCGAGGCGCTGCTCCTCGAGATCCTCTCGGAGTACCAGGTCTCCATCCCGGAGCTGGGCACCGTGCGGGCCACCCAGATACCCCTGGTCTTCCTCACCTCCAACAACACCCGGGAGCTCTCCGAGGCGCTGAAGCGGCGGTGCCTGTACCTGCACATCGACTACCCGCAGCTCGAACGGGAGCGGGCCATCGTCGAGACGAGGGTGCCGGGGATCAGCGCCTCGCTGGCCGACCAGGTGGCCCGCATCGTGCGGTCGCTGCGGACCCTCGACCTGAAGAAGCACCCGTCGGTCTCGGAGACCCTGGACTGGGCCCGGACCCTGGTGCTGCTGGGCGTGGAGTCGGTCGACGCGGAGCAGGCCCGGGACACGCTCCACATCCTCCTCAAGTACCGGTCCGACATCGAGCGGGCCGCCAAGGAGCTGGCCGGCGTCGATCCGGCCGGCTGAGACCGGGGGCGGCCGACGTGCTGGACCTGCTGACCGGGTTCGTGGCCGAGTTGCGGGCCGCCGGGATCCCGGTGTCGCTGACCGAGCACCTCGACGCGGCGGAGGCGCTGCGCCACGTCCCGCTCGAAGACCGCGAGGGCCTCAAGTACGCACTCGGTGCCAGCCTGGTCAAGTCGTCGACCCACTGGAAGGCCTACGAGACGGCGTTCGAGATCTACTTCTCCGTCCGGGGCCCCGGCTACTCGATCGAGGGGGAGGAGCCGGAGGGTGACGGGAACGGGAGCGACACCGAGCGGCCGCCGGAGCCGGCGGCGGGGAGCGGGACCGGGACCGGTCGGGGCCGGGGAGGCGGCGGGGCGGAGGGGATGTCCGCCGAGGAGCTGGCCGACCTGCTGTACAAGGCGCTGGCCGGCGCCAACGGGGCGATGATGGCGGCGGTCGCCCGCCAGGCGGTGGCCCGCTACGCCGGCATGGAACCGGGCCGGCCGGTGGGTGGGACCTACTACCTCTACCGGACGCTGCGGAACCTCGACCTGGACACGCTGCTCGAACGCCTGGTGGAGGAGGCCCGGCACCGGGCCGCGCCCGCCGGGGAGCCGGATCCCCCGGGTGATGCCGGTGTGGCGCCCGGTGCGGCGGTCGGACTGACCCCGCTGGAGGAGCGCCTGCTGCGCGACGAGCTCCGGGCCCGGATCGACCAGCTGCGCGAGGAGATCGAGCACGAGATCCGCCGGAGGTTGGTGGAGGACCGAGGGAGCGAGGCGCTGGCCAAGTCGTTGCGCAAGCCGCTGCCCGAGGACGTGGACGTGATGCACGCCACCCGGGACGAGCTGGTCGCCCTGCGCAAGGCGCTGCAGCCGCTCTCGAGGAAGCTGGCGGTCCGGCTGGCCCGCAAGCGCCGCCACGGACGCAAGGGCGCGCTCGACTTCCGCAGCACCGTGCGCCATTCGCTCTCGACCGGCGGGGTGCCGCTCGATCCCAAGTTCCGCTACCCGCGGCCGGCCAAGCCGGAGATCGTGGTCATCGCCGACATCTCCGGTTCGGTGGCTTCCTTCGCCCGGTTCACCCTCCACCTGGTGCACGCGATCAGCTCGCAGTTCTCCAAGGTGCGCAGCTTCGTGTTCATCGACGGCATCGACGAGGTCACCCGTTTCTTCGAGCACGCCGACGACCCGGTGGACGCGGTGCACCGGATCAACACCGAGGCCGACGTGGTGTGGGTGGACGGCCACTCGGACTACGGCCACGCCTTCAGCGTGTTCTGGGAACGCTGGGGCGAGGAGATCACGCCCCGCACCAGCGTGCTCCTCCTCGGCGACGCCCGGAACAACTACCACGCCTCGCAGGCGTGGGTGGTCAAGGAGCTGCGGGACCGGGCCCGCCACGTGTACTGGCTGAACCCGGAGCCCCGTGCCTACTGGGACTCGGGTGACTCGATCGTGGGCGAGTACGCGGTCCACTGCGACGAGGTCATCGAGTGCCGGACCCTCCGCCAACTCGAGCAGTTCGTGGGTGAGCTGGCATGAGCGATCCCGCCCCGGGTGGGGGTTTCGACGCGCTCTCCGGCGCGCCCCGTTCGGTGGCGTCCGGGGGCGCCCCACCGGCGGGGATCCGGACCGTCCCGGTCGGGCCGGTCGAGGCCGCAGCTCGGCTGGTCCTGGTCCGCCACGGCGAGGCGGTGTGCAACGTGTCGGGCGTCTGTGGCGGCCGGGTGGGCTGCCAGGGGCTGACCGAGCGCGGCGTCGGCCAGGTCGAGGCGCTGCGCCACCGCCTGGAGTCGACGGGAGAGCTGGCCGGGGCACGTGCGCTCTACGCCAGCGAGCTGCCGAGGGCGATCGAGACCGCGGCACTGATCGCCCCCGCCCTGCGATCCCGGGGGCCGGGCCGATCCCGGGGCCCGGAGCCTCCGGTCCGCCGGGACTGCGGCCTGTGCGAGCTGCACCCCGGGGAGGCGGACGGGCTCACCTGGAACGAGTTCGCGGTGAGGTTCGGCGACCCGGGGTGGGACACGACACCCGACCACCCGATCGCCCCGGGCGGGGAGAGCTGGACCGGGTTCGTGCGACGGGTGGCCGCCACGCTCGAGACCCTGGCCGCCCGCCACGCCGGCGAGCTGGTGGTGGTGGCGTGCCACGCCGGGGTGGTGGAGGCCTCGATGCTGGCGATGCTGCCGATCGTCGGTGGCCGCGACGGAGCCCGGCTCGGGTTGGCGACCCGGCACGCCTCGATGACCACCTGGGAGGTAGGGGAGGCCGCGTGGCGGCTGGTGGCCTACAACGACGCGAGCCACCTCGAACGGTCAGCGGGCGTCGAGCCGGTCGAGCCTGTCGTGCTCGACGAGAGCGCCGGACCCGGGGAGCCGGCGGTTCAGCAGGCGTAGTCGTCGTCGAAGAGCGTGCTCATCCCTCCGAGTGCGAACGGGTAGTCGGGCGAGCTGTACTGGACGATCTGGACCGGACCGGTCGGAAGGCGTGCCTGGGGGAACAAGGATCGAACGTTGGCGCAGGTGATCCCCGGGTCGAACTGCCACGATGCCGCCCAGTAGGGGACTGCCGGCTGGTAGTCCCCGACGATGCTGTTCCACACCCCGGGGCTGGCGTAGATGCCGACGCTGTTCAGCCCCTCGGAACGGAGCCCGTCGATGGCTCCCTGGACGAGCGAGGCGTTGGCCGCGGTGTCGGTCGACCAGAACGTCGTCGCACCTTCGACATCGAGCCACCATGGCACTGCCGTGTTGATTCCCGCCGCGGCCGCCTGCTCATAGGCCTGGACTGCCGCATCGAAGCCGGCGTTGCAAGCAGTGGGGGAAGCGGTGGCGGCACAGGCCGGGTCGCGTGACGAGGGTGCGGTGGTGAAGGTGAGGAAGGCGTAGAGGTTGAGTCCGGCACCCGCCTGTGCAGCCTCGGCGGCCAGGCACGGGTTGGTGGTCCCGAACGACGCTCCGACCGCTTCGACCAGCTCGAACGCGTGCGGTTGGCTGGGTTGGTCGCTGCATTGATAGTTGGACACGTCGTAGCCGAAGGAGCCGGAGAGGTAGGCCGAGCCGGTGAAGTTGCCGGTACCGGCCGTCTCGGCCATGCCGACCACCGGTTGGTTCAACACCTGGGGCGCGGATCCCCAGTAGACGGCGTCGCCGAAGGAGGTGACCGCCCCGTTGGTGTTGGTGAACCAGTACCCGCCCCCGTCAGGGGTGCTGGTGATAGCCACCACGGGGTGGATCTGCGGCACTCCACCGAGTGAGCCGTGGAAGCCCGCGTCCCCGAAAGCGAAGATCCCCCCGTCCGCCGCCACCAGCCAGTAGCCCTGGCCGTCCGGCATGGCGGCCATCGCGACGACTGGTTCGTTGAGGTGCAAGCTACCGGTGGAGCCGTGGAAGGCGGCGTCTCCGAAGGCGAAGATCCCCCCGTCCGAGGCCACCAGCCAGTAGCCCTTGCCGTCGGGGGTGGCGGCCATCCCTACCACCGGCTTGTTCAGGTGGATGCCGCCCATGGAACCGTAGAAGGCGGCGTCCCCGAAGGCGAAGACCCCCCCGTCACGGGCCACCAGCCAGTAGCCCTGGCCGTCCGGGGTGGCGGCCATGCCCACCACTGGTTGGTTCAGGTGGGTACCACCCATGGAGCCGTGGAACGTCGCGTCACCGAAGGCGAAGATCCCCCCGTCGGAAGCGTCGAGCCAGTACCCGGCCCCGCCCGGGCCCCGGGCCATGCCCACGATGGGCTTGTTCAGCTTCAACCCGCCGGTCGATCCGTAGAACGGCGCGCCACCGAAAGAGAAGATGCCCCCGTCCGAGGCCACCAGCCAGTACGCGGCGACCGGTGCTCTCGAGGTGACGGTCGCCGGCGCCGCTGCAGCATCGGACGTCCGAAGCGCGCCAACTCCGGAAAGGACACTGGTGCCGAGCACGGCCGAGGTGGCCAGCGCCACCGCGAACCTCCGCAGGGGGATCGCCCTCGTCGCGCGGTGCGGTCCCCGCCTGCGGGCACGAGTGGTTGGCACGTTCATCGAGACTGCTTCTCCATTGGTCGGGGCCACGCTCATTCCGCCGGTGCGACCGTAGGACCGTCGCCTGCAGTTGTCTGCCGGGACGCGAGTGAAGACTCCATTGTGGTGGGTGTCGGCCGCAAGGTCAATGACCGGCGAGCCCGCTCGCGGTCAGGCGCGCAGGAGTTCGGCCAGTCCGAACGCCAGATCGAGAGACTGCCGGGCGTTGAGCCGGGGGTCGCAGGTCGTGGTGTAACGGAGCCCGAGCTGGTCTTCAGCGATGTCCCCGACACCACCCAGGCACTCGGTCACGTCGTCTCCGGTCAGCTCGATGTGCACCCCGCCCGGCCAGGTCCCCACCTCTCGGTGCGCGGCGAAAAAGCCCCGCAGCTCGGCGAAGATGTCGTCGAATCGTCGTGTTTTGCGGCCCTCCTCGGCGGTGAACGTGTTGCCGTGCATCGGGTCGCAGGTCCACACCACGGGATGCCCCTCGTCCCGCACCGCCCGCAGGAGCGGCGGCAACCCGGATTCGATGGCGCCGGCGCCGAACCGGGTGATGAGAGTCAGGCGGCCGGGGACCCGGGCCGGGTTGAGCCGTTCGCACAGCCCGATCACGTCGTCGGGGGTCGCGGTGGGACCGACCTTGGAGGCGACCGGATTGTGGATGCCGGAGAGGAACTCGCAGTGCGCCCCGTCGAGTTGGCGGGTTCGCTCGCCCACCCACAGCAGGTGTGCGGAGCAGTCGTACCAGTCCCCGGTGAGCGAGTCGCGCCGGGTCAGCGCCTCCTCGTAGTCGAGGATGAGCGCCTCGTGGCTGGTCCAGAAGTCGACCTGATGCAGCGTGTCCTCACCGGTGAGGTCGATGCCACAGGCGGCCATGAACCGCAGGGCCCGGTCGATTCCCTCGGCGATGTCCTCGAAGCGGCGCCCCTGGTTGGAGGAAGCCACGAACTGCTGGTTCCAGGCGTGGACCTGGTTGAGGTCGGCGAACCCCCCTTTGGTGAACGCGCGCAGCAGGTTGAGGGTGGCCACCGACTGCTGGTACGCGGTCGCCAGCCGGTTCGGATCGGGGATCCGCGCCGCCTGGTCGGCGAGGTCGTCGTTGACCATGTGGCCCCGGAACGAGTCGAGGAGGACGCCGTCGACCAGCTCGGTCGGTGACGACCGGGGTTTGGCGAACTGTCCGGCGATGCGCCCCAGCTTCACGACGGGGACACCGGCGCCATATGTCAGCACGACCGCCATCTGGAGGATGACCTTGAGCTTGTCCCGGATGCCGTCCGCTGTGAACTCGGTGAACGACTCGGCGCAGTCGCCCGCCTGGAGGAGGAACGCTCGCCCCGAGGCCGCCTCGGCGAGTGCGCCGGTCAGCCGCCGTGCCTCGCCGGCGAAGACCAGCGGGGGGAGCGCACTGAGGCGGGCATGGACGCGCTTGAGCTCGTCTTCGTCGGGCCAGACCGGCTGTTGTGCGGGCGG
>DAHXOA010000127.1 GCA_027365145.1 Acidimicrobiaceae bacterium | reverse complement strand
CGCGGGGGTGGCGGGGCCGTTGCCGGGTTGGGGGGAATCGTGGTCACCGTAGCGACCCCGGTGCCTCTACCCGTCTAGGACCGTTCCAAACATGCGCCTCCGACGATCTCGAGCACTCGCCGGCGAGCCCCCGCCAGCGAGTCGACGGGCCCGATCCTCAGAGGGCTGGCCCGCCCGAAGGCGGGGCACTGCCGGCGATCCTGGAGACCACCGGCGGCACCACGATCGAGCCGACGGTGGCGATGCCCGTGGCCGCCCCCACGATTCCCCACGCCACTGGACCGAGCGGGGTGCATCCGAAGAACTGGCTGACCCCAGGGGTCTGGATTGCGCCGACAAGGACGGCGCCCGATCCCAGGGCCGTGGCGATCACGAGCGGGCTGTGCGACCCCGCCACCACCGTCTGGGTGAGCTGCGTCCCGACCAGCGCCGCCAGGGCGACGGTGGAGGCCCTGCGCCTGCGTCCCGTCGCCCGAGCCACGAGCCACGCTCCGGTCGCCCCACTTGCGGTCGTGGCTGCCCGCAGGGCGATCTGGCCGGCGAGGGCCGAACCGAGGGAGGCGTCGGGTCCCTCGTGGAGCAGGGACTCCGGGCTCCGGCCCGACGGCGGTCGCAGGGCGATCGCCATCGCCGGGGCCAGGTCGGTGAGGAGGTTCACGAGAAGGAACTGCCTGGCGCCCAGGGCGCTCGAGCCGGTGATCGCGGCCGTGACGATGCTGAACGCGACCTCGCCCATGTTGCCGCCAACGAGGATGGCGAGCGCGTCGCGCACCGACGCCCACATCGCCCGCCCCTCGACGATGGCGTCGACGAGGGTCTCGATCCGGTCATCCAGGACGACCAGGTCTGCCGCTTCTCGGGCAGCCGGAGCTCCCCGGCGGCCCAACGCGATCCCGGCGTCGGCAAGGCGGATCGCCGGGGCATCGTTGGCACCGTCGCCGGTCATCGCCACCACCCGACCAGCACGTTGGAGTGCTTCGACGATCCGGACCTTGTGTGCGGGGGTCACGCGGGCGAACACCGATGTCCCGGTGGCTACCGCCTCGAGCGCGTCATCGCCCATGGCATCGATGTCTGGCCCGGTCAGCACGGGCTGGGACCCGAGTATCCCGAGCTCCTCTGCCACCGCCCGGGCCGTGCTCGGGTGGTCACCGGTGATCATCGCCACCCGGATTCCCGCCCTGCCGAGATCGGCCACGGCAGCCGCCGCCGTCGGGCGCACGTGGTCCGCCAACGCCACGAACCCGAGGAGCTCGAGCTCGGAGACCCGGGCGTCGACGAGCAGGCCTCCGTTCCGAGCCGGGCGCTCGGCCACTGCCAGCACCCGGAGGCCCCGGCGGGCGAGTCGCTCGACTTCGGCATCGAGCCGGCGGAGAACGCGTCGGTCCATGGGGACGGTTCCAGAGGGACTCCGCCATGTGGCGCAGCGGGGAAGGATCACCTCGGGCGCTCCCTTCGCTGCCACCGACGGCCCATCGCTCCCCGTCCCGACGACTGCGTGGAAGGCGCGGTTGGACTCGAAGGCCAACTCGCTCCCCTGCGTCCAGCCACCGCGGTCCACCCCGACCGATCGTGCGCTCTCGACCACGGCCCGGTCAGTCGCGTGCCGGAGGACCTCGTCCCCGTCTCCGGGTGGACTGGCCCTGAGCGCGGTGCAGAGCACGGCCCGCCCTCGTGCGCCCAGTGCACCGGTCGGCTCGTCGGTGACCCCGTCCGATACTCGTTGGACGGCGATGTGGCCGGCGGTGAGCGTCCCGGTCTTGTCGAAGCAGAGCGTGTCGACCCGGCCCAGCGCCTCGATGGTCCGGGGATTGCGCACGAGCGCGTCCCGTGTGGCCAGCCGCCGGGCTGCCGCCAGCTGCGCGCCGCTGGCCAGGAGCGGGAGCCCCTCGGGGACGGCCGCCACCATCAGACCGACCCCCGAGCTGATGGCGCGGCGGGGAGTCACCCCGCGGGCGATCCCCAGGCCCGCAACGGCGGCACCGCTCGCCACGGTCACCGGAACGGTCAGGCTGGTCAGTGTCGCCAGCCTGGCCTCGACGCCGCTCGGTGGGGGCTCGGGAGCGTCGGCGAGACCCCGCCTGGCCTCGGTGCTGCTCCCGACGGCCACCACGACGGCGAGAGCGGAGCCTGTGACCACGGTGGTGCCCTCGTAGAGCATGCACTGGCGGTCGGCCACTGCTGCTCCCGGCGTCGCGGTCGCGTGCTTGGCGACCGGGAGCGACTCGCCGGTGAGCGAGGACTCGTCGACCTCGCAGGAGCAGGCCTCGAGGATCCGACAGTCGGCCGGAACCTGATCTCCCGCCCGTAGTTCGAGCACGTCACCGCGGACGACTCGCTCCTGGTGCACCTCGACGCGTATCCCGTCGCGGCGCACCCCGACGACGGCGGCGCTGGCATCGGCCAGGCGCTCGAGAGAGACTTCGGCCCGCAGGCGCTGGGCGGCCCCGATCGCCGCGTTCACGCCCGTGACGCCGGTGACCAGTGCGGCATCGGTCACCGAACCGACTGCAGCCGACAACCCGGCACCCACGGCCAGCAGGGGAGTGATCGGGTTGGCGAGCTCTGCGACGACGGCACGACCCAGCCGGGCGAGAGCCGAACTGGGCGCCTGGCGCGGCTCGAACCGCCGCTCGGCTTCACCGGCACTCAGCCCTCCCGCCGAGGTGGCGAGGGCGTCGATCACCTCCCTGGGAGCCATGCCATGCCACGGTTCGGCCGTGGGGGGGGCGGTGGCGGTTGTTCGGCGCCCGACAGCACGGGCGGTCACCGTCGAGCTCGCCTGTGCCACGAGCGCCGCCACGTTCACCGGCAACGACGCCCTCCTGGCGGCCGTAGCCGGGAGCCCTGCCACCGCCCATGCCGCGCCGATGCCCGATCCAGCCAGCGAGAGGCTGGCACTTCGCCTGGACACCGTCCGCGCTGCCCGGATCGCTTCGACCAGATAGAGAGCGGGGCGGAGGTCTTCCCCGGCCAGGAGATGAGCGTCCCACGGTGGCTCGACCCCAGTCCGAGCAAGGCCGAAACCGCAGTCGGCGGCGGCGAGGGCACCGCGACTGTTCCCGTCCGAGGCGAGCAGAACGACCCCTCCTCCGGCCTGGAGGTCCCGGACCGCCCGGCGCAGCCGTCGTCCCCCGGGAGCTCCCTCCACCCCGAGTTGGTGCTGTAGGGACCGCCCTCCTCCGGCGACGAGCACGGCCAACCCGGATCGCTTCGCCGCGGCGACGAGCGCGGGTGCGGCCGGGTCGAGCTCGTCACGGATCGTGACCAGCGCCACGACGTGGTCGCGGCGGGAGAGCGCGAGGACCTTCGTCCCTTCCCTTCCCAGGGCACGAGCCCGGGCGGCCACCCCGCGATCGGCCGTCGTCCCGGGCTGGCCGAAGGGTGCCAGCTGCCACTGACCCCGGCGGCGTGGAGTGAGGGGGTCGCCCGCGTCGAACAGGCCTCCGAGCCGGCTGGTGATGGTGGAGAGCCCGCCCGGCGGAGTGGTCGTTCCGCCGGAGGCCCGGATGCCCCCGGCCGGCTCGACCATGCCGATGCACGAAGGCCCGGTGCGGACCACGTTGGCGTCGAGCAGCACCGTGTTCACGCGATCCAGGCGTCGGAGGGCGGTCCTGTCCATGACGAGCACGCCGCGTCCGGCCAGTATCCGGCCGGTCTGGGCGGCAAAGGCCTCCCTTCCCAGCCGTGCGGCCTTCGGGACGCCGGCGACGAACGCGCTGGCAGCCAGCCGGGGCCGGCCCGTGGCGGCCAGGGTCACGCCGAAGGCGGCCAGGGTGGCCACCGACGCACGATCGGTATAGCGCTCGATCGGACCCCGAGGGACACCGGTCGGCCGGGGCTCGCGGCGGATCGGGCCGAGTGCACCGTGCCGGCGAGCGGCCAGCGCCGGCTCGCGTTCCCGCCACAGCGTACGGTGGGCGCGGATCTCGCCGATCACGGTTCCCCGGTTCGCCATGTCGACGAGTAGACCGGCCGGTCCCTGGGAGAACGCCTGGCCGAACGCATTGGCCACCCCCAGCCCGACCTCGCTGGCTGCGGGGCCGAGGTGATGGTCGAGGTAGCGGCGGATCCGGGGCTCGCTCTCGGCCAGGGACACGAGCGCGGCCAGCTCGGTCGGAAGTGGGGTCACTCCGAGGAACTGGCCGAACGTGGAGACCCCGAGCCCGAGCACGTCGGCGCCCAGCGCGATGACGTTCCTGCGGAGTGGCTCGATGTCCCCGGGGTGCTCGGGCCGTTCGTGGGAGAAACGCTCCCGGCGGAGGTCGTGCGCCTCTTCGACACCCTCGACGGCGTCGACAAGATCGTCGAGATCGGCACCGTCGGGGTCGAAGGCGACGACCACCCGACCGGCCACGGAGTTGACCTCGGCCCACTGCACGGAGTCGAGCGATTCCAGCGCACGGACCAGGTGGCGGGTGTACCCGTCCAGGCCCGCCCGCCGCCCACCCCGGATCTCGATGTGTGCCCGGCCGGTGGTGGTCCACACACGCCGCCGCTGCCGCCCGCTCGAGAGCGCCCGGAGGGACCAGCGCGCCGGCGAGCCGGTCTCGTCTGGCGGCGCGACCGTTCTCACCCCACCTCGTGGCGCAGGCGGGTCGATCCCGTCTGCTGGCTATGGTCGCTTCCACACCGGCCTGCTGCACCCCGCTGACCAGGGAATCGCGGTGTCTCGTGGGCGCCGGCCGAGGTTAGCCCGCCTGGGAAACCAGTGGTCATCTCTGGCCGATCGAAGGTGCTTCCCGGACCGAGGCC
Organism: Acidimicrobiaceae bacterium; assembly: GCA_027365145.1. Lineage (GTDB taxonomy): Bacteria > Actinomycetota > Acidimicrobiia > Acidimicrobiales > RAAP-2 > JAKADK01. The sequence goes on along the minus strand of DAHXOA010000127.1, from coordinate 7,586 downwards.
GCCGTGAAGTAGGCCACGACGGCCGAAGCCAGGAGGAGGGCGCCGGCCGCCAGGAGGGCAAGGTCCAGGCCGTGGGAGAACGCGCCATAGGCCGCACCGACGACCTTGTCGATGATCACCTGGAGGGAGCGGTTCTCCTTGCCGAACTTCGCTGCGTTCGAACTGATGCTTCCGGTGGTCACGTCGGTGATGACGACGGACTGGAAGCTCTTCGGGATGTGGAGCGCAGTCAGGCGCTTGATCAGTTGCACGGTCAGCTGACCGTTGACGACCGAGCCCAGGATGGCGACACCGGCCACCGCTCCGAGCTCCCGGGCCGTATTGGTACCCGACGCCGCCATGCCGGAGTGCTCGCCGGGCAGGGCGGTCAGTGCCGACGACGTCACCGGCACGATGGCGATCCCGAAGCCGATCCCGCCGATGGCCAGGGGCCAGCCGATGGTGAGCGGGCCGGCGTGAGGTGTGATCACCACCTCGGTGAGGATGACGCCCACGGCGGCGACGAGGCACCCGAGCACCATCGGCACCCTTGCTCCTACCGCCGCCACCCACCGGCCGGCCACGAGGGCAGCGACGACCATGCCGACAAGCAGGGGGAGGAAGTCCAACGCCAGCGTGTAGGGGGTGGTCGAGCCCACCTCTTCGAGGTAGAGGGCGACGAAGAAGAAGATCGAGAAGATGGAGAAGTAGGTGGTGAACGCCACGACGAGCGCACCGGTGAACGGTCGTCGGGAGAAGTACCGGACGTTCAGCATCGGGTTCTCGGCCCGGTGCTCGATGGCGACGAACGCCACCAGGGAGAGGACCGAGATCGCGTAGATGGCGAGGATGGGGGAGTTGATGTAGCCCGAGCTCTCCCCGGCGATGGTGGCGAAGGTGGCCGATCCGATGGCGAGCGCGCCGAGGATGAAACCTCCTAGATCGAGCTTCGCCCGGGCTGGGTCCGCGCTCTCGGGCAGCACGATGACGCCGGCCACGAACGCGATGACGCCGAAGATCAGGTTGAACCAGAACACGGCTCGCCACGACCACAGACCGACCAGCACGCCACCGATCACGGGGCCGAGGGCGAGTGCGAGGCCGGAGACGGCTGCCCACACGCCGAGGGCGCGGGCCCGTCGCCGCCGCTCCGGATAGAGGTGGCGCAGCATCGAGAGCGTGCCGGGCTCGGATGCTGCCGCCCCGATCCCCATGATCACCCGGCCGCCGATCAGCTCCGGTGTCCCCGTCGCCAAGGCGCAGACCACCGACCCAGCGCAGAAGACCACCACCCCGGCGAGCATCGCTCGCTTGCGTCCGAAGAGGTCGCCGAGGGTCCCGCACGTGAGCATCAACCCGGCGAAGGTCAGTGCGTAGGCGCCGACGACCCACTGGAGCGAGGCAACGCCGGCGTGGAAGCTCGACTGGACGTTGGCGAGCACGGCACTGATGATCGTGTTGTCGAGGAACGTCAAGAAGAGGATGAGCGACAGCACGGCCATCCCGAGGTGGGGGACTGCACCCCGCCTTTCTGTTCCCGGGTCCGCCCTCCCCGCCGTCCCATTGACCGGAGGACCGTTGACAGGCATGCCTGTCCCGGACGATCCTGCTCCACGTGCCCGTCCCGGTCGGACAGATCCCATACCTCTGCTCCTGCTTTTCGATTCGAGCCATGCCGGGCTACGCCGCCCTTAGACGTCATCCTTGCACCCGGCGGACGCCCACGACACTCGACCAACCCGGCCCGTGCCTGACCCGGCGCCGCCGCCCGACCGGTCTACTCGGCGGAACGGGGTGTCATGTTCGATGAGAGCGGCGCGGGAGCCTTCGGGGCAGACGGCTCCGTCCCGTCACCCGGAGGGCGGTCACCACCGATGTCGGCGGGAGACTTCCGCGACTCCTCTTCGATGTAGCGCGTCAAGCCGCGCGAGACGTAGTTCCGACCGTCGCCCTCGGCCCAGATCAGGACTGGGGGGAGGATGACGAGCGCGCTCAACAGTGCCACCGCCACGTTGAGTCCGACGATGATCCCGAAGCCGCGCAGCAGAGGCCACGGCGACGACGCGATGACGGCGATCCCGGCGATGGCGGTGATGCCCGAGACCATGAACGCCCGGCCCGTCCGGGACGCAGTCGTGGTAACGGCATCCCGTGGGCTCAGCCCGCGCCCCCGCTCTTCGACGAAACGCAGGAGGATCAGCGACGTGAACTCCGTGCACACGGCCACGACGAGCGGTCCGGAGACGGCGGTCATGGGGCTCAGCTCCAGGTGTAACGCCCAGGCGACGACGGCCACGAGTCCCACGGCGATGAGCACGGGCACCAGGGAGAGTAGGGAGCGGACAAGGCTCCGGAGGCGGGCGGTCAGGAACAGACCGACCAGGATGATCGAGAGGTAGGTGAGGAGCTCGCGGGACTCGGCCAGGTTCTCCAGGAGGCCGACGCCGACGACGGCGATCCCGCCGGGCGCCTCCGTGATACCGGCTGGCGGGTGGACGTTGTCCTGGAGGTCGGTGACGACCGGTTGGAGCTCGCCCAGGGTCGTCGTCTTCGACTCGAAGACGATTCCCAGGTCGTGACCCCCGTTGGTCACAAGCGTCCGCTGGATGTCAGGCGGCGCGATGTCGTAGAGGTCCTTCACGATGGCGCCGGTCGGGGGCACGGGCGTCGACCCCGGCACGGCGCTGAACTCATAGGCGATGTTGTAGAGCCCGGTTCCCTGGTAGAGGAGGCTGGGGTACTTCGCGTACAGGTGGTTGGAGAGGGCCGTGATGTAGTCGGCCGTGGCGTTGGAGTACGGATGGTCGGTGTGGACGAGGACCCCGAGCTCGTTGTCGGTGCCGATCCCGGCCCGTAGGGAATCGATGTTGTGCACCACCGTGGCGCCAGGGTCGATCCACTGGAGTGGGTCGGTCTGGAGCTGGATCCTTCCTTCCACGGCCAGGCCCCCGGCAAAGATCAGGACGCCCACGACGGCGAAGGGGAGCGCCCACCTTGCCGGAACGCTGCTCAGCCACACGACCAGGCGGCTCAGCCGTCCCTTCGAGAAGTCCTTCCCCTTCGTCGGCGATTTGTGCTCACGGATACCGAGGATGGCTAGTGGACCCACGATGCTGCAGAGGCACACGGAGATGATGCCGATGATGAGGAGCCACCCGAACTGGCGGATCATCGGGACCTTGGCGAAGAGGAGGGCGATGAAGGCGAACACGGCATCGAACGTGACGACGAGGAGCGCCGGGCCCAGGTTCCTGGCGGTGGCCTGGACAGGGTGGACGGCGCGATCGAGCACCACCTCTTCCTCGACGCGCGAGTGCATCTGTATCGCATAGTCGATCCCGACGCCGAGGAGGACAGGGAGGCCGGCGATGCTCCCGAGGGTGAGCGGCACCCCGAAGTACCCGGTGACGCCGAACGCCCAGATCAGACCGATGGCGACGATGAAGAACGGGAGGAGCCGCCACCGGACGGTGAACAACAGGAGCAGGATGAGGACCATGATGCCGGCGGCGATCGCTCCCAGTGTGATGAAGCCGCCTTTCAGGTAGTTGTTGATCGTCCGTAGCAGCGCCGGAACGCCGGTGACCAACGTGGTGGCGTGCTGGAAATGGACGTGGCCGACGATGTCCTGCACCGCGGTCGCTGCCGCCGATTCCTGGGCGATCGTGAGGTGGCCTTTCAAGAAGACGATCATGGCGGCGTGCTGCGGGTTCGGGAAGAACGCGAACATCGCGGTCCGCATCGACCCGTTCGGGTTGTGGACGAGGAAGTGGATCCACGCCGGATTGGACAGGTGCTGTTTCGCCGGCGGCAGGAGGCTGAGCTCACCGAGGAGTGCGGCCAGGTTCACGGCTCTCGCCGTCCGCGCCGCCGGGTTGACCTCGCGGGCCTCGGCGGAGAGCAGGATCCGGCTGGCTAGGGAGTCCGTCACCTGCTCGCCCGGTTTCGTCCCTGCCATCCGGGCCGCCAACTGGATGGCGTCGAGCGGGGTCAGCACGCTGAACACCGTCGGGTCGCGGTGGAGCTTCGCCCCGATCGACTGGAACGCGGCGATGTTGTGGGGCGTGAAGAGGTTGTCGACGGTAGTGCCGGGATGCATGGTGAACATCGTGACGATCGGATCCCCGCCGAAGCGCTTCACGTAAGCGTGGTTCTCGATCTGTGCTTTGTCGTTGTTGTTCAGGTAACTCGCGTTGGACGTCGTGAAGGTGAGCTGGGTGATCCCCAACCCGAGGACGATGGTCAGCGCCAGGCCGATGACGGCGACCGTCCCGGCCCGCCTTCCCAGATTGAGACCGAGCCAGGACCAGGCGTCCCGGAACCTCATGACTGCCCCCCTACTCCGAGCGCTTCCACGTTGCGGCCTGCGGCAGCACCGTCCGCCCACACTCCCCACTGTTGCTGGTGCATCGCCGTCTCCCCCACGGATGCCTGAAGCGAGACGGACCTCGTCTCGCCGAACGTTGCCTTACCCGATCTACTTTCGAAACCACAGACCCGCCGGAGACCCGCTGCCGACGCGCAGCACCTTATGACCTCGAGCAAACCTCTCAGATCAGTGTGACAATGTACCGTGCAACACGGCTCCTGTCACGGCTCCAGACGCGGTGCGGGGGTCGAGCCGGCGGGCTGGTCCCGGGCGTGCCGACGTTTGACTGGTTGTCTGGGTGGGTAGGGCTCGCTCAACAGACCGATCAGGAGGGACGGCCATGGAAGAGCGAGTGTTGCGGGGCGGGTCGATCACCGGGGAGCCCATCGGGGGCACCGGGGCGCCGCGGCGGTACGCGCCCGGTCGGGTGTGTGCGCACGAGGGCTGCGGGGCAAGGCTGTCGATGTACAACAGCTCCAGTTGCTGCGCGTTGCACGATCTCTCTGCGATGGCGTCGAGCCCGCCGCGCGGGCTCATCCGGAAGACCCGTTCTCGGCCGGCATCTCGGCGTATGGTCACGGCGTGACCGCAGGTGGGCGCTGGGCCGCGCCGCCCGCGACCTGCCGTGGTGTCGCCGGGCCGCCGGGCCGCCTGGCCGCATCGGCTCCCTGAGCCTGGCAGCGTGTTCGCTGGTATGCCGTCTGATGCCTCCCGGTGTGCCCGGGTAGCGGGTGGTGCACGGGCGGGCGCCCGTGCCGGCTCCGGTCCGTTCGGGTACGGTGGGCCCCGCGCGTAGCAGGAGCCCAGCCCTGGCGATCGGAGGCGTGCCATGTCCACTGTCGCCTGCGGTGCGGAGCATCCGGACCGGTCCGGTGGTTCGCAGGTCGTGACCGCCGGGCCCGACCTGCCTGGCTTTGCCGAGCGCGGGCGTGAGGGAGGTAAGGCACCGGTCGACACAGACGGTCTCCGGTTGGCCGTCGAGGCTGCGGGGTTCGGCACCTGGCGTTGGAGTCGGGTGACCGGGCGCGTGGAGTGGGACGCTGCACTCCGCCGGATCTTCGGTGCGGTACCCGATTCGTTCGGGGGCCGGTTCGACGACTGGCTGGCGCTGGTCCATCCCGGGGATCGAGACCGGTGCCGGGAGGCCGTGGAGGAGGCTGTCCGGGACCGGCGCAGCTACCGGTTGGACTACCGGGTGCTCCTACCCGACGGTGCGGTGCGCTGGGTTTCGGACGCCGGTGGTGTCCTGGTCGATACAACCGGGACCGCGATCGGGGCGACGGGCTGCGTGGCAGACGTCACCGAGCGGGTAGCCGCCGAGCAGGGCCTGGAGGCCAGCCTGGCCCGCGAGCGTTGGTTGCGCGAGCGCTTGGAGTTCCTGGCCGGGATCAACCTGGTACTGAACGACTGTGGGACCCGGTCAGAGATCCTGCGCCGGGTGGCGCGTTCGGCGGTACCCCGGCTCGGTGACTGGTGTGCCATCTGCCTCGTCGATGAGTCCGCGACTTCGCCGACCTTCGAGGTGGCGCACGTCGATCCGGCCATGGTCGCCCGCGTCGCCGAGCTCCGAGCCCGATTCCCGTACGACCCCGCTGCTCCGGGTGGGATGGCGGCGGTCATCCGTACCGGGGAGCCCGAGATGGTCTCCGACATCGACCCTGGGCTCCTGGACCGGATCGACTTCGATCCGGGTGTCGCCGGCGTCGTGCGGGAGCTCGGCCTGCGGTCGTCGGTCATCGTTCCCCTCGCCAAGCGGGGTCGCGTGTTCGGCGCCATGCAGTTCGTCTCGACCGGAGATCAGCGATACGACACCGATGACCTGGCGTTGGCGCGCGCCCTCGCCGGGCGGGTGGCGTCGGCCCTGGAGAACCGGCGCCACGGTGAGGACCAGCGCCTCATCGCCCAGGCGTTGCAACGCGGTCTCCTTCCCGGGGAGCTCCCCGAGGTCGGGATCGCCGACCTGGCCGTCCGGTACTGGGCGGCGGGAGAGGGCACCGTCGGTGGCGACTTCTACGACGTGTTCGCGCTCGACAGTGGGGCAACTGCCGTCGCCATGGGGGACGTGTGCGGGCACGGCCCCGCCGCGGCGTCGGTCACGGCGTTGGCCCGCTACACGATCCGGGCAAATGCCTGGAACGGCGACGATGCCGCTACCGTCCTCGAGCACCTCAACCGGGCGATGCTCCGGACGCGGCCCGACACGTTCTGTACCGCGGTCTACGCCGTGGCGACACCGGTGGACGCCGGGATGCAACTGGTGTTGGCGAGCGGGGGCCATCCCCTCCCTATCGTCGTCCGTCGTGACGGTACGACGGAGGTGCTGGGTCACCCGGGCATGCTCATCGGCGTGCTGGAGGACGTGGCCTACCGACCCGAGAGCACCATCCTGGCGCCGGGTGACACGGTCGTCTTCTACACCGACGGTGCCACGGACCTCCCACCCCCTGGCGGTCTCCATCCCGGCCAGCTCGCCGGCGTCGTGTCCACGGCTGTGGCGAACACCTCCACGGTCGAGGAGGTGGCCAGCGTGATCGCCGACCGCCTGCTCCGACGTGTCCCACTCCAGGACTGGAAGGACGACGTGGCGCTCCTCGTCCTGCGGGTGACCGGGACCGCTCGGGCAGCGCAGCCGGCTCCCTGATCACCGGCGGTCAACCCTGGATCGGGATCTCGCACCACACGATCTTCCCCGGCTGCCCGTCGGGGCGCTGGCGGACGATGCCCCAGCGGCTCGTCAGGTCGGCGACGATCGCCATACCTCTGCCACCGGGTTCGGTCGGGCCGACGCGGAGCTCCTGGGGCACGGCTCTGGCTTCATTGTCGGCCACGGAGATGTGGAGCCGCTCCGCGTCCGCCGAGACCACCAGGTCAACCGACCCGCCGGCGTGAAGGAAGCCGTTCGTGACGAGCTCACTGACCACGAGCGTAACGCTCGGCTCGATGGCGTGGAGTCCCCAGTCCGCCAACGCTCGGCGCACCCGGGCCCTGGCCACCCTGGCGCCGGATTCGTCGGGCGGGAGGGCGACGCGCAGGTGCGCGTTCCCGACCTCGGTCACCACGCCTCGGCTCCGTGCCGACAGCGCTCGCTCCAGGTTGGCTCGGCCACCACCCTGCCTGCCGGGGTGCGTACCCGCCGACACGGCAGTGGCAGCATCCTCCCGACGAGCTCCTGGGCCGGTGGCCCGGTCACGCGGCGGACCTCCGTGTCCACCGGCGGTGATCGCTTCTCGACATCTCC
>DAHXOA010000125.1 GCA_027365145.1 Acidimicrobiaceae bacterium | reverse complement strand
GCTGGGAGGTCGCGTTCCCGGCGAACAGTAGTGCACCGGACCCCGTGGCCTCGGTCCCGGCGTCCACGTACTCGGTGAGTGCCTGGCGCCGGACGGCGGCGGATGCGGCAGTGAGGTGGCCCTCGTCGGTCGCGATCTCGGCCTCGACGTCGGCGACCGCGGTGGCAGCGGAAGCGGCATCCGCGGTCAGGACCGAGTACCGCTGGCGGGCTGCGTCCACCTGGAGCTGCTCGCGAACGAGCTGCTGGGCCAGGCTGGCGGCCTGTTGCTGGAGGCTGGACACGGTGTCCCCACCGGCAGGGCGAACCTGCACCGCCACCGCGAGGGTGGCAGTGGCGGCGAGGGCGAGGACGAGCGCCAGCGGGACGACCCACCGGTGCGACCTCACACTCGCGTCCGCCGTCGGTCCGAACCGGGGGCGCGTCACGATGACGGAACGCTAGCCTGGTTCGCACGCGTCGCACAAGGTGCGGGTGCCGGTGCGGATGGCCGGCGTCGTCTGGGTCGTCGCTGAGGATTGGGCGCGGGTGGCCGGTTCGGCGCCGAGGGTTCGGCTGAAGACGGCCGGCACCGCGTAACGCACAGGTCTAGGTGAGCTGACGAGAGTCGTCCCGCCGGCGTACCGGTGAGGTGGCCCGGCGCAGGCGGGCATCGACGACGACCGCACCGGACGGTGTCGCGATGACCGGGTTGGCGTCCATCTCCGCCAGTTCGGGAAGGTCCTCGGCCAGGCGACCGATCCGGAGGAGGAGATCGACCAGTGCTTCGACGTCGACTGCCGGGGAGCCCCGGTAACCGGTGAGCAACGGTGAGCCCCGCAGTCCGAGGACCATCTCGCGAGCGTCGAGGTCGGTGAGCGGTGCCAGGCGTAACGAGTGGTCCCCGAGCAGTTCGACGGCGGTTCCCCCGAGACCGAAGAGCACCTGGGGCCCGAAGACGGGATCCTGGACAATCCCGACGATGATCTCCACGCCGACCTCGGCCATCGGCTGGACGACGGCACCGTCCATCGTCTCGCCGACCCCAGCCTGCATACGGGCGTAGGCGGCTCGAACGTCTCCTGGTGAGGCGAGACCCAACGCCACGCCACCGAGGTCGCTCTTGTGGACGATTCCGGCACCGATCGCCTTCAACACCACCGGGAACCCGAGCGCGGTGGCCGTCGCGATCGCTTCCTCGGCGTCACGGACCGCGGTGGTCGGCTGGGTCGGGATCCCGTAGGAGGCGAGTACCTCCATGGCGGCCACGCCGGTCACCCAGCCATCGGGGGCGGCCGCCTCGCCGAGCAGGCGGCGCGCGGTGTTGGGTTCCACACCGCCGAGCGCGGGCAGGGCACCGAGTGGCTTGGCTCGCCACCGGGCGTACCGGACGGTCTGTGCCAGTGCCTGCACTGCGGTCTCCGGGTAGGTGAAGCACGGCACCGGCCGGCTGGCCCGGGCCAGGATGTCCCGGCCGCTACGGGAACCGAGGATGCTCGTCACTACGGTGCGCGGCGGTTCGGCCCCGTCGGCCGCGGCAACGATGGCCCGGGCCACGTCGTCGGTCTCGGTGACCAGGGGAGGAGTGAACACGACGACGACGGCGTCGACCTCACCGCTGGCCAGGATGATCTCCAGGCTGCGCCGGTACGAGTCCGCCGTCCCGGACGCCCCGAGGTCGACTGGGTTGACGACGCTGCCGGCGTCCGGGGTGACGGCGCGGAGTGCCTCCTGGGTTTCGCGACGGAGCTCAGGTACGACCATGCCGTGTCCGCTGCAGGCGTCGGCGGCGAGCACACCGGGTCCCCCGGAGTTGGTGACGATCGCCACCCGCCGTCCGTCAGGAAGGGGCTGGTCGCCGAGGACCGAAGCGGCGTCGAAGAGCTCCTCGACGGTGTCCACCCGGAGTACGCCGGCCTGGGCCAGGAGCGCGTCGACCGCCTCGTCCGGGCTGGCCAGGGCGGCGGTATGCGACGAGGCGGCACGGCGGCCCGCCCCGGAGCGTCCGCTCTTCACTACGAGGATCGGCTTGTGGCGGCCGATCCGGCGAGCCAGACGGGAGAATTTCCTCGGGTTCCCGAACGATTCGAGGTACAAGAGCAGGGCGGCGGTGTCGTCGTCGTATTCCCACCACTCGAGCAGATCGTTCCCGCTCACGTCGGCTTTGTTCCCCATCGAGACGAACGTGGACAGGCCGATCCCGCGGGAACGGGCCTCTCCCAGGATGGCGATGCCGAGACCACCCGACTGGGAGGCGAAGCCGACACGGCCGGCGACCGGGGCGTCGGCGGCGAAGGTGGCGTTGAGCGATACGGACGGGTCCGTGTTGAGCACGCCGAAGCAGTTCGGCCCGACGACACGCATGCCGTGGCGCCGAGCCAGGGCGACGATCTCCCGCTGAGCCTCGATGCCTCCGGGGCTGGACTCGGCGAAGCCGGTGGAGACGATGACGAGGCCCCCGACATGCCGGCGACCGCATGCCTCGGCCACCTCGACGACGCTGCTCGCCGGCACGGCGATAACGGCCAGGTCGACGTCGCCCGGCACGTCCTCGATCGATGGCCAGCACGGGATGCTGGCGACCTGCCGGGCCGTGGGGTTGACCGGGTAGACGGGTCCCTGGAAGGCTCCTTTGACCAGGTTCCGCACTAGCTCGTGTCCGATGGTGCCCGGTCGGCGGGAGGCGCCGATCACGGCGACCGATCCCGGTCGCAGCAGGCGTTCCAGGGAGCGTACGACGGCGCGAGCGTCACGTCGGTCGGCCGCTTCCAGCGCCTCGGCCGTCGGGGCGATGTCGAGCACGACGTGGACGACGCCCGCTTCGATGCTCGACTGGCGGGCGAACCCCACCGACCCGAACACTCCCAGCATGCGGTTGTTGACGGCAAGGGTGTCGGCGGCGAAGCGTTTCACGCCATGGGAGCGCGCCCCGGCGGCGAGGTGCTCCAGGAGCAGCGTCCCTACCCCGTTTCCCTGCTCGGAGTCGAGGACGGCAAACGCGGTCTCGGCCTCGTCGCTCCCCACTGCCCGGTCGTACTGGGCGATGCCAATGAACTCGTCGTCCCGGATCGCCACGAGGGCGAAGTGGTCGGGGTCACCTGACCGGCAGAGGCGTTCGACCTCCCGGTCGGACAGGGTGGGATGGGGGCTGAAGTACCGGAGCCAGATCGTCTCCGGCGAGAGCTGGGAGTGGAACCGGACCACGGCCCGTCCGTCCTCCTCCGAGATCGGTCGGATGGTCGCCGTCGTGCCATCGGCGAGCCGGACGGTCACGCTGGCGCCGGCGGCCACCATGCCGGCTCCCGGCATCGCCGCGTCCGGCATCGCCGCGTCCGGCATCGCTGCGTCCGGCATCGCCGCGCCACCTCCATTCGCCTCACCGTCCATCGCCCACCTTGTCCCTTGCCTTCGCATTCGTCCTCGTGTCCCTCACGTGACCGTAGCGGAGCCCCGGCGCGGGCGAGCCGTCGGTACGCCATGGGCCCGCCATGGACACGCGGCGCATGGAGGACACCCCGATCCGGCGGCAGGTAGCCTTGCATCCCGGATCCCTCCGGTCGGAGTGACGACCGGGACCGACCTTGAGGAGGCGACACCGTGCGCAGCACGATGCAGGATGCACCGCTTTTGATCACCACCATCCTCCGTCACGGGAGGGACGTCTACGGGGACAGCGTTGTCGACACGGTCACCGGGCCGGATGGCACACACACCTCCGCCAGTTTCGCCGACGTGGCGACGCGGTCGGAGCGGCTGGCCTCTGCACTCCGAACCCTCGGGGTGGGGCCCGACGATCGGGTCGGGACGTTCCTGTGGAACAACCAGAGACACCTGGAGGCGTACCTGGCGGTTCCGGCGATGGGAGCCGTCCTCCACATGCTCAACATCCGGCTCTTCGCGGAGCAGCTGACCTACGTGATCAACCACGCCGAGGACTCGGTCATCATCGTGGACGCCTCTCTGGTACCCCTCCTCGCCAAGGTTCGTGCCCAGCTCACCACGGTGCGGCACATCATCGTGGCGGGCGGCGACACGGGCGCCGGCGAGGCGCTCGGGACGACGCTCGACTACGAGGCGCTTCTCGCTGCCGAGGATCCGGGCTTTCCGTGGCCGGACCTCGACGAACGCCAGGCGGCCGGGATGTGCTACACGTCGGGGACGACCGGGGACCCGAAGGGTGTGGTCTACAGCCACCGTTCGACCTTTCTCCACTCGATGGCCGTCACCTCGGCATCGTCCCTGGCGATCAACCAGCTCGACAGGGTGCTCGCCATCGTGCCGATGTTCCACGTCAACGCGTGGGGAACGCCCTACGCCGCGTTCCTCGTCGGGGCCGATCTCGTCATGCCTCAGCAGTACCTCCAGGCGGCTCCCCTCGCGGCCACCATCACCGCCACCCGCCCGACGCTGGCATGCGGCGTCCCGACCATCTGGAACGACCTGCTCCGCTACGGCGCGGCCAACCCGGTAGACCTCTCCTCCCTCCGGGCCGTCGTCGGCGGGGGTGCGGCCGTGCCCAGGACGTTGATCGAGCGGTTCGGCCAGCAGTTCGGGGTCGAGATGATCCAGGGGTGGGGAATGACCGAGACCAGCCCCCTGTGCGCGGTGGGGATCCCCCCGAGGGGCACGGCACCCGAGGACGAGCTCGACTGGCGGGCGAAGACCGGCAGGGTGGTCCCGGGCATCGAGGTCCGGATCGCCGCCGACGACGGCACGATCCTGCCGCGCGACGGCACGTCGGTAGGGGAGTTCGAGGTGCGGGGGCCCTGGATCATCGGCTCCTACTACCGCGACCCCAGCCCGGACCGCTTCCACGACGGATGGCTGCGCACCGGTGACGTCGGCACCCTGGACGCGAAGGGGTTCATGCAGATCAGCGACCGGACGAAGGACGTCATCAAATCCGGCGGCGAGTGGATTTCCTCGGTCGAGCTGGAGAACGCCGTCATGGCCCATCCGGGTGTGTTCGAGGCGGCCGTCGTGGCCGTACCCGACGAGAAGTGGAGCGAGCGGCCGCTCGTGGCCGTGGTGAGAAACGAGGGATCCTCTGTCACGGCCGAGGAACTGGTGGCATTCCTCCAGCCCCGGGTGTCCCGGTGGTGGCTCCCGGAGCGGTGGACGTTCGTCGGCGAGCTCCCGAAGACGAGCGTGGGGAAGTTCGACAAGAAGGTCCTGCGGGCGAGCTACGCCGATGCCGGCCTCGACGTGGTCGCCGTCACCGTCCCCGACGGACGGTGACGTCCGGGTCCGGCGGCCTCGTGACTGACGGAGCGCGGTCGCGTGGCTGACCGGCTGGCCGACGTGGCGGCGGAGCTGGCGGGCATCGCCGAGACCCTGGCCGACGCCGCCCTCGACCGGCTGCGGGAGGCGTCGGAGGGGCTGGCCGGCGGTGGCGAGCCCGATCGGGAGCTCCTGGCCGAGGAGCGTCGCATCACGCGGGCCCGGCGGGCGGTGGAGAAGGCGGTGACCCTTCTCGACCCGACTACTGCTGACGGGTCATGAGCGGCCCGGACGGCCGCCGGTGCACTGGTTGAGGGCATCGACGAGCAGGCGGAGCCGGCTGAAGCGCATCGGGTCGAGCCGCAGGGCCAGCCTGGGCTGGTCGAGGTGGTCATCCCCGGAGCGCTCCGGTGGCAGGGGTCGTGTGGGGTAGATGGTGCCGGCGGTCAGGAGGTCGGCGAACCTCCGGTTGAGGTCGGCGAGCTCGGCCTGGTCGGGCGCGACCAGCATCCGGATGACGAGGAGGCCCCCGACCCAGCGGCACGCCTGGTAGTTCCGATAAAAGCCGAGGAGCTCTGACGCCGCTTCGTCGACGCTGTCGGTGATACGGACGAGAGCGAGGTCGTCGGGAGAGATCAGGCCGTTGGCTACCAGCTGGTCGTCGGCGAAGGCACGCCACGACTGCCAGTACCCCCGGCCGGGGACGTCGAGGAGGACGACGGGCGCCGGTGTCGCCTTTCCGGTCTGGAGGAGGGTCAGGAGCTCGAAGCCCTCGTCGAGGGTACCGAACCCGCCCGGGAGGAGCACGTAGGCGTCGGCTTCCTTGACCAACATGAGCTTCCGGGTGAAGAAGTACCGCATGGAGACGAGCTTCGGGTCCTGGGCGATGAACTGGTTGGGCTCCTGTTCGAAGGGGAGCCGGATGTTCACGCCCAGCGACCGCTCGGTGCCGGCACCTTCCATGCCGGCCGCCATGATGCCCGGACCCGCACCGGTCACGACCATCCAGTCGGACTGGGCGACCCGTTCCGCCAGTACCCGGGCCTGCCGGTACGCACCGTCCGTGGGAACGGTCCGTGCCGAGCCGAAGATGGCGACCTTCCGGATCCCGCGGTAGGGCCGGAAGACCTCGAAGGCCTCGGTCATCTCGGTGAGGGCGGCGTCGGCGATCTTCAGGTCGACGAGCTCGGTGCCCGATCGGGCCAGGAGCTCGACGGTGCCGAGGAGCGATTCGACGAGCCTGCGGACGCTCGGGCGGGCATCGCTGGTGAGGAGGGCATCGGTCAGCCGGGCACGGATCGTCGCCGTGTCGTCCGGTCCGGAGTCCGATAGGGGATACCCGGTGGGGACGCCGGTGGCAGCGGTGAAACCGCCGCCCGGCGGGAGGTCTGTGGCCACGCCGGTGGTCAGTGGGTCACGGTGAGGACGACGGGGACGGGGTCTCCGGGCACGGAGGCGCCCCGGTCGGGGCCGCCGGCGTGCTCGGTCGCCCGGGCCGGGTGGTCCAACCAGAGGTTGTCGGTGATCGGTTCGTAGAGGGTCGTGCGCTGGACCAGGGGACGCCCGAGCGGGGCCAGGTGGTCGCGGAGATCACCGACATCGAGCAGCTGGCCGTGGGTGGCGCCGGCGGCCCGGGAGATGTTCTCGTCCATGAGGGTGCCACCGAGATCGTTGGCTCCCGCCGCCAGGATCTGCAGCACCCCACCGATCCCCATCTTCACCCAACTGGCCTGGATGCTGTCGATCGCGCCGCGATAGGCGATCCGGCCCACGGCATGCATGAGCACCGCCTCCCGGAACGTCGGGCCCCTGCGGGCACGGTGTTGGAGGTAGATGGGCGTGGCCATGTGGACGAAGGGGAGGGGGACGAACTCGGTGAAGCCGCCGGTCTCGCGCTGGAGGGCTCGCGTCCGGACCAGGTGGCGCGCCCACGAGCGGGGATGCTCGACGGCACCGAACATGATGGTGACGTTGGAGCGAAGGCCGACCTGGTGAGCGGTGCGGTGGGCCTCCAGCCACTGGTCGGTCGAGATCTTGTCGGGACAGAGGATGGCACGGACCTCGTCGTCGAGGATCTCTGCGGCGGTCCCGGGGAGGGTCCGGAGCCCGGCGTCGCGCAGCTCGGTGAGGTAGGCGGCGAGCGGAACCCCTGATCGGCGCGCTCCCTCGGTGACCTCGAGGGCGGTGAAGCCGTGGATATGGATGGACGGCGACGCGGCCCGGACGGCTCGGATGACGTCGAGGTAGTAGCTCCCGTCGAAGTCGGGATGGATGCCGCCCTGGAGGCAGACCTCGGTGGCGCCGCGGGCTTCCGCTTCCGCCACGCGAGCGCTGATCTCCTCCAGGTCGAGCAGGTACGGCGCACCTCGCAGGTTGAGCGAGAGCGGGCCCTTGGAGAAGGCGCAGAAGCGGCACCGGAAGGTACAGACGTTGGTGTAGTTGATGTTCCGGTTGGCGACGAAGGTGACGGCGGGACCAACCCGTTCGGCCCGGAGCTGGTCGGCGACGGCGGCGACGTCCCGGACCTCTTGTCCACGGGCCGAGAACAGCGTCACGATCTCGTCCTCGCCGACCTCGGTGCCGGAAAGGACGCCGTCCAGGACCTCCGAGACGGCGGTGGTCCCCCGGGCGGGTCGGGATACCCGGGGCCCGGTCGGAGCGTCCGGAGTCCTGGTGCCGTCACCGTCGCCGCCACGGTGCGTCAGGGCGATCAGGTCGGGTGCGGGGGCGTCGCCACCGGAGCACCACGGGTGGTCGCGCGCCAGACCCTCGGCGTCCGAGACGTCGAGCACCGCCGGCCGGAGGGCCGGGTCGAGCCAGCGGTCGGGGTCGAGGGCGTGCTCCGGGTAGAGCGTGAGGCGGGGTGCGAGGGTGCGGCCCGCAGCCTCAGTCGCCGCCGTCAGCACGTGAAGGGCGGGCCAGGCCCGCTCGGGGTTCACGTGGTCGGCGGTGACCGGGGACACGCCGCCCCAGTCGTCGATGCCGGCGGCGAGCAGGGGACCGAGGTCGTCAGAGAGGTTCGGAGGTGCCTGGAGATGGATCTCCGCCGGGAGGAGGACCCGGGCGGCGCTGATGGTCCACACCAGCTCCTCGGGAGGGCAGGGTTCGGCGGCGTGCATGGCCGTCCCCGGCTTGGGCAGGAAGTTCTGGACGATCACCTCCTGGACGTGCCCGTGTCGGGCGTGGCTGGCGGCGATCGCCTCTAGGGCGCGGACGCGGTCGGCCCGCGACTCCCCGATGCCCACGAGAATGCCGGTCGTGAAGGGGATCTGGGCCCGGCCCGCAGCCTCCAGGGTGGCGAGCCGTCGTTCGGGAGTCTTGTCCGGTGCTCCCCGATGGGCAGCCAGGTCCGCGTTGAGCGACTCCAGCATCATCCCCTGGCTGGCCGTGACCCGGCGCAGTCTCCGGAGGTCGTCCTCGCCCAACGCCCCGGCATTCGCATGGGGGAGAAGGCCGGTGGCAGACAGGACGCGCTCGCAGGCGGCGATCAGATAGTCGACGGTGGAGGTGTGGCCCTGGGCCTCCAGCCATCGGGCCGCGGCGGAATAACGCGCTTCTGGGGCTTCGCCCAGGGTGAAGAGCGCTTCGGTGCATCCGGCCGCCCGCCCGGCGGTAGCGATCGTCTCTACTTCGTCGAGAGCGAGGTAGGGGGCCTCCACGCGGGCCGGGGGCTTGGCGAAGGTGCAGTACCCGCAGCGGTCCCGGCACAGCATCGTAAGGGGGATGAACACCTTCGGCGAGTACGTCACCCGGTGCCCGTGGGCCGTATCGCGGATGGAGCGGGCCTCGGCCAAGAGGTCGTCGGGGGAAGCTCCAAGGACATCGGCGGCGTTCATCGGTCGACCGTGATCGGTGTGGACGGCGGGAGGATGGCGCGGGGCGAGGGCATCGAGCCCACCTTACCGGAGTCGCTCTCCGCCGAACCGGTGGGCCAACCGCCCTGCTTCCCGTCAGGCGTCGGTTGGAGGACTGATCACCAGGCAGCCGTTGTGCCCCCCGAACCCGAACGAGTTGGAGAGGATCGGCCGGGGCTCCCACGGCTGGGCCGTTCCGCTCACCACCGTGACGGTGATCTCCGGATCGGGCTCCTCGAACCCGACCGTGGGCGGGATGAGGCGCTCCTGGATCGCCAGGACAGAGGCTACGGCCTCGATGGCTCCGGCCGCTCCCAGGCCGTGGCCGGTGATGCCCTTCGTGGAGGTCACCGGGGGCGCAGCGTCGCCGAAGACCTTCACGATGGCGTCGGACTCTGCCCGGTCGTTGAGCGGGGTGGACGTCCCGTGGGCGTTGATGTGCCCGATCGCGGTCGGTTCCAGCTCGGCGTCCTCCAGGGCGAGGAGCATGCACGACGCCGCTCCGCCGCCTCCGGGTGCCGGCGCCGTGATGTGGTAGGAGTCGGCCGTGCTGGCCGAGCCGGTGATCTCGGCGTAGATGTGGGCACCGCGGCGCACGGCCCGGTCCCACTCCTCCAGCACGAGGGCGCCCGCCCCCTCGGTGATCACGAAGCCGTCCCTCCGGATGTCGAAGGGACGGGAGTGCCCGCTCGTCGACAGGGCGGTCATGTTGGTGAAGGCGGCGATGCCGACCTCGGTCATCGCCGCCTCGGAGCCACCGCCGATCGCCACGTCGACCCGGCCGGATGCCACGAGACGGGCGGCATAGCCGATGCTGTGGGTGCCGGCCGCGCACGCCGTGGTGATGGTCTCGGACGGGCCGTGCCATCCGGTCCGGATGGAGACGGCTGCCGCTCCGGCGTTGGCCATCATCATGGGCGCGAGCCGGGGCGAGATTCGCCGGGCTCCGCGTTCTCCGTACACGAGGACCTGGTTCTGGAGCGTCTCGAACCCACCGACGCCGGTGCCCATCACCGCGCCGGCACGCTCCGGGTCGACGTCCAGGTCCCCGGCGTCGGCCAGCGCCATGTCGGCGACCGCCACGGCGAACTGGGCGAAACGGTCGATCTGCCGCGCCTCTTTCGTATCGAACCAACGGGCGACGTCGAAGTCCGGCACCCGGCGCTCGCCCTCGGGCGCGGGACCCTGAAGCCCGGTCCACAGGGACTCCACGCCGGTGCCGCAGCAGGAGACCACCCCGAGCCCGGTCACGGCGACCCGGCGACCGGGGACCGGGCGGCCGTCGGGGCCGACGCCGAGGAGCATCAGAGCTTGGCGGCGATGAGGTCGTAGGCGGCGCCGATGGTCTCGATGCCTTCGAGCTCCGTCTCTTCGACCGTGATATCGAAGGCCTCCTCGAGGGCCATGACGAGCTCGACGAGGTCGAGGCTGTCGGCATCGAGGTCGTCGGCGAACCGGGCCTCCTTAGTGATCTTCTCGGCCGGAACCTGGAGCACCTCCACCGCGCACTCCTTGAACTTGTCGAACGTCTCGTCGCTTGCCACGGTGCATCCCTTCTGGTCGGGCCCCCTCCCGTCTGGACAAGGCGGTCGGTGGGCTCATGGTGTGCTGTCGTGCGGTTGTGCTGTGCCGCTGTGCCGGCTCGGGACCGGCCGGCCGGCCCCGAGCCGACGGAAGGCCTGGGGTCTGGGCTACCCGCCCATGGCCAGTCCTCCGTCGACGGGGAGGACGGCACCGGTAATGTAGCCCGCGGCATCCGACGCCAAGAACCCCACCGCCTCGGCGATCTCTCCGGGATCGGCCGTCCGTCCCAATGGAACCAGGGCCCCAAGCTGTTCCTTCCGGTCGGCCCCGAGCGCCGCGAGCATATCCGTTTCGACGAGGCCGGGGGCGACCACGTTGACCGTGATCGATCGGCTGGCGACCTCGCGTGCCAGGGACCGGGCCATCCCAACCAGGCCTGCTTTCGCGGCGGCGTAGTTGACCTGCCCGGCGGAGCCCATGGTGGCGACGACCGAGGACACGAGGATGATCCGGCCACGGTGGAGACGGAGCATCTTTGCCAGTCCACGCTTCACCACGCGGAAGACTCCGGTCAGGTTGGTGGCGACGACCTCGTCCCAGGCGTCCTCGGTCATCCGGAGGACGAGAGCGTCCCGGGTGATCCCGGCGTTCGCCACGATCACCTCTACTGGCCCCCACGCTGCCTCGACGGTGGCATACATGGCGTCGACCTGGTCGGGCCGGGTGACGTCGCACGCCACGGCCAAGAGACGGTCCTGCCCCCACGGGCTTCCAGGCCGGTCGGGCGCTCCGAGCTCACCGGCCGATCCGGACCGGGACGTGACTACCACCCGGTCGCCGTGCTCCAAGAACCAGGCGGCGCAGGCCTGCCCGATACCCCGAGACCCCCCGGTGACGAGCACCACCCGTCCGGCGGGCTCGGCGGGAGTGCCCATGTCGGCGGGCTCGGTCGGACTTCCCTGGCCGGCGGGGCCAACTGGAGCGCCGCCCCCACTCATCGCCGCCCTCCGGTCGTCCGAACCCACGCCACCGGTTGGCCTTCTCCGATGCGCTCGCCCCGCATGGCGAGCCAGCGGACGAGCACCCCGTCGAACGGGGTGCGGATATCGGTGGTTCCCACGGTGCCGATCCGGTCCCCGACGGCGAGCACCGATCCCGGCGCCGATCCACCGTCGTGGCCGGGGAGCACGGTGGCCTGGGAGAGGGCGGAATGCTCCAGGGGCGCCAGGCCCGCCTCGGGCTCGAAGACGCCCGCCGTCGGGCTCACGACGACGCGCTCCGACGTGTACAGGTGTTCCCCCTGATGGACGGGGGAGTGGGCGTTCCAGATCTCCGGACCGGCGACGGCGTCGATGAGCTTGTCCAGGTCGTCGGGGACGGCGACGGCGACGGCGCGGACATCGGGGACCGTCCGGCGGGCCAGCCCGGTCAGGACGCCGCCCGGGCCCAGCTCGACCAGGACGGATGCCCCCCGTCCGGCGAGTGTCTCCAGGCAGTGGCGCCACCGGACCGGGGCGCAGAGCTGGGCGGAGAGCAGACCTTCCCACTCCTCGGGATCGGTATGGACCCGGGCGTCCACGTTGGCGACCACCGGAACCTCAGGAGCATGGAACGCCACCGCCTGCAGCGCGGCGCGCAGGCGTTCACGGGCCGGGAGCATCAAGGGGGTGTGGAACGCCCCGGACACCGGGATCGGGAGGATCTTCCGAGCGCCGAGCGCCTTGGCATGGCTGGTGGCCGCCGCGATGCCGTCCGGCGTCCCGGAGATGACCACCTGGCCGGGGGCGTTGTAGTTGGCTACCCACACGTCGGTCTCGGCCAGCTGGCAGGCGGCGTCGGCATCCTCGTCGGACATCCCGATGATGGCGGCCATCGTGCCGGCCCGGCCGCTGGCGGCGACCTGCATGGCAGTGCCGCGCTCGACCACCAGGCGAGTGCCGTCGGCGAAGGACACCGCACCCGACGCGACAAGCGCCGTGTACTCCCCGAGGCTGTGCCCACCGCACATTGCCGGCGCCAGACCGATGCGCTCGACGGCGTCGAGCACCACCAGGCTGACGAGGAAGGTGGAGAGCTGGGCGTTCGCCGTCTCCTTCAGCACGTCGTCGGGTGCGTCGAGGACCAGGGTCGCGAGGTCGCGCCCGGCGATCTCGGACGCTTCGGCGACGAGCTCGAAGGAGGGGTGGTCCACCCAGGCCCGCCCCATTCCGGACCGTTGCGAGCCTTGTCCGGGGAAGGTAAAGGCCAACACCCACGCTCTCCTCTCGACGGCGACTGTACCGGTCCGGTTCCGTGCCGGGCCAGTGTGGCATGTCCGCGGCCACCCGCGGTGCTACCGACGGTTCACCGCGATGCGGCACCGTGCCCGGGGCGGGACTCGAACCCGCACGCCCTCTCGGACAATGGATTTTGAGTCCATCGCGTCTGCCATTCCGCCACCCGGGCCGTCGGGCGGTCAGCCTACCTTCTGTATCGGGACACCTGGAGGTACGCGCACGTGCATGCATCCGGGTCGGGTTGCTCCGACTGTCGGGCTGTCGGGCTGTCGGGCACCCCGACCCACCCCGACGGCGTGCCCATAAGCTGCATGGCGTGGCGTCCACCGACGACGGAGCACCCGGAGCACCCGGAGCACCCGGAGCACCCGGAGCACCCGGAGCACCCGGAGCACCCGGAGGCGGCCAGGCGGTGGGGCAGGCCTCGCATCGGTGGCGGGCACTCGGGGAAGGGGCGCCGTCGGTCGTTGTCGGTATCGAGGTCCTCCTCGTCCAGGCAGGGTTCGCGGTACCGGTTCGCACGGCGATCGGCACCCACCGCTCCCGACCACTGGTCTTCGTCCGCGTGGTCACCGACGGCGCAGAGGGGTGGGGGGAGTGCGCCGCACTGGCGGACGACACCTATGACGTGGAGGATGCGGCCGGCGCCTTCCGAGTCCTGACGACGGCGGGAGTACCCCGGTTGACAGCTCACCTCGGTACCGTCGGCGGACGGCTCCCGACGCCGGGACGGTGTGCTGCCGTGCTGAGGGAGGGCGGGTGTGGCCCACTGGCGTCGGCGACCGTGGAGATGGCCGTCGGCGACGCCCACCTCCGCGCCGCCGGACAGTCGTTCGCCTCGCTGGTGGCAGGGAAGACAGGGAAGAGTGGTGCGTCTCCCCCGGTACCCGTAGGTGGCGTGCTCGGGATGAGCACCGACGTGGGCGAACTCCTGGAGGCGGCCGACCGGTTGGTGGCCGAGGGCGTGAGCCGGCTCAAGGTGAAGATCGCTCCCGGGCGCGACGTCGAGCCACTGGCGGCGCTGCGGGACCGGTACCCGGACCTCGCCCTCCAGGGGGATGCCAACGGGAGCTACGTCGGCGATCCCGCCGGGCCTCCACGTGCCCTGGACGAGCTGGACCTGGCCTGCATCGAACAGCCGCTCGGGGTCGGGGACCTGGACGGGCACGCACGCCTGGCGGCTTCCCGTTCGACACCGATCTGCCTGGACGAGTCACTCCACTCGGCAGCGACGGTGCGCCAGGCGCTGGCTCTCGGCGCATGCTCGGTGGTGTGCGTGAAGCCGGCGCGTCTCGGAGGGATCGGCCAGGCGCTCGAGGCGTGCGAGATCGCCACCGAGCAGGGTGCGCCGCTGTGGATCGGAGGGATGTTCGAGTCGGGCTACGGGCGCGCCGCCAACGCGGCGATCGCCACCGGACCCGGTCGGTGGCTGCCGGGAGACCTGGGTCGCCCGTCGGGTTACCTGGCCCGCTTCGTCACCGAGGATCCCGTGTACGTCCGGGGAGGGAACGGGGGCATCCCGGCCCAAGGGGGTCCGCTCCAGCTGGTCGTCCCCACCGGTCCTGGACTGGGCCGGGCGCCCGACACCGCCGGGCTCCGGCCGTGGTGCCGGGAACGGCGCTGGTTCGCGGTGCGGTGATCCGGACAGCGGGGGCCATCGTGCAGGACAGACCCGCCTCCAGGACAGACCCGCCTCCGGTCGTGTCCGTCCCGGCGGCACGCGTAGGATGGCCGTCCCATGTTGCGCACGACGATCGAGCGGAGGTTGAGCGACACGCACGCCCGGCTGGTCCGAGCGCGCGGAGAGCTGGCGATCCTAGACGAGCAACTCCACGTCGTCACCGAGATCGAGGACGACACGCGCCTTCGTTCCCTCGTTTCCGAAACACCCGTGGCGGCCAAGGAGCACGACGAGGCGAGCAGGCACGCCGCCGCCATGCAGCGCTCCCGGGCGGCCCTGGCCGAGACGATCGCCGAGCTCGAACGGCGGCAAGCAGAGCTGTTGGATCGGTTGGGGTCGCCAAGCGCGTGACAGCGGGACAGCGGCCGGCGGTGGCGGAAACGACCGGCGCCGGGTAGAGATGGCGGAGGCGTGGCGAAGGAGGTCCAATTGGGAGTTCCAATGACAGAGGACGTGGTGACCGGGTACCCGGAGGGAGGAGCACGCATGGCCAGACGCGTGGTGATCGCCGAGGACGAAGCCATCATCCGGTTGGACCTGAAAGAGATCCTGATCGACGAGGGCTTCGACGTGGTGGGTGAGACCGGTCGGGGCGACGATGCACTCACACTCGTCGTCGATCGGAGACCTGACGTGGCCATCCTCGACGTGAAGATGCCGGGGATGGACGGACTCGCCGTGGCCCGGGCGATCGCCGCGACGGATCAGAAGGTGGCCGTGGTGATCCTGACGGCGTTCAGCCAGCGGACCCTCATCGACGAAGCCCGGGATGCCGGTGTGGCGGCGTACCTGGTCAAGCCGTTCCAGCGCCACGAGATCGTGCCCGCCATCGAACAGGCGGTGGCGAAGTGCGCAGAGGAGTGGGCCATCGACGACGAGGTGGCGAACACCGACGCCCACCGGGACGGCGGGGGATCGGTAGCCGAGGACAAGCTCGAGACCAGGCGGCTCGTGGAGGGGGCGAAGGAGATCCTCATGGAACGCTACGGCCTGAGCGAGAGCGATGCGTTCGGTTTCGTCCAGCGCACGGCGATGGGGAGCCGGAGCCGGATGAGCGACGTGGCTCGCCAGGTGCTCGATGGCACGCTCACGCCCTGACGCGACCGGGGGCCGGTGGTGACAGCTGGCCCGCCGGAGCAGGGCGCGCCCGGAGCCCCGGGACCGCTCCTGGTGCTGGACGGGATGTCCCTGGCGTTCCGGGCCTACTTCGCACTCCCCCCCGACCTCACCACCAGCGCCGGAGTGGTGACGAACGCGCTCCACGGCTTCGTCTCCATGCTCTCGAGCCTGGTCCGGGACCACCACCCGACAGGGATGGCGGTGGCGTTCGACCTGCCCGGCCCGACGTTCCGGGACGCACTGGTCGAGGAGTACAAGGGCGGGCGGGCCGCCACCCCGGACGACCTGGTGCCGCAGTTCGCCATGATCGAGACGGTCGTCTCCTCGCTCGGGATCCCCGTCGTCTCGTCCGAAGGGTACGAGGCCGACGACGTGCTGGCGACGCTGGCCACGCGGGCGCGGGACCGGCACCGCCCGGTCGTCGTGGTCACCGGCGACCGCGACTCCTATCAGCTGGTCGAGGACCCCTACGTGCGGGTGCTCTACAACCGGCGGGGGGTCAGCGACTACGTCCTCTACGACGAGGAGGGCATCGCCGCCCGGACGGGGGTGGCGCCGCGGGCCTACCCGACCCTGGCGGCGCTCCGGGGAGACCCGTCGGACAACCTTCCCGGGGTTCCGGGCGTGGGGGAGAAGACGGCGGCGAAGCTGGTCAACGAGTACGGCGACCTCGACGGCCTCTACGCCCACCTCGACGCGCTCTCGCCGAAGCTGCGGGAGAACCTCCGCACCCACGAGCAACGGGTCCGCGCCAACGCGGAGGTGATCCCGCTCGTGCGCGACGTGCCGATCGGTGTGTCCGATGCCGATCTGGAGCTCGGAGCCTGGGACGAGGACGAGGTCCGCTCCACGTTCGAGGCGTTCGAGCTCCGTACATTGTGGACCCGGCTCCGTCCCCTGCTCCGCGACGGGGCGTTCGGGTCTCCCCGCTCCGGATCGAGCGGCGGGGGGGCGCTGGCGCCGTCCCGGGGACGGGCTGGGAAGGAGAACGGCCCTGCGGGGGCGAGGGGAGAGGATGGCCCTGGTCCGGTGGCCGGAGCCCCCGGTCCCAGGGACGGGGTGGCCGCCGAAACGGCCGGCGCAGCCCTATCGGACCAGGTGGTTGTCACGCTGGCGCGGTCGGTTGCAGACGCGGTGGCGGCTCTCGGGGAGCTGCGTGCCCGCACGGCGTCTGACGACGCACCTCCGCGAGCGGCGCTGGCCGTCTCGGGAGCGTGGGAGGGTGCGCCGGGCCGGACGCGCCTTACCCACCTGGCCTTCACATCCGCTCCCGGGATAGCGCCCACCAGGACGCCGGAGCAACCGGCCCTCGACACGCCGGAGGGAGGGCCGGCAGCCAGAGACGGCGCGCTCCAACCGACCGCGGTCGGCGTTGTCGTCCTCGGCCCGAAGGTCACCGGGCGTCTGTACGACGGGGCCTCCCGAGAGGCGACCGGGCTGCTGGGCGCAGCCGCTCCTCTCCGGGCCGGATCGGGGGATTCCCCGGAGCCTGCCGCGCTCCACCAGGCGTTGGTGGCGGCGACGGGGGCAGACGGTGCCGGCCTGGTCGTCCATGACGCCAAGAGCCTGATGGACTCCCTGTTGCCGTTGGACATCGACGCGATCGGGTTGCGGCTCGACACGTCGGTCGCCGCCTACCTCCTCCACCCGTCGGACGGGCGCTACGGTCTGGCCGACGTGGCCCGGAGGCATCTCGGGGTCGATCTCGACGGTGCGGGTCTGCCCGACGGCGAGGGACAGGGTGCACTCGACCTGCGCACTCCGGAAGCGGGTGCGGACGCCGCCGAGGACAAGGACGGATCCGGGACGACCAATGGGGACGGTGCCGGCGGTGGTGGACCGGCGGACGCAGTGGTCGAGACGGTGGCGCTGGCGGCCGCGACGGTGGCCCGGCTGGCGCCCGTGTTGCTCGGCGAGCTCGACGGCGTCGGCGAGCGCCGCCTCAGCGACGACATCGAGACGCCGCTCGTACGGGTGCTGGCCAAGATGGAGGTGACCGGGATCGCCGTGGACCCGTCGGTCCTCCGTGCCATCGGACGGGACCTCGTCGAGGAGTGCCGGTCGTTCGAACGCCAGCTCCACGAGCTGGCCGGGGAGACGTTCAACGTCAACTCCGTGCCCCAGCTCCGGACCGTGCTCTACGAGCGGCTGGGACTCAAACCGGTGCGAAAGACGAAGACCGGGTACTCGACCGACGCCCGAACCCTGGAGCAGCTCCGTTACCAGCACCCGTTCGTGGAGGTGCTGCTCCGGTACCGGGAGGTGGAGAAGCTGCGGTCGACGTACGGGGACGCCCTCCTTGCCGAGATCGCGGCCGACGGCCGGATCCACGCCACCTTCCACCAGACGGTGGCCCGGACCGGGCGGCTGTCGTCGGACCGGCCCAACCTCCACAACATTCCGGTGCGCACCCCGGAAGGCCGGCGGTTCCGGGAGGCGTTCGTCCCGGCGCCGGGCTGCCGCCTGCTGGTGGCCGACTACGACCAGATCGAGCTGCGGGCCATCGCCCACCTGTCGGGCGACCCCGGGCTCACGGCCGCCTTCGCCGCCGGGAGGGACGTCCACACCATGGTGGCGTCCCGGGTGTTCGGAGTCCCGCCGGAGGAGGTCACACCGGCGCAGCGCTCCACGGCGAAGATGGTCTCCTACGGGCTGGCATACGGGATGGAGGCCTACGGGCTGGCCCAGCGCCTCGCCGTGCCGGTCGAGGAGGCGACTGCCATCCTGACGTCGTTCTTCGAGGCGTTCCCGGCGGTGCGCGCCTCCATGGACCAGGCGGTGGCCGAGGCCAGGGAGCGCGGCTACACGCTCACAGCCTTCGGGCGGCGCCGGGCGCTACCCGAGCTCCGCTCCCACGTCTACCAGCTCCGCCAGGCGGCCGAGCGCCAGGCGATGAACGCCGGGATCCAGGGTCTGGCCGCCGATGTGTTCAAGCTGGCCCTGATCCGCCTGGACCATGCCCTGGAGGCAGAGGGTTGCCAGGCAGCAGTCGTTCTCCAGGTCCACGACGAGGTGCTGGTCGAGGTGCCCTCCGACGAGGAGGACCGCGTCTTCGAGCTGACGCGCCGGGCGCTCACCGATCCCGTCGAACTGTCGGTCCCGCTCCCCGTGTCGATGGCGTGGGGGTCGTCGTGGGCGGAGGCGAAGGGTGGCTGAGCTGGGTCGCCAGGGAGCAGGCGGGACCTACGGTGCTACGATGGCCGACCGGCTCCCCCGGAGCCACAGCATGCCCTCGGGCCACCGGCTGGGTGCCCCGATCCTGTCCTGAAAGCGAGCAACCGAGCCCCTATGTCCGACGAGCCTGCAGCACACGGCGGCATGACCGCCACCCTGTCCCCCGACGCGATGGGTCACTTCGACGACCAGGGGGTCTACGTGCCCCGGTCGATCACCGAGGACGACCTGGGAGGGGCGTCCCTGGAGGACGCCATGGCGGGCACGATCGTCGAGTTCGAGGACGGTGACCTGGTGCAGGGCACGGTGGTGAAGATCGACCGCGACGAGGTACTGCTGGACATCGGGTTCAAGTCCGAGGGCGTCATCCCGGTCCGGGAGCTCTCCATCCGCAACGACGTGGACCCGTCGGAGATCGTCTCCATCGGAGACGCCGTGGAAGCCCTTGTCCTCCAGAAGGAGGACAAGGAGGGCCGGCTGATCCTGTCGAAGAAGCGGGCGCAGTACGAGCGGGCCTGGGGCACCATCGAGAAGCTGAAGGACGCCAACCAGGTGGTGAGCGGCCCGGTGATCGAGGTGGTGAAGGGTGGGCTCATCGTCGACATCGGGCTGCGCGGGTTCCTGCCGGCCTCCCTGGTCGAGCTCCGCCGGGTGCGCGAGCTCCAGCCCTACGTGGGCAAGACCATCGAGGCGAAGATCATCGAGCTGGACCGCAACCGCAACAACGTGGTGCTCTCCCGCCGGGCGTGGTTGGAGGAGACCCAGAAGGAGCAGCGCGGGGAGTTCCTCACCAACCTGAAGCCGGGCGAGCGGCGGCGGGGCGTGGTGTCTTCCGTGGTCAACTTCGGGGCGTTCGTGGACCTGGGTGGGATGGACGGCCTCGTGCACGTCTCGGAGCTGTCGTGGAAGCACGTGGACCATCCGTCCTCGGTCGTCACGGTCGGCGACGAGATCGAGGTGGAGGTGCTGGACGTCGATCTGTCCAAGGAGCGGATCAGCCTGTCGCTGAAGGCTACGCAGACCGACCCGTGGCAGGACTTCGCCAACTCGCACCAGGTCGGCGAGCTGGTCTACGGCCGGATCACGAAGCTGGTGCCCTTCGGGTCGTTCGTCCAGGTGGGAGACGGGATCGAGGGCCTGGTGCAT
Source organism: Acidimicrobiaceae bacterium (assembly GCA_027365145.1). Lineage (GTDB taxonomy): Bacteria > Actinomycetota > Acidimicrobiia > Acidimicrobiales > RAAP-2 > JAKADK01. The sequence goes on along the minus strand of DAHXOA010000125.1, from coordinate 12,320 downwards.
ATCTCGGAGATGGCGGTGCACCACGTCGACCTGCCCGAGCAGGTGGTCACACCGGGCGAGGAGCTGTGGGTGAAGATCATTGACATCGACCTCCAGCGCCGCCGCATCAGCCTCTCGATCAAGCAGGCGGCCGAGGGCGGGGAGGTGTCCGAGGAGTACCGGGAAGCCTTCGGTGAGCACGCCTACGACGAGCAGGGGAACTACATCGGCCCCTTCGAGTACGTAGAGGCCGAGTTCACACCGGAGACCGAGGCCCAGGCGGCGTGGGCGGAGTACGTGGCCGAGCACGGTGTGGTCGAGGCCGGCGATCCGGGGACGGCCGGTGCTCCCGGGGACGGCTCGGTCGAGCCCGTGACCGGAGAGGTTGTCGCCGAAGCTACAGCGGAGCAGGCCGACACCAGCGAGGCCTGAACCGGCGGTTCGAGGTTCTACCCCGTGAAACGCCGCCGCGACGCTTGGGTCGTCCGCGGGCGGGATGTCGGCAACCGACGCGGAGGTCGCGGCGGCCTCCGCCTACTCCATCGTCGGGATCGTGAACGATGGTGCCCGTTACGCGCAGGGCTGCTGGCAATGGCGACGAACGGCGGGGTGTCGGTACTCGACGACATCGGCGTCTACGGTCCGGCGAGGTAGGGTCGGTGACTGGAGGGACGTCCGGCGGCCGTCCGGCGGAGTGCGGAGGGGAGTCGTAGTCGCCCACGTCGGCGGGGGGCCTGAGCCGGCGGCACTCGGGCCACTCGGAGTCGGGAAGGGGGCAGCATGGTGACGGTAGGGCTGACCGGGGGTATCGGCTCGGGGAAGTCGGAGGTGGGCCGGGCCCTGGGAGCGCGGGGGGCGGTGGTGATCGACGCCGACGCCGTCGCCCGGCGGGTGGTGGAGCCCGGGACCGCCGTCCACGCTGCCCTGGTCGAGCGGTTCGGGATCGGCATTCTGGACCCCGAGGGGGCGATCGACCGCCGCGCCCTGGCGGCGATCGTGTTCGGCGATGCCGGAGCCCTGGAGGCGTTGAACGGCATCACCCATCCGGCCATCGGGGCCGAGCTCTTCCGGTTGAAAGAGGAGCACGCCGGGAGCGGCCGCGTGGTGGTGATCGAGATCCCGCTGCTTACCGCTGCCCATCGCGTCACCCTGGGCCTGGCCGCCGTGGTCGTCGTCGACGTCGACCCGGCCGTGGCCCTCTCCCGACTCGTCGACCAACGGGGGATGGACCCCGACGATGCCGCTGCCCGCATGGCGGCCCAGATGGACCGGTCTGCCCATCTGGCCCTGGCCGACCTGGTGGTGGACAACAGTGGCGACCGGAGCCACCTGGAGGCCGAGATCGACCGGCTATGGGCCGAGCTCTCCGTCCTGGAGAGTGTCGCCCGCCGGGGAGCCCGGAGCGTGCCCGCACCGCCGGGCTGAAGTGTGCCGGCACCGCCGGGCTGAGCAGCGGGGATGGGTCCGCCCGGTCGGTCTCGGGAGCCGCCGGCTCCCGGTACGATGCGCCCATGCCGGCGTTCGAGGTCGTCTCGCCGTTCCGGCCCTCGGGAGACCAGCCGGCGGCCATCGACGCCCTGGTCCGCGGGGTCGAGCGCGGTGACCACTACCAGACCCTTCTCGGCATCACCGGGTCCGGGAAGACGGCGACGATCGCGTGGATGATCGAGACACTCCAGCGGCCGACACTGGTCATCGAGCCCAACAAGTCCCTGGCCGCCCAGCTCGCCGCCGAGCTCCACGAGCTGTTCCCCAGGAACCGGGTGGAGTACTTCGTCTCCTACTACGACTACTACCAGCCCGAGGCGTACGTCCCGTCGTCGGACACATACATCGAGAAGGACTCGGCGATCAACGACGAGATCGACCGGCTCCGCCACGCCACCACGTCGTCCCTCCTGCTGCGGCGTGACACCATCGTCGTCGCCTCGGTGTCGTGCATCTACGGCCTCGGCTCACCCGACGAGTACCGCGATCGCATCGTCGTGCTCCGGCCCGGTGAGCACCACGACCACCGGGCCCTGCTCCGGCGGCTGGTCCAGCTCAACTACGACCGCAACGAGGTGAACCTGGTCCGGGGCCAGTTCCGCACGCACGGCGACACCGTCGAGATCCACCCCGCCTACGAGGAGCGGGCCGTCAGGATCGAGTTCTTCGGCGACGAGGTCGAGCGGATCCGGTCGTTCGACGTCCTGACGGGCGAGATCGGACCCGACCTCGACGAGCTGGTCGTGTTCGCCTCGACGCACTACGGCACGGGCGAGGAGACGCTGCGCCGGGCCGTGGCCGGCATCGAGGCCGAGCTGCGCCAGCGTCTGGGTGAGCTCGAAGGTGCCGGGAAGCTCCTGGAGGCCCAGCGTCTCCGGATGCGGACCGAGTACGACCTGGAGATGCTGGCCGAGACCGGGGTGTGCTCCGGCGTGGAGAACTACAGCCGGCACCTCGACGGCCGCGCCCCGGGAGAGGCGCCCTTCACGCTGCTCGACTTCTTCCCGAAGGACTTCCTCGTCGTCCTGGACGAGAGCCACGTGGCGGTTCCCCAGCTGCGCGGTCAGTACGCCGGCGACCGGTCACGCAAGGAGACCCTGGTGGAGCATGGCTTCCGCCTTCCTTCGGCGCTCGACAACCGCCCGCTGCGGTTCGAGGAGTTCCTCGAACGCACCGGGCAGACGGTGTTCCTCTCCGCCACCCCCGGGCCGTGGGAGATCGAGCACTCCTCCCAGGTCGTGGAGCAGGTCATCCGCCCGACCGGCCTGGTCGACCCGGAGGTCGACATCCACCCCACGACCGGCCAGATCGACGACCTGCTGGTCCGCATCGAGCGGACCGTGGCCGTCGGGTACCGCGTGCTCGTCACCACCCTCACCAAGAAGATGGCGGAGGACCTGACCGACTACCTGGCCGAGCACGGCGTCCGGGTCCAGTACCTCCACTCGGACGTGGACACGATGGCCCGCATCGAGCTCCTTCGCGACCTGCGCCTCGGGCGCTTCGATGTTCTCGTGGGCATCAACCTCCTCCGGGAGGGGCTGGACCTGCCGGAGGTGGCGCTGGTGGCCATTCTCGACGCCGACAAGCAGGGCTTCCTCCGGTCGGCGTCGTCGTTGATCCAGACGATGGGCCGGGCTGCCCGGAACGTCGACGGCCGGGTGGTGATGTACGCCGATGCCATCAGCGACGCCATGCGGGACGCCATCGGCGAGACCCAGCGCCGGCGGGCCCGCCAGCTCGCCTACAACGCCGAGCACGGCATCGACCCCCACACCGTCGTGAAGGCGGTCAGCGACATCCTCGGCCGGGTGAGGAGCGAGGCCACCGACGGCGGCGGTCCTGGTGGGTCCGGATCGGCAGCCGGCCGGGAGCGCCGGCGGGCCCCAGCGGCGCGGGGTGTGGATCCGAGGCAGGTGGCTCGCGAGCTCGCCGGGGCGATCGGACCGGATCCCGGCGAGCTCGGCGCCCTCGTGGCGCGACTGGAGGACGAGATGCTCCGGGCGGCGTCAGAGCTCCGGTTCGAGGAAGCCGCGCTCCTGCGCGACGAGGTGGCCGAGCTCCGTGCCCTGGTCTCCCCGGATCCGGTGGTCGCCGCCGGGGCGCCGGCCTCCGCTGGAGTGCCGACCTGACGGGACCGGGCCACCTCGGGGTGGGGGTCGCGCTCGCGCCGGTATCCTCGGCACGATGACCGATCGGCTGGTGGTGCGGGGCGCGCGTGAGCACAACCTTCGCGACGTCTCCGTCGACCTCCCCCGGGACCGGTTGATCGTCTTCACGGGCCTGTCCGGTTCGGGGAAGTCGTCCCTGGCCTTCGACACCATCTACGCCGAGGGGCAGCGGCGCTACGTGGAGTCGCTGTCGGCCTATGCCCGCCAGTTCCTCGGCCAGATGGACAAGCCGGACGTGGACTTCATCGAGGGCCTCTCCCCGGCCATCTCCATCGACCAGAAGTCGGCGTCCCACAACCCGCGCTCGACGGTCGGGACGGTCACGGAGGTCTACGACTACCTCCGCCTCCTCTATGCCCGGATCGGCGTTCCGCACTGCCCGAGCTGCGGTCGGGTGGTGGTGCGCCAGAGCCCCCAGCAGATCGTCGACCGGGTGCTGGCCATGGAGGAGGGGACCCGGTTCCTCGTGCTCGCGCCCGTGGTCCGGGGCCGGAAAGGGGAGTACGCAGGGCTCCTCGACGACGTGGCCAAGCAAGGCTACGCCCGAGTCCGGGTGGACGGGGTCACGGTCGAGCTGAGCGACCGGGACGCCCTCGACCTGGCCCGCTACGAGCAGCACACCATCGAGGTCGTGGTCGACCGGCTCGTCCTCCGTCCCGACATCCAGCGGCGCTTGACCGAGTCCCTGGAGGCGGCGTTGGGGCTGGCCGACGGGGTGGCCGAGATCGTGGTGGTGGGGGCCGACGGTGCGGAGAGCGAGGCGATCACGTTCAGCGAGCACCTGGCGTGCACGCACTGCTCGCTCAGCTTCGAAGCTCCCTCGCCGCGGAACTTCTCGTTCAACTCACCCTACGGCGCCTGCCCCGCCTGCTCGGGACTGGGGACGACGTTCGAGGTCGACCCGGACCTGGTCGTGCCCGACGGTTCGCTCTCCCTCGGCGCGGGAGCGCTGGCACCGTGGGCCGGCGCCCGCAGCGAGTACTTCACCCGGCTCGTCGCCGCCGTGGCCGATCTGGGGGGGTTCTCGACGGCCACTCCGTGGGACGCCCTGGCGAAGGCAGACCGGAAGCTCGTGCTCTACGGTGCGGGGAAGCGCCAGGTCCACCTGCAGTACCGCAACCGCTACGGTCGCCAACGGTCGTTCCATACCCATTACGAGGGCATCGTGCCGTGGCTGAAGCGCCGGCACGCCGAGGCCGAGTCGGACTTCCTCCGCGACCACCTCGAGGAGTACCTGCGGGAGGTGCCGTGCCCGGCATGCTGTGGTGCCCGCCTGAAGCCGGAGTCGCTGGCCGTGACCGTCGGGGACCTCTCGATCCACGAGCTGTGCTCGCTGCCGATCGGGAGGGCCGTCGAGACCGTGTCGGGACTCGCGCTCTCGGACCGGGACCACCTCATCGCCGACCGGGTGTTCCGGGAGGTCCAGGAGCGGATGCGGTTCCTCCTGGACGTCGGGCTCGACTACCTCACACTCGCCCGTGGTGCCACGACGTTGTCGGGGGGGGAGGCGCAGCGCATCCGGCTGGCCAGCCAGATCGGCAGCGGGTTGGTCGGGGTGCTCTACGTGCTCGACGAGCCGTCGATCGGTCTCCACCAGCGGGACAACCAGCGTCTCATCGGCACGCTGCTCCGCCTCCGGGACCTCGGGAACACCGTCATCGTCGTGGAGCACGACGAGGAGACCATCCGGATCGCCGACCACGTGGTCGACATCGGACCGGGGGCGGGTGAGCACGGCGGGCGGGTGGTCCACTCCGGTCCGGTGACCGGTCCGGCGGGTATCGTCGCCAACCCGGACTCGATCACCGGCCAGTACCTGGCCGGTGCGCGGTCGATCCCGGTCCCCGAGCAACGCCGGCCGGGGAACGGGCAGGTGCTCCGCATCGAGGGGGCCACCGAGCACAACCTGGACGACATCGACGTCGACATCCCGCTGGGCCGGCTGGTGGCGGTGACCGGAGTATCGGGCTCGGGGAAGTCGACCCTGGTCAACGACATCCTCCTTCGTTCCCTCACCCATCAGATCCACCGGGCCCGGGCACTACCCGGCCGACACCGGTCGCTCACCGGGATCGAGCACATCGACAAGGTCGTGGACGTCGACCAGGCGCCGATCGGGCGGACACCCCGGTCGAACCCGGCCACCTACACCGGGGTGTTCGACCACGTCCGCCGGCTCTTCAGCCAGACGAGCGAGGCGAAGGTGCGGGGCTACCTCCCCGGGCGGTTCTCGTTCAACGTGAAAGGCGGGCGGTGTGAGGCGTGCGCCGGTGACGGCACCCTCCGGATCGAGATGCACTTCCTTCCCGACGTGTACGTGCCCTGTGAGGTCTGCGGAGGGGCCCGCTACAACCGGGACACGCTGGAGGTGACGTTCAGGGGGAAGACCATCGCCGACGTCCTGGACCTGTCGTGCGAGGACGCCCTGGAGTTCTTCACCCACCAGCCGCCCATCGCCCGCCACCTCCAGACGCTCGTCGACGTGGGCCTGGGCTACATCCGGCTCGGCCAGCCGGCTCCGACCCTGTCGGGTGGAGAGGCCCAGCGGGTGAAGCTGGCCAGCGAGCTCAGCCGGAAGTCGACGGGACGGACGCTCTACGTGCTGGACGAGCCGACGACCGGCCTCCACTTCGACGACGTGCGCAAGCTGCTCGACGTCCTCGGGCGACTGGTCGACCAGGGGAACACGGTCGTCGTGATCGAGCACAACCTCGACGTGATCAAGAGCGCCGACTGGCTCGTCGACCTCGGGCCCGAAGGTGGTGACCGGGGAGGTAGGATCGTCGCCACCGGGACCCCCGAGTCGGTGGCCACCGTGGTTGCCAGCGCCACCGGGGCGGTGCTCGCCCCCCTGGTGTCCGTCCCGGCTCCCCGGCCGCCGGGGCGCCCGGGTACGAAGGCTCCCCGTCGGAAGCGCCCGGTCACGGCCATCCCGTAGGACGATCCCTGAGGCAACGGGGCCGTGCCGCTCCGTCGGGCTCCCCGGTGTCTTCCGATCAGACGGTCGCCAGCATCCGCTCCAGCGCCACCTTCGCCCACCGGGCGGTCTCCGGATCGACGGTGATCCGGTTGACGACCTCACCGGCGACCAGGCGTTCCAGGACCCAGGCCAGGTGGGGCGCGTCGATCCGGAACATGGTGGAGCACGGGCATACCAGCGGGTCCAGCGACACCACGGTCTTCTCGGGGGTCTCGGCCGCCAGCCGGTGGACCAGATGGATCTCGGTCGCCACCCCGATCACGGAGCCGGGCGGGGCCTCCGAGACGGCCCGGATGATGGCGTCGGTCGAGCCGACCTGGTCCGCCATCTCCACCACGTCGTGGGCGCACTCCGGGTGGACGAGCACGATCCCGTCGGGATGCTCGGCCCGGAAGGCGTCGACGTGCTCGGGTCGGAACCGCTGGTGGACGGAGCAGTGCCCTTTCCACAAGAGGAGCGTGGACCCCTTCATGGCGCCGTCGTCCAGCCCCCCGCGCACCAGGCGGGGATCCCAGACCGCCATGTCGTCTCCCGAGTAGCCCAGGGAGAACCCGGTGTTCCGGCCGAGGTGCTGGTCGGGGAAGAAGAGCACCTGGTCCCCCCGAGCCGGCTCCTGTCCGTGACCGAGCGCCCAGGAGAGCACGGCCCGGGCGTTCGACGACGTGCACACCGCACCACCGTGGCGTCCGACGAACGCCTTCAGGGACGCCGACGAGTTCATGTAGGTGACGGGGACCACCCGCTCGACGTCGACAACGGTCCCGAGGTCCTCCCACGCCTCCTCGACGGAGTCGAGGTCGGCCATGTCGGCCATCGAGCAGCCGGCGTTCAGGTCCGGGAGGATGACCTGCTGGTGGTCGGCGGTGAGGATGTCGGCCGACTCGGCCATGAAGTGGACGCCGCAGAAGACGATGTAGGCGGCGTCGTGGCGGTCGGCGGCGATCCGGGAAAGGGCGAAGGAGTCCCCCCGGGCATCGGCCCATCGCATCACCTCGTCTCGTTGGTAGTGGTGACCGAGGATGCACACCCGGGATCCCAGTTCGGCCTTGGCGGCGGCGATCCACTGGGCCAGCTCGCCCTGGTCGGCGGACGCGTACCGCTGAGGGAGCGCACGTTGCAATCGGAGCATGAGGTCGAAACCCCCTTCTGGAGGCGCTCCGGTAGTGGCCGGCGGGGACAGCCTGGTCGCCCTTCCGCGGGGATGTCGGCCCCGGAGCGATATGTCACCGGAAACCAGGCCGGCGTTCGTCCAGTGTAGTGGCTAGAGCGCCGCGATCCCACTCTCGGCTCCCTGCCTCTGGCCGGGTCTAGTTCGTGTCCCGCTCAGTCCCGGTGCAGGCCGGCGCCGGCCAGGAGCGCCTGCTCGTCGACCTTGCCGGTGGACCCGACCGGGAGGTGGTCGACGGTGACGACGGCATCGGGGAGCATCGAGGCCGGAAGCTGCCCGGCGACGGTCCGGCGGAGGTCGGCGGCGGTGACGGTGCGGTCGGTCACCACGAACGCGGCGATGCCTGGCAACCCGTCGTCCCCGGAGAAGGCGACACACACCGCGGCCCGGACGCCTTCGGCGCGGCGTACCGCTTCGCTTATCTCGAGCAGAGATATCCGGACACCGCCGCGTTTCATCACGCGGTCCCGGCGGTCCACGTAGACGTAGTTGCCGTCCTCGGCCCGGTAGACCGTGTCCCCGGTACGGTAGACGACACGTCTGGGGACGAGGTGGTCGTCCAGGACCGCCGCCGTCAAGGCCGGATCACCCCAGTACCCGTCCATGAGCTGGGATCCTCCGATGCACAGCTCACCTGGAACGCCCGGCTCGGTCACGAGACCCCCGCCGTCACCGGCCAGGTGGAACGAGACCCCCGGATGGGGCGTGCCCAGTGGCACGGGTCCTCCGGATCGGACGAGCTCGTGGGGCACCTCGAAGTGGCTGACGGCGATGGTGGTCTCTGTCGGTCCGTAGCGGTTGACCACGCGGATGTCGGGTATGGCGCGCCACAGGGCGTCGATCTCGGCCGGCGTGCACGCCTCACCCCCGAGCGCCACCATCTCCAACGACGAGCCGGCCAGGCTCGGGAGGTCGGGACCGGTGAGCAGGAGGCGGAGGTAGCTCGGCGAGAACCCGGTGAGGGTGATCTTCTCGGCGACGACGGTCCGGACGAACCGCCGGGGGAACAGCGGCCCGGCGCTCGTCGGGATGACCAGGGTCCCGCCGCTCGCCAGGGTGGGGAAGATGGTGGCGAACGAGCCGTCGAAGTGCACGGGCGACACACACAGCGCCCGGGTCTCGCCCGTGATGCCGATGGCCGCGGCCGTCGAGGCCACGGCGGCAGCGAAGGCGGCCCGCCCGATCAGCACGCCCTTGGGTGCCCCGGTCGTGCCTGACGTGTAGATGGCGTACGCCGCCAAGCCGGTCGGGTCAACCGGGTCGGGACGGGGGCTCGAGGCCGCTCGGAGCTCGGCCACCGTGGTGACGCGCCCAGGTTCGGACTGGGCCGAGACGGCCTCGGCCACCCCGGCTGGCGCCGGGTCGGCCACGACGGTGATCGCCGGTGCGCTGTCGGCCAGGACGTGGGCCACGCGCGCCGCAGGGTCGCCAGGCGCGACCGGGACGAAGATGGCTCCGGCCCACAGGCAGGCCAGGCTGGCCAGCACGAAGTCGGCCGAGTTGGGAAGCGCGAGCGCAACCCGATCTCCGGGCCGAACCCCTGTCGCCACCAGGCCACCTGCAATGGTGGCGATCTCCTGCGCGATCGTCTTGCGCCCGTAGGCCACCACACCGTCGATCACCAGCGGCCCTTCACGGCCGCGTGCCGCCTCGGCGACGACGCGCTGGAGGACGTCCGCCGGACGAGCGGGGGGAGTCAGCACCCCACGCTCGTGCCGGCTCGGAGCGGGACGCGCTCGCGGGCGCAGCCGCGCAGTCGCGGGAGCAGCCCCTCGCCGAACGCCACGGCGTCTACGACGGGGTCGAACCCCTTCCGGAGCAGGGTGGTGGCCCCGAGGCCGCGGTACCGGAGCGTCGCCTCGGCCACCTGGTCGGGGGCGCCGGCCTTGTGGACCTGGGAGATCCCGGTGGGATACGGCGGGTCGACGACCGGCACGTCCGTCCAGTAGACCACCGGCCCGTCCGTCCAGTCGACCACCGGCCCGTCCACCAGTGGGCCCTCCACCTCTGACGCGTCCCTCGTGCCGACCATCCCGATGACCTCTAGCACCGTGTCCTGCCCCTCTCGTGATCCTGGCACAGAGCCTGCACCCGGCGCGCTCCGCCGGCGCGCTCACGTGTGAGGATCGGCGTCACCGGCCGCCGGCTGAAGGGAGTGTACCGACGGCCCTCCTCATCTCCGAGCACCCCGGTTCGGTGCCGGTCTCCAACACGGCACACTGGTCGGGTGGTGACGCGACCGGAGCCAGGTTCGATCCCCGATGCGCCGGGCTCCTACCAGTTCGTCGATGGCGACGGTCGTGTCGTCTACGTCGGCAAGGCGAAATCCCTCCGGAGCCGGCTCGGTTCGTACTTCCAGGACCCCGGTGGCTTGGCACCCCGGACGGTCCAGATGCTGGAGGCGGCCGACCATGTCGAGTGGATGGTGGTGGGCTCCGAGGCGGAGGCGCTCCTCTTGGAGCACAACCTCATCCGCCGTCACCAGCCCCGCTACAACGTTCGCCTGAAGGACGACAAGAGCTACCCCCTGCTCGCCCTCACCGTGGGCGATGAGTGGCCACGGCCGGCCGTGGTGCGGGGTCGGAAGCACCCGGGTGTCCGGTACTTCGGACCGTACCCGAACGCTGGTGCGATCCGAGGCACGCTCGACCTCCTCCTGCGATCGTTCCCGGTGCGGACGTGCAGCGACGCGAAGTTGGGCCGCCACAGCCGGCTGGGTCGGCCCTGCCTCCTGTTCCACATCGAGCGGTGCTCGGGCCCGTGCGTGGGGGCGGTCGACCACGACAGCTACGACCGCATGGTGCGCGACCTGGCTGCGTTCTTCGGCGGGGAGACCGGGGCGCTCACCCGGAGCCTGACCGCCGAGATGCACGGCGCGGCGGCCGCCCTCGATTTCGAACGGGCGTCGCGGATCCGCGACCAGCTCGTTGCCGTGGAGCGAGCCGACGCGGTTCGCCAGATGGAGCTCGACCGGCCCGAGGACCTCGACGTGCTCGCCATCGCCGGTGACGACCTCGAGGCGGCGGTCCAGGTCTTCCACGTACGTGCCGGGGCCGTCGTCGGCCGCTCCTCGCTCTACGTCGACAAGGTCGAGGACCTCACCCCCGGCGGGCTGGTCGCCCGAGTGGTGGTCGACGTGTACGCCGAGTCCGTCGCCGGCGTGCCGCCCCAGGTCCTGGTGGAGATCCTCCCCGACGACCAGGAGAGCGTCGTCGCCTACCTGTCAGCCAGGAGAGGCAGACCCGTCACCGTCCGGGTGCCGCTCCGGGGTCCGAAGCGGGCGCTGCTCGACACGGTCGCCCGCAACGCCGAGGAAGGGTTTGCCCGCCACCGGCTGGCCCGGGCCGCCGACCACAACAGCCGGGCCCGGGCGCTCGAGTCCCTCCAGCGGGAACTGCACCTGCCCGGGCCACCGCTCCGCATCGAGTGCTACGACATGAGCCACCTCCAGGGCACCGACTACGTCGGGTCCATGGTCGTCTTCGAGGACGGTCTACCGAAGAAGAGCGACTACCGGCGGTTCAGCGTGGCGACCGTTCCCGGGAACGACGACTACGCCGCCATGGAGGAGGTCCTGACCCGCCGGCTGACCGCCCTCCTGGCCGAACGAGAGGAGCCATCCACCGGGACACGGGATCCCGCGCCGACCTCGGGCGAGGACGGGCTCGCTGCCCCCAGGGGAACCGCTCCCCGACGGCGGTTTGCCTACCCACCCAAGCTCCTGCTCCTCGACGGCGGTCTCGGGCAGCTCCACGTGGGCATGCGGGTCCTCGACCGGCTCGGTCTGACCACCGAGATCCCGGTAGCGTCGTTGGCCAAGTCCTACGAGGAGGTGTACGTGCCTGGCAGCTCCGACCCGATCCGGCTCCCCCGGCAGGCCGAGGCGCTCTATCTGCTCCAGCGGGTGCGGGACGAAGCGCACCGGTTCGCCATCACCTACCACCGGACGCTCCGGGGGAAACGGATGACGTCCGGGGCCTTGGACGGTATCGTGGGGCTCGGACCGAAGCGGCGGAGCCGGTTGCTCGAGGAGCTCGAGGGGCTCCAGGGTCTTCGGGCGGCGACGCGCTCCGACCTGCACGCGCTCACGTGGCTGCCGGACGCCGTCGGGGACATGGTCTACGAGCACCTCCACGACCCGGCGGCGGCGGCCGTGCCTATTGCGGCGCGGGCGGGAGGCCAGCGATGAGCGAGTACGTCGTCGTGACCGGCATGTCGGGCGCCGGGCGTTCGACCGCCGGCGCCACGCTGGAGGACCTCGGGTGGTTCGTGATCGACAACATGCCCTCCTCGCTGATCGGAAAGGTCTCGGAGCTGGCCAGCGGGACAGGGGCCGAAACCCAGCGCGTGGCGTTCGTCGTCGGCCGGGGCGGTGGTGAACGCCTCGACGACGTGCTCCCCGCCATCGATGCCCTCACCTCGGATCGAAACCGGGTCCGCGTCCTGTTCCTCGATGCCCCCGACGAGGTCCTCGTCCGCCGGTTCGAGGGCACCCGCCGCCGCCATCCGCTCGTGGCCCGCGGCGTGGAGGAGT
>DAHXOA010000123.1 GCA_027365145.1 Acidimicrobiaceae bacterium | reverse complement strand
GTCCCGCTGCCCTGCCGTATCGAGTCCCCTCACTGTCGAAGGCACTCTCATGCTAGCCGGTTCCGGCCCTCAGTTCCTGGGCACCGCCGACCAGGCGACGTCCTTGTCCACCCGGGGCTCCCCCGGCAGCCCGAGGACGCGTTCGCCGATGATGTTGCGCTGGATCTCCGACGTGCCGCCCTCGATCGAGTTGGCACGGGACCGGAGGAACATGGTGCGAGACGAGCCGGCGGGACCGGTGAGACCCAGGTTGGCCGACCGGCGCATCTCGTAGTCGTAGCCGGTCAGGGCGGTGGTTCCAAGGAGGTCCATGCACAGGTCGTAGATCCGCGAGTTGACCTCTGCGAACATGAGCTTCGCGATCGAACCCTCGGGTCCCGGGTTGCCCGCCCGGCGGTTCTGGGAGGCCCGGACGTTGGTGAGCCGGAGCACTTCGGCCTCGATCCAGCGTCGGAGGACCAGGTCCTTCGCCGCTGCCGTCTTGACCGGGGTCTCCTCCGTCCAGATGCGCACCGCCTCGGCGATCGCCCCGGTGCCCCGTGACGGCGGCGCCGAACCGCCCCCGATGGTGGTGCGCTCGTTCATGAGGGTGGTCATGGCCACGCGCCACCCTTCGCCCACGTCGCCGACCCGATCGGCATCGGGAACCCGGACCTCGGTCAGGTAGACCTCGTTGAACTCGGCCTGCCCCGTCATCTGCCGGAGCGGTCGCACCTCCACGCCGGGCGCGTGCATGTCCAGGGCGAAGTAGGTGAGCCCCTTGTGCTTCGGTGCGTCGGGGTCGGTCCGGGTGACGAGCATGCCCCGGTCGGCGATGTGGGCCAGGGTGTTCCAGACCTTCTGCCCGGAGATGACCCACTCGTCGCCGTCGCGGACGGCCTTGCAGGCCAGGCTGGCCAGATCGGAACCGGACCCGGGCTCGGAGAAGAGCTGGCACCAGGCATCCTCCCCGGTGAACATCCGGCGGAGGAGCCGCCGCCGGATCTCGTCGCTGCCGTGGGTCACGATGGTGGGTCCTGCCATCGTCATGCCGAAGAAGTGGCGCTCGCCGGGTGCGCCAGCTCCCGCTTCCCGCAGCTCCCGGTCGATGTCCCGCTGCAGGTCGGGCCGCAGGCCGAGACCACCCCAGCCCTCAGGGAAGTGCACCCAGGCCAGGCCGAGGTCGTACTGGGCGCCGCGGAACTGGACCGGGTCCGTGGTCTTGGGATGGTGGTCGGCGAGCAGCTGCTCGGTGCGTCGGGCGACGAGGTCAGCGGGATCGGTCACGACGTGTGCTCCTTTGCGGTCAGCCGGACGCTCCGGCGCGCGTGGACTCTCCGGCCAGATGCTCCCACGGCAACGGTGGGCCGTGCACCTCGGCCGAACCCGGCCGGCCCCGGTCCAGGTCGTTGACAACCTCGGGTGATGGCACTATGACACGGGGACCGGGGCGCGTCACTGCCCGCCCGGGACGAAGCGGGTTGCGCAGGAGGTGTGGCGATGGTCCAGGCGTCGGGGGGTGTGGGCATCAGGTCGGCCGAGGCGGAACCGCCGGCCCCCGTAGCCCCCGTTCACCCCGCCCCGGAGCTCTCGGTCGTCCCTGTCCGGGGCCTGCCCGTCGTCGCCGTGGTGCTGGTCGGGCTGGTGGTGGCGATCGCTACCAACAGGCTGTGGGCCATCGACTTCTTCCACGTCGTGGGCGGGGGCCTGTGGACCGGGGTCGACCTCTTCGTGGGGCTGGTGATCGGTCCGATCCTGGGCCGGATGTCGGTCCAGTCCCGCATGGAGTTCTCCGCCCGCTTCATGCCGAAGATGATCCTCATCATGCCCACCTTGGTCGTCGTGACGCTGGCCGCCGGGTGGCAGCTGGCCCGCCACCTCGGGAACCTGTCCGCCCACTACCCCGACCATGCGTGGCTGGTGGCCTCTTACGTCGTCGTAGCGGTGATGGCTGTCGTCGCGCTCGGCTTTCTCGAGCCGGCGAACGTAGCGGTGCTCTTCGAGCTGAAAAAGCCCCGACCCAACGGCGAGCTGATCGGCCGCCTGATGAGGCGGTTCGTCTACACCGCCGGGATCACCGGCGTCCTGCAGGTGGCCACGCTCGTCATCATGACCAGGCTGGCCACGGCGTGACGAGTGGCACGCGCCAGGCGAGCGGCGATGGCGGCGACGGCAGCGACTTCAGCGGCGGGTCGAGGAGCGTCCCCGGCACCGACGCACCGGCCGGGCCGAGCGGCCCGGCTGCCGTCCTATCGATCGACGTCTACGGGCGCCGCCTCCCGCCGATCAGCGAGCTGGCGATCACGACCATCGCCGTGGTCGTGGCCGGCGGGGTCTACCTGGCCACCTACCTCCCCAGGCACGCACCGCTCGGACCCGCGTACGGCATCCTCGCGCTCGCCGTCGTGCTCCTCGGGACCAACGTGGGCGCGCTCGCCCGGGTGCGGCCGTTCGCGTGGAACCGGTTCTTCTCGGTGGCCCGGTGGGCGCTCCTCGCCTACCTCGTGTTCGCCGGCATCCTCGAGTACGTCTTCGTGCTGGACGGCACCCGCGGGGGGCTGCTGGTCGTGCTCACGGCCATGCTGGCGATCTACGCCGTCAACATCCCGCTGCTCCTGGCCTTCTCCGTCGCCCGCTACCAGCCCGTCTCCGGGTGCGGGCAGGACGGATCCCGCGACGGGAGCCCCGTCAGGGGGCCGGTGTCCGGGAGCGCGGCTCCCGGCCGGGCGGCTGGCTGACGGCAGCGGGTTCCGGTACGTGCCGGTTCGGTCGTGCCGCCTCCCCTGTGGTCGGGACGGCGACCGTCACCCCGTCATGGATGATCTCGAAGGGGCTCCCGTCGGTGGTATCGGCGGC
>DAHXOA010000103.1 GCA_027365145.1 Acidimicrobiaceae bacterium | reverse complement strand
CAGCTCGACGCCGAGATCGGCCAGACCCGGCGGCTGGTCGCCACGCGGCAGGTCGAGGTTGCCCGGGCGACGGCCCAACTGCGAGCGGCGGCGGTGAAGAGCTACGTGGACGGTGACTCGGCCGGTCTGGCCAACGACCTCTTCGACACGAACGAGTCACGGGTGGCGGTCACCGAGGAGTACGCCAAGGTCGCGGCGGGGAGCATCAACACGGTGATCGATAACCTGCGGACTGCCGAGGACCAGTTGAAGGCGTCAGAGACCACCCTGGCGAGCGAGCAGGTGGCGGCGAAGGGCCAAGAGGCCACCGCTGCGGCGGCGATCCAGCAGACCCAGGCGCTCCAGGTGCGCCAGGATGCCGCCTTGAGTCAGGTGAAGGGACAGATCGCCACCGACATCGCCATCCAGCGGGCAGCAGCCGAGCGGGCCGCCCAGGCTGCAGCCCAAGCGGCGCTGGCTCGCGCCCGGCAGGAGGCGGCGGCCCAGGCAGCCATCCAGCAGGCGGCGGCCCAACAAGCGGCGGCCCAACAAGCGGCGGGCGGAGGCAGTCCTTCGGGGGCCGGGGGTGGCGGTGCGGTTGCGGCGGCGGCACCCCCACCGTCAGGCGGCGGATCGTTCGCGGCCCAGGCTCGGATCGCCATCGCGGCGGCGGAGCGTGAGATCGGTGTGCCCTACTCGTGGGGCGGCGGGAACGCGTCCGGGCCCACGCTGGGGATCGGCTCGGGGGCGAACACCGTCGGCTTCGACTGCTCGGGATTGGTCGAGTACGCGTGGGCCCAGGCCGGGGTCTCCTTTCCCCACTACTCGGGCTCCCAGTATGCCGAGACGACCCACGTGCCGTTGAGCGACATCCAACCTGGCGACCTGCTCTTCTACGGACCGGGCGGGGACACCCACGTCGCCATGTACATCGGCGGCGGTCAGATGATCGAGGCGCCCGAGACCGGTGAGGACGTGTCTGTCGTCCCACTGTTCCTCGGGAACTCCTCCCTGCCGTTCGCCGGGGTGGGGCAGCCGGCCTGACCTCCGGCGGCTCCGCCGAGTGGATGGCGGGCCCGGTGCCCCCCCCGGGGGGGGGTTGACGCCGGTAGCCTGTGCCTGCTGTGGCTGTTCTCGTCGATCTCCAACAAGTGTCGGCCCGCGAGGCCGACCGGGTCCTGTTCGACCGGTTGTCCCTCACGGTGAAGACGGGCGACCGCATCGGCATCGTGGGTGGCAACGGTGCCGGGAAGTCGACCCTGCTGCGGTTGGTGGCCGGCATCGATCCCCCGGCGTCGGGCTCCGTCCGGCACGGCCGGGGAGTGCGGGTCGGCTACCTGGCCCAACAGCTCGCCAGTTCGGACGTAGTCCCTAGGAACGACGTAGTCCCTGGGAACGGGGTGCGACCGTCAGTCCCGCGCGGTAGCGACGGCCTCGCCGAGGCGGTCCCGGGGGAGGACTGGCCCGTCCGGGCGATGCTCGATCGTCTCGGAGCAGCAGAGGCCGACCGATCCGATCCGATGGAGCTTTCGGGGGGAGAGGAGAAGCGGGTCGCGCTGGCCCACGTCCTGGCGGAGCCGGCCGAGTTGCTGGTGCTCGACGAACCGACGAACCACCTGGACCTCGTCGCTATCAGCTGGCTGGAGCGCCACCTCGCCCACATCCCGGGCGCCCTGGTCGTCGTGAGCCATGATCGCCAGGTGTTGGACCGGATCACGACGCGTATGGTCGAGCTCGATCGTGGCCACCACGCGATCCACGACGGTGGCTACCAGGCTTACCTCGAGGCGCGCGCGGTCCGGGAGGAACTGGCGGCGCGTGTCGATGCCGCCCACCGCAACCTGGCTCGGCGTGAGCTGGCGTGGTTGCGGCGCGGCGCGCCCGCCAGGAGCAGGAAGCCGGCCGCCCGCGTCGACGCCGCTCGGCGACTGCTCGAGGCTGGGCCGGGACTGCCCGCCGGCCGTGGAGTCCTCGACCTCGGTTTCGCCGTACCTCGTCTCGGCCAGCAGGTCATCGAGTGTCACGAGGTGACCTACCGCTACGACGGGGTCCTGCATCCGGTGCCTCCGGTGGTCGACCGTGTCGATCTCTCGCTCGGTCAGCGGGAGCGGCTCGGGATCATCGGGGCGAACGGTTCGGGAAAGTCGACGCTGCTCGACGTGATGGCGGGACGGAGGGTGCCTACCACCGGCCGGGTCACCGTGGGCCCGACGGTTGTCATCGGGTACTACGACCAGCGTGGTGCAACCCTCGACCCCGAGATCCGGGTGCGTGACGCCGTCGCCGGTACCACCCCCACCCCCACCCCGGTCACCCCAGAGGTCACCGCGCTGATGGAACGGTTCTGGTTCACGGGATCCACCACCCTGACCAGGGTCGGAAGCTTGTCGGGCGGCGAGCGTCGGCGTCTGCAGCTCCTTCTCGTGCTCTCGGCGCACCCCAACGTCCTTCTCCTGGACGAGCCTACGAACGACCTGGACCTGGACACGCTCCGAGCGCTGGAGGAGGTCGTCGACGACTGGCCCGGGGCCGTCGTCGTGGCCAGCCACGATCGGGCGTTCCTCGAGCGCGCCACGGAACGGGTGGTGTCGATCGAGCCCGGTGGAGCAGTTCGTCCAGTGGCCGGGGGTGTGGCCGCATGGATCGAGGCCCACGCCGGCCCTCAGACACCGGCGGTGCCGGCGCGCTCGGTGAATCCCGGTGTGCCGGGAGGCGGGCCATCGGGCCGCCAAGCCGATCGGACCCCAACCGCGTCGCAGGTTCGGCCGCGCCCGCTCCAGGCCCGACTGCGTGAAGCGGGGAAGGCCGTCGCAGTGGCCGAACGGGAGCGCGACCGGCTCGTCGTGCTCCTCGAGGGCACCTCGGACCGCTTCGAGCTGGCCCATGTCGGGTCCGAGCTGGCGGCCGCCCAGCGTCGGCTCGAGGAGGCCGAGGAGCGGTGGTTGGTCCTGGCCGACGAGGTCGACCGGGTCTCGTGACTCCCGTGGGGCTCCCGCCACCCCGGCCACCCGGCCACCCGGCCACCCGGCCACCCGGCCACCCGGCCACCCGGCCACCCGGCCACCCCGGCCACCCCGGCCACCCCCGCCACCCCCGCCACCCCGCCACCTGGCCCGTGCCCGCCCGTGCCCGCCCGTGAGGTCGGGTCAGGACATGGGCTCGAACGTGAGTGGGGGTGAAGGAGGGAGGTACTCGGCCGGCACGTCGCGGAGGTGCCGGTAGTCGGCTGCCTCGATGACGTTCGATACGTCCCCCTGGAAGACCCCACACAGCGTGAACCCGGAAGCGAGCGCGAAGAGTCCCGCCGCCTCGGTCCAACCGGCGAGTACGTCTTCGACATCGAGGCGGGAGAGGCGCGCCACCAGGACGAAGCGGCAGCCATCGGGGGACGACCCCAGATCTCTGGCGACCATGCAGTGGTCGTCCCCGTCTTCGATGACCGCGACGGTCGCATCTCCGGCGCCGAGGAGCGTCTGCAGCCGTTCGGCGCCGTCCAGGGAGTCGCCATGGGAACGGCCATGGGTTTTCATGGCTCTCATGGCCCACAGCAGGGCTGGAGGTACGACGGCATCGCGCTCGGGTCCAGGGCCCCCACCGTCGCGTTCCAACGGCGTCGACTCAATCGGCGTGGACAGGAGCGGGCCGGAGGCCGGGACGGCGGGCGGGAGGGCGTCGTCCGGTGGCGCACCGTGGCCGGGAGTGGGGGTCGGGGGCGTGTCGTGTCCTCGCCGTCTCATCAGGGTGCACTCCTCTGCCACTGGCCGGCCAGCTCGGCGTGCCGGGTGCACGTCGTCAGGTGGTCGTTCACGAGGCCGGCCGCCTGGAGGTGTGAGTAGCACACCGTCGGGCCCACGAAACGGAAACCCCGGCGCCGCATGTCGGCAGCGATCGTCGCAGAGAGCGCGGTAGACGCGGGAACCTCCTCCGGTGACGCCCACCGATTGACGACCGGGCTCCCGCCGACGAAGTCCCAGAGGTAGTGGTCGAAGCTTCCGACCTCGGCCTGCACGGTGGCGAAGACCCTGGCGTTGTGCACGGCGGACTCGATCTTCCGTCGGTTCCTGATCACGGCGGCATCCGTGACGATCCGCTCGATGTCGCGATCGGTGAACCGGGCGACGATGGCAGGGTCAAGGGCGGCGAAGGCCCGGCGGTAGCCCTCCCGGCGCTTCAGGATGGTGAGCCAGCTCAGACCGGCCTGGGCACCTTCGAGCACGAGGAGCTCGAAGTGCCGAGCGTCGTCGTGCACCGGGACGCCCCACTCGTCGTCGTGGTAGGGCGTCAACCAGGGTCCGACCGCCCATGCGCAGCGCCGTCCCGGTTCGCTCTTGGTTTCCGACTCGCTGTCGTCGGAGCTCCCCGACTCCGTCATGGGTGGGAGCGTATCGTGGTCCGGTGCGATCCCCGGTCATCTCCTACCGCGCCGAACACCGGTTCCCGGTGCTCCCGGAGGTGCTGTGGGGTGAGCTCGAGCGCATCGACGAGTTCGAAGTGTGGTGGCGCTGGCTGGACGATCTTCGGCTCGACGGCGATGGGCTGGTGGAGGGATCGGTGCTCCGGGGTGTCGTCTCCCCGCCCGTCCCGTACCACATGCGTGTCGAGGTGGTCCTCGTCTCGACCGTCCGGGCGTCCGCGATCGACGCCGAGATCCACGGGGACCTGGAGGGTTGGGCCCGCCTGGCGTTCCACGAGGAGCCGGGCGGTAGTCGCGTCGCCGTCGCCTGGAGCGTCGAGATGCTGCAGCGTCCGATGCGGATCGCCAGCCGGGTCGGCCTTCCGGTGCTCCAATGGGGCCATGATCGGGTGGTGGACCTGACCGTGGCGGGCTTCCGCCGACACCTGGCGGCGCGGGGGCTGGCCTGAGGTCGCAGCCCTGAGGCCTCAGGTGAGGCGGGAGATTGCCAGTGCCGCCGCCATGAGCGTCACGGCCCAGGCGGTACAGCGTAGGGCGCGCTCGATGGGGGCGAGCAGGATCTGGCGATCGAGTGTCGATCGTGAGCCGTCGGCGAGCACGATCTGCCCCGTAACGGCGACGGCTCGTCGCCGGAGGAGACGGGCCGGCGTGCTGAGCTGGCGCTGGGCGCCCGAGAGCATGCAGGCGCCAACCGCGGCAGCCACCGGGGCCAGGGCCAGTGCACCGGCCTGGGCCACGTAGCCGGTGAGGAGCGGGAAGCCGCCCCAGGCCACGGCGAACGTGGCGTCGTTGTGGAGGACCCCACCGAAGAGCTCGAAGTTGTAGCCGACGACGAGGAGCGGACCCGCGACGAGGAACGGCACGATCGGCCAGCCCACCCGGGTCACGCCCACCACTCCGATCCCTACCGCTCCGAGGAGACTGGCAATGGCGACCACCACGAGCACTCCGGACGGGATGCCAGTGTGGAGGGGCCGGCCGTGGAGCTCGTCGAAGGCGTGGGCCGAGACCCCGACGGCGAGGAAGAAGGCGAGGACGGTGGCGAGCAGTGGGGTGAGCCGTATGCGGGGGGCCAACGAGGCGCCGATGACGACATAGGCCAGGTGCCACGCCGTGTAGGGGGGGTGCAATAGGGTCCACCAGTCACGCCACGCCCCGGGCCGAGCGGCGTAGAAGGCGGGCCGTGCCCGCGTCCCGGAGCCCTCAGCCACTGGGACGGGTTCCCCACATGACGAGGCCTCCCCCCAGGCTCATCTGGCGCACCCCGACCTGCTGGAACCCGGCTCGGTGCCAGGCGCTGACCGTCCACCACACGGGATAGTGCCGGTAGTGCCGACTGATGTTCGGTCCGAGGAAGCGGCCGACCCGGAACCACTCCGCTCCCCCGAGGAACCATCCTGCGGCCGGGAGGACCAAGCGTGTGTAGCCCCACCACCAGAACCGCCAGAACGGGTTGGGTGGCGCGAGGAACTCCAGGCTGGCCACAGTCGCCCCCGGTTTGACGACTCGGGCGAGCTCGCGGAGCGTCTCGAACGGATCGTCCACGTACCGCAGGAGGTACGTGAACGTGAGGGCGTCGAACGTGTTGTCGGGGAAAGGGAGCTGCTGGCCACGACCGACGACGAGGTGGATCGTCTGGCCCATCCCTCGCTGTTCCACGCGCGCCTTCCCCTGGCGGAGCATGGGCTCAGTCAGGTCGACACCGACGACCTTTGCCCCGGTCCGGTCGGCCAGCTGGAGCGCAACCCCTGCGGTCCCGGAGGCGACATCGAGCACGGATCTGGGGTTGGTGGCGGCGACGTGGTCGACCATGCACCGTCGCCAGCGCCCGTTCTGACCCATGGAGAGCACCTCGGCCAGACGGTCGTAGCGATCCGGCAGCGGCGAGAACAGCTGTTGCGCGAACTGGTCCCGGTCGTTGCTCGTGTCCATCGCGCCAGCCTCCTTGGGTGGGAAGATCCTAGGGTACGACCCGCTCGAGGGGGAAGGACTCTCACCATGGACCGGTTCGATGTGCTGGTGGTCGGTGCCGGTCCCGGTGGCAGTGTGGCCGCCACCGTTCTGGCCCGGGCGGGTGCCAGGGTGGCGTTGTTGGACAAAGCGACGTTTCCTCGCGACAAGGCATGCGGTGACCTGGTGGGACCGCGGGGCGTCCAGCTCCTCACCGATCTTGGCATCGCGATCCCGACCGGCTGCCGCGTCGGCGACATGGTGGTGGTCGGCCCGACCGGCCGCCGCGTCCGGCTGCCCTCGGCACCGGGCACGACGTACCCGGGGTACGGCATCTCGGTGACCCGGACCGTCCTCGACGCGGCGATCAGGGATGCCGCCGTGGCAGCGGGAGCGGAGGCCCGCCACGGTCGGGCCGACCAGCCAGTGGTCTCGGATGGTCGGGTGGCAGGGTTCTCGACGACCGATGGCCAGGTCATCCTGGCCGACCACGTCATCGGTGCCGACGGTGCGACGAGCCGGGTGGCAGCGGCACTCGATCTGGTCGATTTGACGGCGGTCTCGTGGGGGTTCGCTCTCCGCTCGTACGCGCCCCAGCGGGTCGACCTCCCCACGATCGTGTTCGTAGAGACTGGGCCGTGGCGCGGCCTCCCCGGCTACGGATGGATCTTCCCGGGGCCGGGCGGACAGGCGAACGTCGGGCTCGGTGCCGGATCGCTCACTGTTCGGGACGGCGCCGCCGCGGTCCGGGCCCTTCCCGGGTTCGTCGATCGACTTCGTCGCGAAGGGCTCCTCGACGGTTCCGCACCGCAGGGACGCCGGCTGGGCGGGTGGCTGAAGATGGGGGCGGTGGGCACGGTGCCGGCGCGGGGGAGGGTGCTGCTTGTCGGGGATGCCGCCGGTCTGGTGAACCCGTTGCAGGGCGAGGGCATCTCGCAGGCGATGGCAAGTGGCAGTGCCGCGGCGCATGCGGTGCTGGCGAGCCCGGGGTCGGCGGCGGAATGCTATGCCGCCGCTCTCGGTGGCGCCTACCAGCCGTTTCTCGCGATCGCCGGGGGAATGCACCGCTCGATGGCACGCCGACCGTCGGTGGTGGCGGCGGTCGGGCGGCTGGTCACTGCTCCCGTCCTCGGACGGGCGATCGCCGGTGGTTGGGCCATCTTCTGGAACGACCTCCTCGACGGCGCGCCGCCGAGTGCGAACCGGTGGGTCGCACGCGGCGCGCTGGGATTGGGAAAGGGACTCGTCGGGCCAGACGCCGCCAGACGCCGCCAGACGCCGCCGCACGCCGCCGCACGCCGCCGGGCCCACGACACCGGCATCGCAGTGGGCGCGGGTGTCAAGCCGCCACCAGCCGATGTCCCGGTGAGGCGAGGGGGAAGCTGATGGACCGCGCCTGGCAGACATCGTCACTCGACCACCGGGAAGACCGCGTTCGCGCGTGCGGTCGCGTCCCGGCTCGCCTGGGTCTTCGTGGGGCTGGACCCGTCGCTGCTCGGCCAGGGGATCGAGGGCGCCCATCGTTGGCCAGGAAGCTGCCGCTCGTTTCGCTACCGAGGCCGCTGTCCACGCCCGGCTGTGAGCACACCCGGTCCGATCCCGCCGCGTCGTCCGGTGTCGCCGCGTACTGCGGTTACACGGCTTCTGCGAGGGTCGCGAACTGTCTGTCGTCGAGCTCGACGCCAAGGGCGTCCCAGTTCTCCTCCACGTGGGCGACCGAGGACGTTCCCGGGATCGGGAGCATGACGGGGGACCGCCGGAGGAGCCAGGCCAGGGCGACCTGGGCCGGTATGGCGCCGAGGGCGCCGGCGATGGCTTCGGCCGGGCTGCCCGGGACGCCGAGCGCTCCCGAGGCGATCGGGAACCACGGGATGAAGCCGATCCCCTCCTGCTCGCAGTGCTCCAGTACCGCTTCCGAGCTCCGGTTGGCCAGGTTGTAGAGGTTCTGCACGCTCGTGAGGGGCACGATCGCACGAGCCGCTTCGATCTCCTCCACCGAGACCTCCGACAGGCCGACACGGGCTACCTTGCCTTCGCTGACCAGCTCGGCGAGCAGCCCGAACTGCTCCTCTCGCGGGACCAGGGGGTCGATCCGATGGAGCTGGAAGAGGTCGATGCGATCGACTCCCAGCCGGCGCAGGCTCATCTCGCACTCCTGGCGGAGGTACTCAGGGCGACCGACCGGATGCCAGGCGTCGGGGCCGGTGCGGACGAGGCCGGCCTTGGTGGCGATGACCAGGTTCTCCGGGTAGGGGTGCAGTGCCTCCCGGATCAGGTCCTCGCTCACGGCAGGGCCGTAGGAGTCGGCAGTGTCGATCAGCTCCACGCCGAGCTCGACGGCCCGACGCAGGACCCGGATGCACTCGGAACGGTCGCGGGGTTCTCCCCAGATCCCGGGTCCGGTGATCCGCATGGCGCCGAAGCCGAGCCGCCGTACGACCACGCCGCCCAGGTCGAAGTGGGCCGGAGGGCGGACCTGGGCGGCGCCGCCGGGGAGAGGGGTCTGGGACATGGGCACTCCAGGTATCGGTGGCAGGAAGGGCGAGGAGCCCGGGGTCCCACCCGTTCTACCGGGATCAGCCGGTTGAGCAACCGCTCGAGGGTGGGGCACGGCCCGGTAGCACCGGCACACGCCTCACAGACACGGTCCGTACCGGTCCGTGCCGCTTGCGGCCAGGTAGCGTTGGGCTATGCCCGAACGACGCGCGTGTGACCTCCTCGTCGAAGCCCTGGAAGCCGAAGGCGTGGAGTACGTGTTCGGGATCCCGGGCGAGGAGACCCTCGACCTGTCCGAGTCGCTGGACCGTTCGACCATCCGCTTCGTTCCCGTCCGCCACGAACAGGGCGGCGCCTTCATCGCCGACGGGATCGGTCGGTTGACCGGTCGGGCCGGAGTGGCCCTCGGGACGCTCGGTCCCGGTGCGACCAACCTGGTGACGGCCGTGGCCGACGCCTACCTGGACCGGGCGCCGCTCGTCGTGCTCACCGGCCAGGGAGACCTGGAGCGCATGCACAAGGAGAGCCACCAGTACATCGACGTCGTGTCCCTCATGGCGCCCATCACCAAGTGGAACGCCCGGGTGACCGCGCCCGGCATCGTTCCCGAGGCGGTCCGGAAAGCCTTCGCCGTCGCCGAGACGGAGAAACCAGGGTCGACGCACCTGGAGCTGCCCGAGGAGGTGATGGGCGCGGTTGTCGGACCGGAGGACCGTCCGTTGGGCCGGAGCGATCCGGTGCGCCCGGAGCCGAGCGCCCGATCGATCCTCCGTTCCGCGGACCTGATCCGGGCGGGGCGGCGGGTCGTGGCCCTGGCCGGCAACGGCGTCGTCCGTGGTCGTGCCGCTCCGGCCCTCCGCGAGTTCTCCCGTGCGACGGGAATCCCCGTGGCCGAGACGTTCATGGGAAAGGGCCTCATCCCGGCCGACGACGCCCGCAGTCTGGGTGCCACCGGCCTCCAGGCCGGGGACTACGCGATGGCGGGGTTCGACGACGCCGACGTGGTCGTGGCGATCGGCTACGACCTGGTCGAGCAGGCACCCCGGCAGTGGAATCCCCACCGAGACAAGACGATCATCTGCATCGATACCCTCCCCGCCGAGATCGACGCCTACTTCATGCCGGCGGCAGAGCTGGTGGGCGACATCTACCACGTGCTCACGGTCCTGGCCGAAGAGCTCCGGGGCCAGGTCGCGCCGGGAGGCTCGACTCGACTGCGGGAGACGACGATGGGGCTGCTGGCCAGCGCCGCCACCGACGACCGGTTCCCCATGCAGCCGCCGCGGGTACTGGCGTCCGTTCGCCGACAGCTCGGTCGCGAGGACGTGCTCGTGAGCGACGTCGGCCTGCACAAGCTATGGATCGGCCGGATGTTCCCGGCCTACGAACCCAATACCACCCTGATCGCCAACGGTCTGGCCGGCATGGGCTTCGCCGTGCCGGCGGCGATCGCGGCGAAGCTGGTCCGTCCACGGGCGAAGGTCGTGGCGGTCTCGGGCGACGGCGGCTTCATGATGAACGTCCAGGAGCTCGAGACCGCCCGGCGGCTTGGCACCGCGTTCGTGAACCTGGTCTGGGAGAACGGCCAGTTCGGCTCGATCGTGTGGAAGCAGGACCGCCGCTTCGGCCGCCATTTCGGGACCGACTTCACGAACCCGGACTTCGTGGCGCTCGCCGCCGCGTTCGGCCTGCCGTCGTGGCGGGTGACGAGCGCTGCCGATCTCGACGACCGGTTGGCCGCCGCGTTGGCGCTCGATGTCCCGAGCGTGATCGTGGTGCCCATCGACTACAGCCTGGACGTCGCTATCTCCAGCGAGCTGGGTGCCACCACCACTGCGACCTGAAGGGCGCCTCGGTGTCGGCTCTCAGCGGCGCTGGGCCGTGACCGGGAGCCGACGCTCGAGTTCCCGGTTGAGCTCGCCTCCGAGCAGCACTGCCAGACCGGCGACGAACAACCACACGGCAAGCACGACGACGCCGGCGAAGACCCCGTAGGTCTGGGAGGCGTGCCCCAGGTCGTTCAGGTAGTACGAGTAGACGGCCGACGCCACCAGCCAGCCGATGGCGCCGAGCACGCCGCCGGGACTGATCCACTCCCACCGACGTTCGGGGCGGTCCGGACCGATCCGGTAGTAGGCGGAGAGCAGCAGGCCGACCAGCACGATGGCGACGACCCAGCGCAGCACGGTCCACCCCACGTCGAAGATGTCGGCGGCGACGGGCACGGAGTGTCTGAGGAGGGTGCCCACGGGGTTGCCGAGGACGAGGAGGCCGAAGGCGGCACCGCCCAGGCCGACGGTGATGGCGATGAGGGGGATGGCCACTAGTCGACGGCGGACGAGACCGCGGTCCTTGCGGACGTCGTAGGCGACGTCCAGGCCGACCTGGAGGGACGCCATCGCCTCTACCGACCCCCACAGGGCCACCAGTGTCCCGGCGATCACCGCCGTCGCGCTCTCCCCGTGGGTCAGCGGTGTCCGGAGGGACTCGGTGATCACCTTTGCTGCCGACGCCGGGAGCACCACGTTCACCACGTGGGTCACGTGAGCCAGCTGGGTAGGGGTCAGTCCGACCAGCCCGGCCACACCCAGGAGGGCCACGATGCCTGGGAAGATGGCAAGAAACCAGTGAAAGGCAAGGCTGGCAGCCGCCGTGGTGATGCGGTCCTTCCCGGACTGGAGCACCGTGGAGCGCAGGACGTCCGGCCACGATCGGACCGGGAGGTCCGACGTCCGGATACGACGTTCGAAGGCATGCTCGATGCGGTGCGGGTTTCGCCGGGACCCGCCTCCGGTGGACACCGAGCCGCCCGTGTCCACCGGATCCCTGGGATTTCCGGGATTTCCGGGATCCCCGGACGTGTGGACGGGCTCAGCCGGGGGCGACATCACGTGGTTTCTCGCCCCCGGAGCCCCCGGGATGGCGCACGATGGTCGGTTCCCCGAAGTGGCGAAGCGGGGCGGTGTAGATCGACCGGTCGTCCAACGCCCGGGAGACCAGCATCGCTCCGATCACCGCCAGGACGAGCGGTACGAGCAGCGACCCCCCGGTTCCGGTGAGCTCGATCACGAGCGCGAGCGAGGCCAGGGGGGCCTGCATCGCCGCCGCCAGCATGGCGGTGGCGCCGATGATGGCGTAGCTGCCCAGCGGGGCGCCGGGCCACAGCAACGTCCACGCGTGCCCGAAGAGCGCCCCGAAGAGCGCCCCGAAGGCGAGCGTGGGAGTGAACAAACCGCCCACCGCGCCGCCCCGGAGGAAGGTTCCTGTGGCCAGGGGCCGGATGACCAGGAGGACTGCCACCAGGGGGAGGCCGAGCTGACCGAGGAAGAGGAACTGGGCCAGGTCCTTCCCGTTCCCGAGGATCTCGGGGTACTCCACCGACACACACCCCACGGCAACGAAGACGACAGCCAGGGACATGAGGAGCTGCCACCCACCGGGGCGGTGCTCCTTTGACCAGGCGAACAGCCGGATGTAGCCGACCGCGAGCACGCCGGCCAGCGGGCCACACACGATCGCCGCGACCACCTGGGTCAGCGAGACGGCATACGTGGGCAGATGGTAGGTCGGCTGGTCGGGGAGGAGGATCCAGGACACGCCGGTGGCGATGCCGGCCGTGGCCAGAGCGGGGAGCACCATCGGCAGCGTCAGGGTGCCGAGGAGCACCTCGAGCCCGAAGAGCGCCCCGCCCAGGGGCACGTTGTAGACGGCGGCCATCCCCGCGCCGGCGCCGCACGCGACGAGGAGCCGGCGTTGCGCCGGAGTGAGCCTTCCGACGTCCGAGAGCTTCGAGGCGATGGCCGCCCCGGTCTCCTTCGGCGCCCCCTCCCGTCCGAGCGTCGCGCCCAGCGCAACGGTCCCGATCTGGATCACGGCGTTCACGATGGTGAAGAAGAACGGCAGCGCGCCGTCCTTCTCCCAGATGGCCTCGGAGAGGCCGGTGCTGAGGTGGGTGAAGCGGCGGAGGGTCAACCAGGCCAGCCCGGCGAGCACCCCGGCGATCGCCATCACGACGACGCGTCGCAGTGGGGGAGCCGCCTGCACGCCCCGCTGGAACAGGCCGGCGTGGTACCCGTAGGCAAGGTGCTGGACCCCGTGGAGGATCTCCATCAAGACGGCAGCCCCGATCCCGGCGCCGATCCCGGTCACGGCGACGAGCAGCCAGAAGCGGACCAGCTCTCGCGACGATCCCCACACCAGCGGGACGTTCGGCTGCATGATGTGACCAGAGCGGACGGACGGGGGCGCCGCTGCCGGGAGGTCGTGAGGAGGTGTTCCCGGCGCCGGCGTGCCGGGGGTCGTCCCCCCGTCCGGCCCGTCTCGCTGGTGGTCTTCCGTCCCGCCGCTCATCGTGTCCCACGTCGCGGACGGCAGGTCTCCGACCGGAGCGCCTTGTCCGCGCTCACGAGCGCGGCCCCGGCACCGCACGGGGTGTCGCGGGTGGCCCTCGGCACGGTGGCAGCAGACGATCGGATGCCCAGCACGGTAGTACCGAGACGGTCCGCCAGAGGAGCGACCGGCTGCTCGGTGCTGTCAAGTCTGTCGCCGGATGTGTCGATGACCTGGTCATGGCGATCGACCCTCTGGTGCAGGCGTGTGCCGCGATCCTGGCCAGACATCCCGACGCGCCTGTGGCGGCAGTGGGGGCGGACGGGATCTCGGTCGACCTCCCGACGTCGCTCGGGCTGGCCGACCGCAGGGAGCTCCGGGCGCGCTCGGTGCTCGATCTCGTCGTCCCGGCCGATCGGGTGGTGGTGATCGATACCTGGACCCGCGTGAAAGAGGTGGGGATCGCCCGGGCGCCGGTCCGGTTGTGCCACGATCCCGACCACGTGGTCCACCTGCACATGGTGGACCTGAGCGCCCAGCACGGCGTGTTCCTCAGTGTGTTCGCCGATGGCGGCGGGGGGTCCGATGGAGCGGTGGCGACGGGCGCGGGGGAGCTGGTGGCCCCGCGCTTCGGCCGGGCGCGCAAGGACGAGATGTCCGTGCTCGTCGAGATCGACGAGGCGACCACCCAGATCCTCGGGTGGTCGTCGGAGGAGATGGTCGGTGCCCGCTCGCTCGACTTCATCCACCCCGACGACCAACAGCTCGCCATCGACAACTGGATGGAGATGCTGGCCGCGACCGGGATGGCCCGCCGGGTGCGGCTCCGGCACGCGGCGAAGAACGGGGAGTGGGTCTGGCTGGAGATCACCAACCACAACCGTCTCCTCGATCCGGCGTACGGAGACGTCCTGGCCGAGATGGTGGACATCACCGACGAGATGGCGGCTCACCAGGCGCTCGAGGCACGGGAGCGTCTGCTCTACCGGCTGGCCGAGACGATCCCCATCGGCGTCCTCCAGGTGAACCGGGCGGGCACCGTCCTCTATGCGAATCGCCGGGTCCACGAGCTGGCCGGGACCGGACCGGCGACGACCTTCGTCGCCCAGCTGGCGACGGTTGTAGCCGAGGACAAGCGTGCGCTTGCCGGCGCGCTCGCTGCCGTGCTCGAACAGGGCTGCGACCGCGACATGGAGATCCGGATCCAGGTGGCGGACGGGGGCGGCACCCGCTACTGCGAGGCACGGCTCCGGGCGCTCACCGGTGCGGCGGGCGAGGTGAGCGGAGCCATCATCTGCCTGGAGGACGTCTCCCAGCGGGTGCAGATGCGCCGTGAGCTCGAACAGCGTGCCACGATCGACCCGCTGACCGGATCTCACAACCGCGGGTCGACCATGGCGCTCCTCGGCAAGATCGTGGAGGATGCCCCGGGGCGGGCAAAGGGCTTGGCGGTCATCTTCTGCGACCTCGATCGCTTCAAACCGGTGAACGACCAGTACGGGCACGCCACCGGCGACGAGCTCCTGGTGGCTGTGGCCCAGCGACTCATCGGCACCGCCCGGGACGGCGACACCGTCGGTCGGATCGGCGGCGACGAGTTCCTGGTGCTCTGCCCCGACGTCGAGTCTCCCGAGCACGCGCTCACGATCGCGTACCGCATCTCTGCCCGGCTCGCCGAGGCCTTCGCTCTGCGTCCGGGGAGGGTCGGGATCGGCGTGAGCATCGGCGTGGTGTGGGCCGACCGGGGGGCGGGCGATCCGGAGTCCCTCGTGGCAGCGGCCGACCGCGCCATGTACGAGTCGAAGCGGCGGGGCGGGCACCAACCTGTGCTCGTGCGGGTGGGCGGCGACCACGACGAGGCGGTCGTCGACGGCCCCGACGGAAGGTGACCTCGGTACCGAGCCCCCCACCGGTTCAGGACTTCAGTTCGGGAGGACAGCGGTCGATGGACCGACCATGACGTGGTCCCACTCCCCGCCGGGTCGCGCCCGGCCCACGCCTGCCCCGACGGCCGTGCCGGTGCGTGTGACCAGCGCGAGGCGCCCGGTGGCAGACGTGACCAACCGGCTCTTCCCGAAGACCAGGTCGTGGTTCGTCCTCCACGCGCCGATCCAGCTCCTGAGCCCGCAGTCGGTGCTCCGGCCCCTCCTCGCCTTGGCGGCGGTGGCCTGGCTCGTGGTCGGGTCCGTGGGGTTGTCCGGACGGGAGAGCCGGCCGGTCGTGCTGCTCGGTGTCGCGCTCGTCGTAGCCCTGTGGCTGGGGGTCTTGGCACGGGGCCAGGTGGCCCGGGCCTCCGTGCCGTGGTTCGCCCTGGTGTACGTAGCTGCAGTGGGCGTGGAGGTGTGGGGTGCCCACGGCGGGGCAGCCGGGCTGGTGTTCGTCGGCTTCTTCGTGCCGATGGGGGTAGCTGTCGCGCTGTTCTCGGGCACGCGCGCCGTCCTGGCCTACGACGCCGCCTGCGTCGTCGCTCTGGGGCTCGCCCTGGCGCCGGGGGACGGGTGGGCGCTAGCGGCTGTGCTCGCGCTCATGGCCGGCATCGCCCTCGGTATCGGATCACTTGGCGTCGATCTCCTGGTGGCATCCAACCGGCGACAGGGCTCCATCGACCTCGACACCGGCCTGCCCAACGCCATCGGGCTCGGCGACCGTCTTCCCGAGATGCTCTCCACCGGCCCACTCGTCGTGGCGGTGGTGCTCCTGGAGGGCGTCGGCGACGCCCGAGAGGCGTTGGGCTACGCCGTGGGGACGGAGCTCCTCCGCCGGGTGGTCGAAGACGTGGGGCAGATGGTGCCGACCGGAACGGTGATCGGGAGGGTCGAACGCGACGAGCTGGTAGTGGCCGCACCCCTGGAACGTCTGGAACGCCTGGTGCTCCTGCACGGGGGTCCTCGACCCGGGAGCGCCCCCGTCGACCCGGTCGGTTCCTTCGCGCGCCTCCTCACCCGAGCGGTCGAGGAGGCGCATGTCATGGTGGACGGGATCTGGGTCCTGCTCCGGGCCCACGTCGGCGTGGTGACCGCCGGCCCCGGTATGTCCTCCGATCAACCGGGAGAGGCGCTGACCTTGGTCCGCCATGCGTCGCTGGCGGCCCGGCGGGCGGCCGCCACCGGGCAGGCTCTGCTCCGGTGGGACGGGAACGACGGCTCGCTTACCGCCGAGGACCTGGCGTTGCTGGCCGACCTCGGTGCGGCCACCCGCAATGGGGAGCTCTCCCTGGCCTACCAGCCTCAGTGGGATCCTCGCTCCGGTCGGAGCGCAGCGCTCGAAGCGCTGCTCCGGTGGGAAAGCCCCGTGCACGGGAGTGTGCCTCCCGGGCGGTTCATCCCGCTCGCCGAGCGGACGGGACTGGTCGACCAGCTCACGACCTGGGTCATCAGCGAGGCGCTCGATGCCCAGGTCCGGCGCCGGGCCCGCGGGTTGGAGATCCCGGTGTCGATCAACCTCTCGGCGAAGAACCTGTCCGATCCGGATCTGGCCGGTCGCATCCTGGCGGAGCTGGCGGTACGACACCTCCCGCCGGCGTTGCTCACCGTCGAGGTGACCGAGACGGCGGCAGCGGAGGTCGAACAGGCCGAGCTCGTGTTGCGCCCCCTACACGACTTCGGGGTGCGGGTGTCGATCGACGACTTCGGCACCGGCTACACCTCCCTGGCCGCGCTCCCGTCCCTCCCGGTCGACGAGCTCAAGGTCGACCAGCGCTTCGTTCTCCGCTCGGCCACCTCTCCTGCTGACGCCGCGATCGTGCAGACGGTTCGGGAGCTGGCTGGCCGTCTCGGTCTCGACGCGGTAGCCGAGGGGGTCGAGACCGAGGAGATCGCCCAGCGCATCGTGGCGTGGGGCTTCGACTACCTCCAGGGGTACCACTTCGCCCGGCCGATGTCGGAGGAGGCGGTGGCCCGGTTCCTGACCGAGGAGGCCACGGCGTGTGAGCACTTCGCGTCAGCCGCACCCGAGGTACCCGACGACTACCCGTCCTTCGGCCCGCCCCGGTCGACCCGTACCGCTGGCCGGGCATCGCGACGGCTCCGCAGTGCCGCCCCTGCAGCGGGCCCGGGGCGCGGGGGAGCGGTCCGGGTGACGACCGACGACTGGGAGCAGGTCGGCAGTCCGGACGGGTGACGGTCGTGTCCCGGCACGTAAGGTGTCCCTCCGACAGCGAGTGACAGGAACGGACCGGGATGAGCGAGCAGCACGAGAGTCGGGGGGTGGCGCTGGTGACGGGGGCGGCCAACGGCATTGGGGCCGGGACGACCCGTTACCTGGCGGCGAGCGGGATGCGGGTCGTCGTGTGCGACGTGGACGACGGGCCCGGTCGGGAGCTGGCCGACGCCGTCGGCGGCGTCTATGTCCATTGCGACGTGCGTGAGCCTGCCCACCATGCCGACGCGGTGTCGAGAGCGGTCGACCGGTTCGGCCGACTGGACGTCGTTCACCTGAACGCCGGTGTGAGCAGCGGGTGCGCGCTCGAGGACGACTTCGATCTGGAGCGGTACCGCCGCGCCATGGGGATCAACCTCGATGGGGTGGTCTTCGGGATCCACGCCGCCCTCCCGGCCCTACGGGCCGGGGGTGGTGGACAGATCGTCGTGACCGCCTCCATGGCCGGCGTGGTCGCCGTGCCCTTCGACCCGATCTACGCCGCCAACAAGCATGCGCTCGTCGGTCTGGTTCGGTCGCTCGGGGTGACCCTGGGACCCGAGACAGGCATCCGCGTGAACGCACTGTGCCCCTCGTTCGCCGAGACGGCCATCATCAGCGAGATCCGTCCTCTCCTGGAGGAGTGGAAGTTCCCGATCCTCTCTGTGGACGACGTCGTCGCCGCCTTCGCCCGGATCGTGACCGGGACCGAGACGGGGGAGTGCTTCACGGTGGTTCCTGGCCGCGACAGTGAGCCGTTCCGCTTCCGCAACGCCCCGGGCCCCCGTCCGGTGTCCTGAGCGCGGTGGGGGCTAGCAGCCGGTCCCGGTTGCCTGAAGCGCCGCCCTGCTCGCTCCCGGGCTCAGTGCCCGGGCTCAGTGCCCGGGCTCAGTGCCCGAGGACGGGATGGGGTCGGTAGGGCTCCTCCAGCCGGGCGACGACCTCGGCGTCGAGCGTCAGTTCGGTCGCCGCCAGCGCATCGAGGAGGTGGCTGGGCCGCGTCGACCCCACGATGGGGGCGGTGACACCGGGACGGTCCAGGAGCCAGGCCAGCGCCACCTGGGCCGGGGGTGCCCCGAGGTCTGCTGCCACCTCGACCAGACGGTCCACGACGTCGAAGTCCTCCGACCGGCCGTAGAGCCGGTCGGCGAAGGCGTCGGAGCCTGCCCGTGTGGTGAGCCGGTCGCCCGAGCGGGTGCGGTTCCCGGCCAGTAGGCCCCGGGCCAGCGGGCTCCACGGGATGACGCCGACACCCTGGTCCTGGCACAGCGGCAGCATCTCGCGCTCCTCCTCCCGGTAGACCAAGTTGTAGTGGTTCTGCATGGAGACGAAGCGGGTCCAGCCGTTGCGCTCCGCCGCATGTTGCGCCTTGGCGAACTGCCAGGCGTACATGCTCGAGGCGCCGATGTAGCGGGCCTTCCCCGACCGCACGACCGCGTCGAGCGCCTCCATGGTCTCCTCGATGGGCGTGCCCGGGTCCCAGCGGTGGATCTGGTAGAGGTCGACGTAGTCCATGCCGAGCCGCGTGAGAGAAGCATCGATGGCTGACAGGATGTGCTTCTTCGACAGGCCGCGCCCGTTGGGCCCCGGGGTCATCGGCATGAACACCTTCGTGGCGACGACCATCTCGTCGCGGCTCAGGAACTTCGGCACGAGACGACCGGTGGCGACTTCGCTCGCCCCCTTCGAGTAGGTGTCGGCGGTGTCGAAGAAGGTGACCCCACCTTCTACCGCTGCTCGCACGATGGGCTCGGCCGCATCCTCGTCGATCACCCACTCCCGGTCGCTGCCGTTGCCGAACCCCATCATGCCCAGGCAGATCCGTGACACCTGGAGACCGGTGGTGCCGAGATGTGTGGTGTTCACGGGTGCTCCTTCGTTTTCGTTGCCGCGGCGCCCACAGGTGTGTAGGTGCACTCCAGGTGCTTGATGCCGTTGATGAAGTTCGAGCGGAGCCAATCCGGTGCACCGCTGGTGGCGATGTCGGGGAGCCGGGCGAAGAGCCGTTGGAACATGACGTCGATCTCGCGCCGGGCGAGGTGGGTCCCGAGGCAGAAATGCGGTCCTGCGGCCCCGAACCCGAGGTGGGGGTTGGGTTGGCGCAGGACGTCGAAGCGGTCCGGGTCGGCGAACACCTCTTCGTCGCGGTTGGCGGAGTTGTAGAACAACAGAACCTTGTCGCCGGGATGGAGCGCCTCTCCCGTCAGCACCGTCTCCTCTGCGACCGTGCGTCGCATCCAGATGACCGGGGAGGCCCACCGGACGATCTCGTCGACCCCGGTCGCCGCCACCCGCTCCGGATCGGCCTGCCACAGCGCCCGCTGGTCGGGGTGCTCCGTGAGGGCCAGGAGGCCGTGGCTGATGGCGTTGCGGGTGGTCTCGTTGCCTGCCGTCAGGAGCAGGATGAAGAACGAGGCCAGCTCGGCGTGGGTCAGCGACTCCCCGTCGACGTTGGTGGTGACGAGAGCGGTGGCGAGATCGTCCCGGGGTTGGGCGATCCGTTCCTGGGCGAGGTCGTGCATGAGCGCCGTGAGCTCGGCGCCGGCTTCGAGGAAGGCGCCGATGGGGTCGGTGCCCTCCGGTACGTACTCCGGGTCGCCGTTGGAGAGGATCACGTTCGAGCACCGGAAGACGTCCCCGTAGGCGGAGGGTGGGACGCCCATCATCGTGCAGATGATCTCGAGCGGCAGCGGGGCGGCGATGTCGACGACGAAGTCGCAGCTCCCGTCTGCTGCCACCCGGTCGATCACCCGGTCGGCGACCGCTCCGATGCTCTCTTCGATGCTCTGGATCCGTCGTGGGTTGAACGCGGCGGAGACGATCCTGCGGAGGCGGGCGTGGCGGGGATTGTCGGTCGAGATCATCCCGGCGAAGTACTCAACCATCTCCGCGGGCAGGTCGACGATGGAGACCGCTCCTTGTCCTGACCGGAAGATCTCCGGATGGCGGCTCACCTCGGAGATGTCTCCGTGCCGCGTCACCGCCCGGTAACCGGGCCCCGGTTGCGGTGCCAGGGGAGAGCCGTTGCGCAGATCGGGCTCCGCGAAGAAGGCGAGGGGGCGGTCCCGCCGCAGGGCGGCGAAGGCCGCTTCCCGCTCCCGCCTCGGACGCTCCCAGAACGCCATGTCGGAGAGGTCGATGGCGTCGAGGTCAATGGGATCGGTCGGCTCCACGGGATCCACCCTATCGAGCCGGTCCCCGCAGCGGTGGCAGTCGGAGCGGTGTCCGCTCCTGTTTTGCTGTCGTGCGCGGGCCGCCGGTGGAACTCCGCCGGAACCCCGCCGGAACCCCGGGCGTCTACCAGGAGAGCCGGGCGTGCCGGCCGCCACGGGTCGGCCGACCGCCGGTCGGCGGGCGCCCGATCCGCCGGCCTGCCGCCGTCGAAGCGCGCGGGATCTGCGCTAGGAAGTGACGTCGTGGCAGTGCCTGGGGTGGAGCGGTCTTCGAGGAGCGGTGGTGGACGGGATCGCTCGGGCTGCCCGGTGGGCGAACCGGGGGCCATCCTGTGAGTGGTCCCAGGGGTGACTCGGGGAGTGCGATGACGGTCCGGCCGCTCGGCCCGGCAGATGTCGATGCCGCGGTCGCGCTCCATCTGGAGGCGCTCGGGGACGAGTTCATCTCCGGGTTCGGGGTCGGGTTCCTGCGCCGGTACTACCGGGCATTCTCGGCCAGCCC
>DAHXOA010000077.1 GCA_027365145.1 Acidimicrobiaceae bacterium | reverse complement strand
CGGCCTCGGTGTCGCCTTCCTCGGGAACTTCCGGGGCGAGACAGCCCTGAAGGAAGCGCTGGACGTGCCGGCGCACCGGTGCTGGCTGGGGGCCGTCCTCCTCGGCGCGCCGGCCCGGCCGGACCCGCCCTCGGCCTCGCTCCGGCGCCCGCGCCGGACCCTCGGCGATGTCGTCCACCGGGGGACGTGGTGACCGGGCCCGCTCCTCGCCGGGTGGGTCCGACGGATCGGGACGGGGCCGTAGATCGGGACGGGGCCGTGCCACCGACGCCGGTCAGGGTCCTGCCTGGTAGGTGAGGACGTCCCCGGGCCAGTACGCGTGGGGAGCGAAGCGCACGGTCCGACCACCACCCGGCAGCGTGACGCGCAGGAGGCCGCGCACCGGGCCCCGGTGCTCCGCCAACGGCAGCGCCAACGCCCCGTGACGGGCAACGGCGCGCAGTGAGCCCAGCACACCGACCGTGCCGTCGGGCACACCGCGCACCGTGATGTCGCTCCCACACGTGGCCGCGTAGCGGGTGTAGGAGACCGTGTAGGACGTTCGGAGAGCCTGCACCTCCAGGTAGGGCTCGAGCGGCGGGACGATCCCCAGGTGCAACGCGGAGGAGCTGAAGAAGCTGGTGCCGTTCACCCACACCCTGAGCCGGCGCCCACCGTCGGTGCGAATCGACACGTGGAGCGGTCCCGGGCCCCACGGCGCGCGCTTCAGCACGTGGGTAACGGCACCACGGACGTGACCGGACGCGTAGCCGGCGAGCAGCGAGCGCCGTCCGTCGTGCGCCACGACCTCGGAGACGAAGACGTAGTCGATGTCCCCCGTGCGTATGGTGTCGCTGGTCTGGACAGCCATGACCAGTTCTCCCGTCGCCCCGGGCGAGCTGGCTGCGACCGGCGGTGGGCTGGCCGCCCAGAACTGGAACGTGCAGCTGGAAGCGGTCGGATGGGTAGCGGTGAGGAACCAGCCCCGGAACTGAGAGGTCGGTCGCCTCACTCCCACCCGGAGCCGGCCGCTACGAACGGAAACGAACGCCTGGCTGGCGGCGTCGCTGCCGTTCGCCTCCCATCCTCCGTAGGGGGGCAGGGCGAGCGACGTGCTGCCCTCGATGCGCCGGAGTGGAGCGCTCGACCGGTCGAACGAGAGGATCTGTGCGGTCTGCACTCCTCCGACGAGGGTGTACGCGCCCGACGGCGCTCGGGCGGCGCGGCTGGTGGCAGTGGCAGTGCCGTGGACCGTGACCTCGTGGTCGAGCGCGCTCCGGGTCGCCGTCGTCGCCACCACGACCAGGCAGACGGCCAAGGCGAGGGCGACCAGCGGATAGGCCTGCACGCTCCGCCTTCCCCACGACGCCCGTCCGTGCCAGCTCCAGTGCGGTCGACGTGCGCCGGGAGGGACCACCTCGTCGTCGACGGGGTCCCACGACCCGGCAGGCCGGCTCGGCGGGCCCGGCCGCCCGTCCGCGGACGGCCGGTCAGAAGGAGGCATAGAAGGACTCCTCGCCCGCCGAGATCGCTCGCCACGAGGCCGACCCGGCCACCAGCGCGTAGACACCGGCACCGGCGAGGAGACCCCAGCTCCCGAGGTCGAGGTGACCGCCGCGCGTAAGGACCATGGCGGTGACGAGGCTGGTCGTCGCCCCCAGGATGGCGGCGACGACCGGTGCACGGGGTCGGCCGAGAAAGAACAGGTACTGGCTGGAGAGCATCCCGATCGGCACCAAGGCGTAGCCCACCGAGGCCACACGCAGGGCCTCCATCCCGCCTGGCGCCCGCACGGCGACGGTGAGGAAGCTGGGGAGCACGTCGACGATGACGGTAGGGAGGACGGCTGCGGCCACGGCGGCCACGGCGGCGAGGCTCACCACGCTGTGGAGCCAGTAGCGCTGGAGCTCGCGGCGCACCTGACGCCAGCGGTCCAGCGGATAGCGCTCGAGCAGGGGGACGATCTGCCGGGCAAAGCGCTCGACGAGGGCGTGGACGATCCCGAGGAGCACCACCAGCTCCAGCAGGGCGAGGTCGACCGATCCTTCGTACGCCGACGGGTAGTAGTACTGGTCGAGTCCGAGCGCATGACCGTAGGCGAAGCCGGCGACGATACGGTCCACGAGGATGAGGGCGAAGTAGGCGAAGCCGTAGAGGGCATAGGGGGCGAGATGCCAGAGCACCACTCGGAGCTCCGGGGGCGCGACGACGTCACCGGGTGCGGTCCCGCCCGGCGGGGTCGCTCCCGGCAGAGCCTCGGCACCCTTCGTCTTGCCCCGGAAGGAGACGAAACTGGCGACCATGAGCACCATGGCGCCGGAGGCCACGGCCATCCCGAGGAGCTGGGCGTGGCGGACGCCCGTGTCGCCGTTGCCGAAGAGCTTGGCGGCACCCAGGCTCACGAGGAGCGCGATGCCGGTCGCGGCAGCGAGCACGTGGAACCGTCGGAGCATGTAGAGGGGAGCCGTGGCCACAAGGAACGCGAAGATGACGACCGAGAACTCGAGGTAGACGACCGACAGGCTCAAACCGTACGTGGGGACGACGAAGAACGCGTAGGAGGCGGCGATGGCCAGCACTGCCGTCGCGGTGCCGTAGAGCAGGATGCGTTGCAGCGTCCACCGGACGAGCGCCATGTTCCTCTGGAGGAAGTAGAAGGTCCCACGCCGGGCCAACATCTGGGAGAGCGCCCCAGCGAGCGCCGCGGCCAGGAAGAAGGCCAACGAGACGATCGAGGCAACCTGCCGGGTGGCATCCAGGGACGACCACAGGGCCATCCGGCCGGCGAAGAGGACCACGACCGACATGATCCAGGGGATCCCGTACCACGAACCGGTGAGGTAGTCACCGAAGAGCTGCCGCCAGCGCCGCATCGGGGGATCGGGAGCCGAACGGTTCGGGACGTAGTAGAGGTAGGCCAGCTGGAACACGGCCGCGGCCAGATCGAAGACGTTGCGGTAGCCGAGACGCCGGACAGCGGTCGTCGTGTAGCCCATCGACTCGAGGGCGACGGCGACGTCCCGGGCGTTGCGGGGCTCGGGATTGCGCTCGAGCACCCGCCGGGCCTCGACGTGGAGATCCTCGAAGAGGTCGATCTCGCTCGCCCGAAGGAAGCCGCGAAGCTCATCGGTGGCGGGCTCATCGGTGGCGGGTGCAGCGGCGGTGGACTCAGCGGCGGTGGGCTCAGCGGCGGTGGGCACGCTCCACCACCTCCCGGTAGAGCTTCCGGTGCCCGTCGAGGAACGTCTCGAGGGTGTAGCCGTCGAGCATCGCCTGACGGGCCTGGTCACCCAGGATGGCGAGACGGTGCCGATCGGCGGCGAGCTCGCAGATGGCATCGGCGAGCTCGGGGGGGCGCTGGGGGGCCACCAGGCGGCCATAGGGAGGCCGGATCACCTCGGGCACGCCACCTACCTCGGTCGCCACCATGGGTCGACCGGCCATGAGCGCCTCGACCGCCGCGAACGGGAACCCTTCCGAGATGCTCGACAGCACGGCGATGTCGCCCGCGTTCAACGCGGCACCGACGTCAGCGGTCGGTCCTTCGAACCGACAGTGCGGCCCGAGCTGGAGCTGCTCGGCAAGGGCGTAGCAGCTCCGGGCGTACCCGATGTCGCTCTCGGGGCCGTGGATCGACAGACGGATGCCCGGTATTCGCCGTTGCACGATGGCGAAGGCCCGGAGCAGCGTGTGGATGTCCTTCAGCCGCTCGAGCCGGGCGACGGCCACCAGCGTCAGGGGGCCGTCACCGGAACCGGCTGGTCGCGCCAGAGGAAAGCGGTCGGGATCGACACCGTTCGGGAGAGGACGGATCTTCTCCCCGTCGACGCCGAGGTGGTGCTCCCAGTCGGCGTTGAAATGGGCGACGGGCGCGATCAGGTCGGCTCGGGAGTAGGCCATGGCGACGACGGCGGCGTAGAAGTTCGACAGGAACACCCGGTAGGGACTGTTGGCGTCGTTCCGACCGAGGGCGAGCAGGCGCTCGCGGTAGTAGACCCCGTGCTCGGTGAGGAGGAAAGGCACTCCTGACCGTTCCCGGAGGACGACCGCCGGGATCGCACAGAAGGCAGCGGCGGAAGCGTGGACGATGGCAGGGGGATCGGGCGGGTAGTCGAGCGGCGCCAGGTAGCGGTAGACAGACCGAGCCAGATCGATCGCCTCGAAGGTCGTGAGCCGGCGGAACAGTGGATGGGCGGCGAGCGTGTCCCGGAACAGCCGCCAGGTCCTCGGGTCGCGCATCGCCGCCTTGAGGCTGTTGCGTTCCGCGTAGTCGGCCAGGGTGCACAGGGCGGCGACCGTGTCGTCGGGCCCGCCGTTTCCCAGCGCCACCGAGACGACCAGTTGCTCGTAGGCGGGGAGGAACTCGGTGCCGAACCGGGGGCCGTTGCGGCGGGCGCGGCGGACGATCCACCCTGGTCTGGGGTTGAACTCGGTGTTGTCCTCGGTGCCCCATAACGGCACATGGACCACCTCGGCCAGGTTCGGAGGCCGGTCGTAGCGGATCGCCACGTTGGTGTTCGCCACCACCGCGTAGACCTCGTAACGCAACTCCTCGAGCCCGGTGATCAGCTGGTGCGCCCACGTGCTTACGCCACCGGTGACGAACGGGTAGGTGCCTTCCGTGGTCAAGAGCACGTCGATCGCTTCCGTCTGCCGGGTGATGGCGGGTGCGCAGACGGTGGGTGCGGGTGTGCGGGTGGCGGCCAACGTCTACCGCCGCCGTGGGAGTCCAGGCCTCCGCCGACGGGCGATCACAGACCTCCCCCGGCGCAGGGACGCCCTCCCCCGGCCCGGTTCGTCCCGATATGCAGTACCTTCCCCACCTTCCCCGCTGCCAGGATCCCCAGAGCGTGCAGCGCCTTCCTCGGCACCGGGGAGCGGCCGGTCTGAGATCCCCTGCTGAGCCTCGGGGTCCACCCGGCCACGACCTTCAGCACCGGGGATACGAGATCGGGCCGCGGGCCGGACTTCGGAAGGTGGTGCACCGACGGGGATCGGGGGAGGTGCCGGGGTTTGGCGCGAGCCGATCGACCCGGCCATGAGATCCTCGTCGGTGCTCAGGACAGACTCGATGGCCTGGGCCCTCCGAAGTCCCTTCGAGGCAATGTGGAGGTTCTCCACGCTAAGAAAGCACTTCGCTGCCATCACCGCCGCCTCGCGGATGAACGGGAGGGGCGTGCGCGGGTCCTCGCTCACTCGCAGGTACTCCCGGCCAGCCAACCGCATCCAGTGATCGGATCCGTCGAGGTTCCCCGCTCTACGAGCGGCCAGCGCCGCCTCGCGGAACGCGATCGCCGCCCGCTGGGGCGAGTCGGGCAACGTGCGCTCCGCCTCCTCGAGGAAGAGCGACTCGGCCCGTTCGAACTCGCCGGCGTTGAAGGCGCCGATCGCCGCCTCGAACAGGGTGAGCTCGCCGTCCTCGAGCTGGAGGACCAGGGCTGCCTCTTCGACGGCCTCGCTGGTCGGGGCCGGGGACGGCAAGACCGCCTCGCCCGGCT
Source organism: Acidimicrobiaceae bacterium (assembly GCA_027365145.1). Classification (GTDB taxonomy): domain Bacteria; phylum Actinomycetota; class Acidimicrobiia; order Acidimicrobiales; family RAAP-2; genus JAKADK01. The sequence continues at coordinate 6,795 of DAHXOA010000077.1, read as the reverse complement.
CCACTACCACGGTCCTCCCTGACTGGTCCCTCACGCTCGGGTATCGACGGCCCCGAGGCTGACCTTGAGGAGTCCGAGCCCGCGGCAGGCCAGACGTGATGCCAGGCATGGCGCCAGCCGCCCTCACCGGGTCTCCACCGGGTCTCCACCGGGGCGGAGTGGCGGCTGCGTGCACGGCCTGCCACTGTGAACACCAATATACACTTGAAACTATTGAAACATCATGAAAAACTTCTAATGACCCTGATACCTCTTTGACCCCGGGAGACGACATGATCCTCGCAATTCCGACGACGCCTTCCCAACCGACGGCTGGACCGCCGGTGCCGGCCCGGGACCCGGATACCTACCCGATCGCCCATCTCGGCCACCTGACACCGATCGCCGGCAGCGGGCCGGTTCCCGACCCCGTTCCCGACCCCGTTCCCGACGACGATGCACCCGGCACGATCAGGATCGTGCCCTGGATCGACCCGATCGCCGATCCGCACGGCGTCCACCCGTGCGCCCGCTACGTCGAGCTGTACTGGTTGGGCATCCTCGGCCCATCGGCCACCTGGTTGCTCCGCCGGATCGCCTACGGACTGGAGATCCACCCGGGCGGTTTCACGCTGCACCTCGCCGAGACTGCCCGGGCGCTGGGTCTCGGCGATCGCCAAGGCAGAAACGCCCCGTTTCCCCGGGCACTCCAGCGTCTCGTGACCTTCGAACTGGCCCGATCCGCCAACGTCGCCGCCGGCCCGCTCTCCGGAGGCCTCGCCGTACGCACACGGGTACCGCCACTGCCCCTCCGCCACCTCCAACGCCTCCCGGCATCTCTCCAGGCCAGCCACCGACAGTGGCAGGCAGAGCAGCGTCTTCCCCAGGTGGAGCAGGCTCGCCGGCGTGCCCACCGGCTGGCTGCCAGCCTCGCCGCGTCTGGTTGCTCCCGGGAAGAGATCGAAGCCCGGCTCGGCACCTGGCACTTCCACCCCGCACTCGCCTACCAAGCCGCGGCAGGCGTCGCGACCCCGGGCGGGTGCCACCTCGACGAGCACGGCACCCGGTGACACCGGAGGTTCATCCCGTCGTGTGGACCGGACCGAGGTCGGCGAGCGCGTCAAGGAACGGTTCTGAGGTCACCATCTCGACCAGTGTCCGCACCCCGAACCCCGTCGCGCCCTTCGCCACGTAGCCGACGCTCTCGTCGGAACGAGCGGTGCCGGCGATGTCGAGATGCGCCCACGGGACCGTTCCGACGAACTCCGCGAGCAGCACCGCCGCCGCGATCGAGCCCGCCTGGCCCGGGCGCCCCGTGTTCTTCATGTCCGCGACCTCCGAGTCGATGTGTCGCCGGTAGTCCGGTGGCATCGGGAGCGGCCACACCGGCTCACCAGCCCGGTCGGCCGCACCCCGGACCGCCTCCAGGAGCGCTTCGTCGTTGCCGAGCAGTCCGGCGACGTCCTTCCCCAGCGCCACCACCACCGCTCCGGTGAGGGTGGCCAGGTCGATAATGGCATCGGGTGCCAGCTCTGCGGCGATGGAGAGCGCGTCGGAGAGGACCAGTCGACCTTCGGCATCGGTGTTGAGGACCTCGATCGTCTTGCCGTTCCGGGCTCGGAAGACGTCGCCCGGCTTGGTGGCCCTGCCTCCAGGCATGTTCTCCGTCAGGGGGGCAAGGGCGGTGATGCGCACCGGGACCTCCAGGTCAGCCGCGGCTGCCAACGCGGCCATGACCGTCGCCGCCCCGCTCATGTCGGTCTTCATCGTCTCCATCCCCGCCGCCGTCTTCAACGAGAGCCCGCCGGAGTCGAAGGTGATCCCCTTGCCCACCAGGACGAGATGAGGAATGCGTCGGCCTCTCTCCGAAGCGCTGGCCGGGTGGTAGTCGGCCCGAAGGAACCGCGGTGGCTCGGCCGAGCCACGAGCCACGGCGAGCAGACCTCCCAGACGCTCGGCGGCGCACCGATCCTCGTCCCATACCTCGACCGTGACCGACGGACACTCCTCGAACCGTCGGGTGAAGAGCTCGACGAACAGCGTCGGCGTCATCGAGCCGGGGGGGGTGTTGACGGCATCCCGGGCCAGGCAGACGGCCCTGGCCACGTGGATACCCCGTTCGACTCCCGCCGAGGCGCTTCCCGCGTCGACGTCCGCCGGCACCACGAGCACCAGTCGGTCGAGCCCGGACGGGGTCGATTCCGTCCGGTGCTCTGTGAACCTGTAGTCGGCGAGGAGCGCTCCCTCGGTGGCTGCCTGCACCACCAGCCCGACCGCCTCCAGCCCGCCCGCCGCAGCGTCTCCGGGTACCAAGAACGCGGCCGTGCCGCCCTCGCCGACCGCGCGCACGTAGGCGGCCACGCCACGGCGCACCTGTTCTGCAGCGGCGCCGCCGTCCGGCTGCACCGCGCGCCCCATCCCGACGAACACGATCGACAGCGGGAGCACCGGCTCCTCACCCCGGGCGGCGACGGTCGTCGACGCCGGCCGGCCGGCGAGCGCGATCGAGTGGAACGCCAGCGTCTGACCCACCGACCCGGAGAACCCTCTCCGAGTGCACCACCCGGCATCCAGCTCGACTGGTACACCGAACGACGCCGCGGCCTCGGAGACGCCCGGCGCCAGGCAGGGGCCCTCCGTGCCGGAGACCACGGGGACGCCGACGGCCGTGAGGTCTCGGGGGAGACCCCCGGCGACGATGCTCTCGATCTTCACGTATCCCTCTCTTCGCTCTCGGTGTTGGCTCTGCTATCGGGGCCGGGTCCGCCGGCGCTACCGGTGCTCTCCGCCTGGCGACCTGGCTGGCGAGCGGCCTGGCGACCTGGCTGGCGACCACCAGACCTCCGACCCCCGCCCCGGGCCGCCCCGCGAGCCAGGAGGCGGTCGTCACCCTCGGCGGCGCGAGCTGCGGCCCACAGCAGGTCCGACAACCGGTTGAGGTAGGTGGCGACGAACGACCCCGGCACGGGGTCGACGACAGCCAGCCGCTCGGCTCGCCGCACCACGGTCCGGGCGACATCGAGCGCCGCGGAAAGCCGGTTGGCACCGGGCACGACGAACTCCGCCGGCATCTCGAACGCAGTAAGGAGCTCGTCGATGCGCCGCTCGAGGTCCGCCACCATCGCGTCCGTGACCAACGTCGTCCCCGGAACGAGCTTCGCCCGGTGGTCCGGTGCCGTCGCTACCTCAGCCATGAGGACGTAGAGCTCGCGCTCGATGTCGACGAGGAGCGTCGCGTAGAGCGTCTCCGGCAGCGCTTCGGCCCGCGCCACGCCCATGGCCGCCTGGGCCTCGTCGACCGCTCCCGTGAGCTGCATGACGAGGGCGTCCTTGGGAACCCGGCCCCCGTAGAGGAGCCCGGTCGTGCCGTCGTCGCCGGTCTTCGTGTAGATCCTCACCATCGAGCGCTCACCGGCAGGATGCTAAGCCAACCAGACCGTTACCACCCAGCCGGCGGCAGGCCGGGTCGTCCTTCCCCCGCCGGTAGCCTGGGTGGCCATGGCCGGTCGATCACCCCTCACCTCCCCGTACCTCCGTGCCGCCCGGGAGCGCGTGGTGATCTTCGACGGGGCTACGGGCACGAACATCCAGTTGGCCGGGTTGCACGCCGACGACTTCGGGGGCCCGGACCTCGAAGGCTGCAACGAGCTGCTGGTCGTCACCCGACCCGACGTCATCGACCGGCTGCACCGTTCGTTCCTCGAAGTCGGATGCGACGTGGTGGAGACCGACACGTTCGGAGCGTTCGGTCCCGTCCTCGCCGAGTACGGCCAGGAGCACCGGGTGGAGGAGCTGAACCTGGCGGCAGCGCGGATCGCCAGGGGCGCGGCCGGCGACTTCACCACCGCTGACAAGCCCCGGTGGGTCGCAGGGAGCATGGGTCCCGGCACGAAGTTCCCCACCCTCGGGCAGATCCGTTACGCCGACCTGCGCAACGCCTACCAGGAGCAGGCCGGCGCGCTGTTGGCCGGGGGGGTGGACCTCCTGCTCGTCGAGACGGTCTTCGACCTCCTCCAGGCGAAGGCGGCGATCAACGGTGCCCGCCGGGCGATGGCGGCCTCGGGGCGGGCGGTGCCGATCCAGGTCCAGGTGACCATCGAGCTCACGGGCACGATGCTCCCGGGAACCGAGATCGGTGCTGCGCTCTGCGCCCTCGAGGCGATGGACGTCGACCTCATCGGCCTGAACTGTGCCACCGGGCCGGCCGAGATGTTCGAACCACTCCGACACCTGACCGGACATGCGGCCGTGCCGGTGACGTGCCTTCCGAACGCTGGTCTGCCTTCCGTCGTCGACGGCGCCATGCACTACGACCTCACCCCCGACCAGCTGGCCGAGTACCACCGGCAGTTCGTCACCGAGCTGGGCGTCTCGGTGATCGGTGGATGCTGCGGCACGACGCCGGCGCATCTCGAGGCCGTCGTGCAGGCGTGTGCCGGGCTCTCGCCCCGGCAGATCGAGGCCGAACCCGAACCCGGCACGGCATCGATCTACACGGCGGTGCCGTTCCACCAGGACGCCTCGGTGCTCATGATCGGCGAGCGCACCAACGCGAACGGGTCGAAGAAGTTCCGGGAGGCGATGCTGGCCCAGGACTGGGACACGTGCGTCGCCATCGCCAGGGACCAGGTCGCCGAGGGATCCCACCTCATCGACGTGTGCGTCGACTACACCGGCGCGGACGGCGTCGCCGACATGGAGGCGATCGCGTCCCGCTTCGCCACCCAGTCGACGGCCCCGCTGGTCGTGGACTCCACCGAGGCGCCCGTGGTCGAGACCGCGTTGTCGTGGATCGGGGGTCGGGCGATCATCAACTCGGTCAACCTCGAAGACTGCGACGGACCCGGCACCCGGCTCGACACGTTCCTGACGCTGGCGAAGGAGTTCGGCGCTGCTGTGGTGTGCACGTGCATCGACACCGACGGCCAGGCCCGCACGGCGGAGTGGAAGCTCAAGGCAGCCCGGGCAATCTACGACATCGCCGTCGAGCGCTACGGGCTCCGACCGCCGGACCTGCTGTTCGACCCACTCGCGCTCCCACTCTCCACCGGGATGGAAGAGAGCCGGCGGGACGGCATCGAGACGATCGAGGGCATCCGCCAGATAAAGGCGGCGCTGCCCGGCGTGGGCACCGTCCTCGGTCTGTCCAACGTGTCCTTCGGCCTGAACCCGGCGGCGCGCCAGGTGCTCAACTCCGTCTTCCTCCACGAGTGCGTCGACGCCGGGCTCGACGCCGCCATTCTCCACGCCTCGAAGATCCTGCCGCTCGCCACGATCGACGACGACATCCGCCGGATCTGCCTCGACCTGGTGTACGACCGACGCCGGGACGGCTACGACCCCCTGAGCGAGCTCCTGAACCGGTTCGAGGGGGTGAGCGCCACCTCGATCGGGCGCACCGAGGACCGGACCGGATGGCCGGTGGAGCGCCGCCTCGAGCACCGGATCATCGACGGCGACCGCAACGGGCTGACCGACGACCTCGACGAAGCGATGGCGGCCGGTCTCACCCCCCTTGCCATCGTCAACGACGTGCTGCTGGCCGGGATGAAGGTGGTCGGCGAGCGCTTCGCATCGGGGGAGATGCAGCTCCCCTTCGTGCTCGGCTCGGCAGAGACCATGAAGACCGCCGTGGCATACCTCGAGCCCCACATGGAGAAGATCGACCAGGGCGGGAAGGGCACCATCGTGCTCGCAACGGTGAAGGGCGACGTCCACGACATCGGGAAGAACCTGGTCGACATCATCCTGACGAACAACGGCTACACGGTGGTGAATCTCGGGATCAAGGTCGGTATCGCCGAGATGCTGGCTGCCGCCGAGTCGTCCAAGGCCGACGCCATCGGCATGAGCGGGCTCCTCGTGAAGTCGACCCTCATCATGCGCGAGAACCTCGAGGAGCTGAACCGGCGGGAGATGTCCTCCATCCCCGTGCTGCTGGGTGGGGCCGCACTGACCCGGACCTACGTGGAGCGGGACCTCCGCTCCGTCTACCAGGGGCGGCTCTTCTACGGGAAGGATGCCTTCGAGGGGCTGCGCACCATGGACCGCCTCGCCGAGATGGCCCGGAAGGGCGATGACGACCCCGCCTTCGGGCGCGCGCCGGGGGGACGCGACCTGCCCCCGGGCAGGCGGGAGCAGCGGGAGGCGGCGGCGCGAGCGGCGCTCGACCGGGGCGAGGAGCTGCCGGCCCGGTCACCCGAGGTCGATCCGGACAGCCCGACGTTCCCCCCTCCGTTCGTCGGGAGCCGGGTGGCCCGGGGCATCGCCATCGACGACGTGAGCACCTACCTGAACGAGACCGCGCTCTTCCGGAACCAGTGGGGGTACCGTCCGGCGAAGGGTGAAGAGGACTCCGCCTTCAAGGACCGGGTCCGGGCGCTGCTCCGGGACCAGCTGGCCGAGGCGAAATCCGCACAGCTCCTCCTTCCCCAGGCGGCCTGGGGCCACTTCCCCGCCGCGTCCGACGGGGACGACCTGGTCATCTACGGCGACGAGCGGCGGCAGACCGAACGGATGCGCTTCAGCTTCCCCCGCCAGACCGAGAAGCCGTGGCTGTGCATCAGCGACTTCTTCAAACCGGCCGACTCGGGCGTCGCCGACTGGGCCAGCTTCCAGGTCGTGACGGTCGGGCACCGGGTCTCCGAGGAGACCGCACGACTCTTCGCCGCCGACGAGTACCAGCGCTACCTGTACCTCCACGGTCTCGGCGTGGAGATGGCCGAGGCGCTCGCCGAGTACTGGCACCGGCGGATCCGTGAGGAGCTGGGGTTCGCCGGTGAAGACGGGCCATCACTGGCGGGCCTCTTCCGTCAG
>DAHXOA010000073.1 GCA_027365145.1 Acidimicrobiaceae bacterium | reverse complement strand
CCCGGTCCGGGGTGCACCCGTTTCCCGTTCCGGTTCGCTACGATGTGCGCACCAGAGGAAGGAGGTGGTCCAACTGAGCAATCAACGTTTTGGGACCCTGGAGGTGGCTGGCCGCTGAGGCGGCTCGCTGTACCACCTGGCGAAACCCAGCCAGACACCCACCGGGCCACCTAGCCGGACCGAGGTCCCATCCGGCGCCGTACGGGGAACCCGGTGATCAACGCAGCAACCAGTGACGATGGGGCGCTCCGCCAGGGGCGCCCCATCGTTCGTCTCTCCCCGGCTCAGGCCACCCGCCACTCCGTTCCCGCTCAGACTCCGTTCCCGCTCAGACTCCGTCCCACAGGCCGACCGGGGCACCTCCCACCGGGTAGTGGCCAGGCTGGCGGCCGGAGGCCATCTTCTCGATCCGCTTGGTCATCCCCTCGGAGAGGGCACCGGCCTGGATCATCTCGACGAAGATCGCGGTCGCGTTCCCCACGTCGAAGAAGTCGCGCTGCCACGACCACTTCCGGTCCCCGCCGTAGCGGAACCAGCTCCCCCCGAGCCCCGCGATCTCGTAGTGGCTGCCGTCGGGCCGGGTGGCATCGGCCACCTGCTTCCACAGGCCGAGCACCTCGCCCTGCACGTCGTCGACGAGCACCCGCTGGTAGGGGTAGGTCCACCCCCCGAAGCCCTCCATCTCCTGGCCGACGGCGAGCCGGCGGATCTCGTCGCGGCCGACCGCCATGAACTCGTCGTTGGGCCCGACGTTCCAACCGTAGGAGGCGTCTTCGGTGTAGAGGTCGGCGAGCGCCGCCCAGTCGAGCAGCTCCTCGCAGCGCCGGTTGGTGTCCAGCCAAAGCTGCACCATGGCTTCGAGCTCGGCACGCGGGTACGACGGCATGTTCACTCCTCCTCGAGGATGGTCAGGGCGGTGGTGGGGCAGAAGCGGACGGCGGCCTCGACCCCGGCGCGGCGGTCCTCGCCCGGCGACAGATCGAGAAGGGTCACGGTGTCGCCCTTGCCCAGCTCAAAGACGTCAGGGGCCTCGGACTCGCAGACGCCGTGGCCCTGGCACAGGTCGAGGTCGACGGCGATCCGCATCAGGCCCTCCTCCGGTATCGGACGAGGCAGGGCTGCTGCATCTGGACGACCATCTTCGAGTGGTCGTTGCGGTAGCTGCCGGGCGCCTGGGCCAGCTCGAATTCCCAGTCGAGCAGCAGCACCGAGAAGATGGCCTTGAGCTGCATCATGGCGAACGCGGCGCCGACACACCGGTGCCGACCGGCCCCGAAGGGGATCCAGGTCCAGGGGTTGGCCCGGTCCTCCTCTCGGGGGTCCAGGTAGCGAGCCGGCACGAACGCATCGGGGTCCGGGAAGTCCTCGGGGATGCGGTTGGACACCGCGGGGCTGGCGCCGACCATCTGGCCGGCCCGGACCACGAACCCGTCGCACTCGGTGTCCTGCTTGGCCACCCGCAGCAGCAGAATGAGCGGCGGGTGCAGCCGGAGCGCCTCTTTGATCGACGCCTCCAGGCGGGGCATCTCGCGCAGGGCCTGGTAGCTGACGTCGGTGCCACCGGCGTACAGCTCGGCCAGCTCGTCGTGCACCGCCACCAGCTCCCCGGGGTGCCGGAGCAGCTCGACCAGCGTCCAGGCCGCCGTCCCCGAGGTGGTGTGGTGGCCGGCGAACATCATGGAGATGAACATGCCGGTCACCTCGTCGGCCTCGAACCTGGGGGTGCCGTCGTCGCCGGTGATCGACATCAGGACATCGAGGAGGTCGCGGTCGTCGTCGGCCGGAGGCGCCGCCGCCGCCCGCCGGTCCATGATGGCCTGGACCAGCTCGACCAGGCCGACCCGGGCGGCGTCGCGCCGGCGGAAGCTCTCGATCGGGGCGTAGGGATCGACGTAGGCGATGGCGTCGGTCCCCTGTTCGAGGTCGTGGTAGAGCTCGGCGAACCGCTTGTCGAGCTCGGCCCGGAACCGCTTGCCCACCAGGCAGGCCGACGAGGTGTAGATGGTGAGCTCGGCGAACCAGTCGAGCAGGTCGATCACCCCCTCGTCGTCCCAGCCGGCCACCATCTGCTCGACCTCGGCGGCGATGGTGGCGGCATGGCCCCGCATGAACTTGTCGCGCAGCGCCTGGTTGTGCAGCATCTCGCGCCGGCGCTCGGGCGACGCGTCGAAGACCACGCCCTCGCCGAACACCGGGGTCATGAACGGGTAGGCCTCGGCCTGGTCGAGGATCTCCTCGGGGGCCCGAAAGAAGCACTCGTTGGCGCCGGCGCCGGTGGCCAGCACCACCTCGCGCCCCGCCAGTCGGAAGACCCCGACGTCTCCACACTCGTCGCGCACCCGGCGCATCAGGCCGATCGGATCGCGCCGAAGCTCCTCGAGGTGCCCGGTGCCCCCTGTCCCTCCCGATACCCGGGGCGGCTCCCTGCGTTCGGTGGCGACGGTCATGCCTGCTCCTTGCGGATCGGTGCTTCGGGTTGCAGCTCGACCGTGGTGGCGTGGGTGCCCCGGGGCAGGGAGACGGCGGCCACGATGGCCTCGGCGACGCCGGTGGGTCGCATGAAGTTGGAGTGCCGGGCGAACCCCCACGTCTCCCACTGGCCGATCACCGCCGCGGTGACGTCGGGGTCCCAGTCCATGCCCATGCCGGTCAGGGTGGGGCCGGGACGGACCACCGTGGCCCGGACCCCGGTGCCTTCCAGCTCCATCTGGAGGGACCGGACATACCCTTCGAGGCCCCACTTGGATGTCACATAGGCAGCCATCGACGGGCGGGGGCGCTCGACCACGTCGGAGGTGACGAACACGACGTCACCCCGGTTGCGCCCGACCATGGCCGGGACCAGCGCACGCACCAGGCGGTGGGTGCCGGCCAGGTTCACCCGCAGCACGTCCTCGAAGGAGTCGGGGTCGGTGTCGAGCACCGCGCCGGCCCGGTTCTGCGCTGCGTTCGACACCACGATCTCGACCGGGCCGAGCGCGTCCACCGCAGAGGTGGCGAAGTGCTCGACCGACTCCCCGTCGGCCAGGTCGAGGTGGACGGCGACGGCCTCGCCGCCACCGTCCCGGATGGCTGCCGCCGTCTCCTCGCACTGCCCCACCCGGCGGGCGCCGAGGACGACCGGATGACCGACGGCGGCGAGGGCCATCGCGGTGGCTCGGCCGATGCCGGACGAGGCGCCGGTCACCACGCTCGGGCGCCGTCCGGGACCGGGCTCGAAGCGGGGCATCAGCGGAGCCGGACCGTGGTGGGGAGGGCGGCCAGGCCCCGGACGTTGATCGAATGGACCCGCTCGACCCCGTCGGCGTCGATGTCGTACCCGCGGACCCGCTCGACCAGTTCGCCCAGGCCCACCCGGGCCTCCAGCCGGGCGAGGGGAGCGCCCATGCAGAAGTGGCGACCGCTGCCGAAGCTGATCAGCTTGGAGGTGTCGCGGTCGAGGTCGTACCGGTCGGCCTCGGGGAACACCGACTCGTCCCGGTTCCCCGAGCCGATGAGGAGCAGCACCCGGCCTCCCTCGGGGACGGTCGTTCCGTGCAGGTCGAGCGACGTCCGGGTCACCCGGAGGACCATCTGGCTGGAGGTGTCGAACCGGAGGGTCTCCTCGATCCAGTCGCCCACCCGGCCCGGATCGTCGAACGGCTTGGTGCCCTGGTCGGGGTTCCGCCAGCCCCAGTACCAGGCATTGCCCAGCAGCTTGGTGGTGGTCTCGTTGCCGGCCACCACCATCAGGAAGAGGAAGGCGATGACCTCCTCGTCGGTCAGCTTCTCGCCGTCGAGCTCGACGTCGAGCAGGTCGGAGGTGAGGTCGTCGCGCCGGGTCCGCCGACGGTCGTCCACCATCGCCTGGTAGTACGCCACCAGGGTGAGGGCCGATTCCATGCCGGCCGCGGGGACGTCGAAGACACCCTCCTCCCGGTGCACCACCAGATCGGCCAGGCGGCGGACCTCGGCCCGGTCAGCGCGGGGCACCCCGACCAGTTCGGAGATGACGTCCATGGGCACCTTGCCGGCGAAGTCGGCGATGAAGTCGAACGAGCCGCGCTCGAGGGCCGGCCCGAGGTGCTCGAGGGCGATCTCCCGGACGCGGTCCTCCATCGTGGCCACCCGGGAGGGGGCGAAGCCCTTGCCGACCAACGAGCGCATCCGGGTGTGCCTCGGTGGGTCGAGGGCCAGGAACGACATCATCTTGTGGGCGTCGGGCCCGAAGGCGGCGGGCTCCAGGGAGACGCCGTAGGCGTTGGAGAACGCATCGACGTTCCGGAAGGCGGCGAGCAGATCCGCGTGACGGGAGAGCGCCCAGAAGTCGAGCTCGTCGTTCCGGTAGACCGGTGCCTCGGCCCGGAGGCGGGCATAGACCGGGTACGGGTCGTCGTGGATGTCGTAGGCGTACGGGCTGTAGGTCAACGGCGCCGCCGTCGCGCGTCCGGTGTCCGCGGTCACTCGGCGACCTCGTCCCCGTGGCCGTCCCCGTGGCCGTGGCCGTGGCCGTCCCCGTGCCTGTCCCGGATCATCAGCCGTGCCGCCTGGGCCAGGAATCCGGGGACGTCCTCGTAGTCCATGTGGCCCATGCCGGCCAGCAGCAGCGCGCCGGAGTAGGTGGCCTCGAGGACGGCCACCACCGTCGGGTCGATGTCGTCGCCCAGCGCGTCGACGAACCGCTGGTGGATCACCGTGCCGATCCGGTCGCGGAGGTGCTTGACGTCGGGTGTCGGGTTGAGCAGGGCGCTGGTGCAGGCTCCGACCACCAGCGGGCTGCCGGTGGTGAGCTGCACCATCATCTGGACGGTGCGGGCCAGCCGCCCCTCGAGCGTGCCCCCGGCGTGGGGCGCCACCGCGGGCAGAGCGGCCATCCGCCGCCAGAGCAGCTCGGCGAGCAGGTGGTCCTTGGAGCTGAAGTAGTTGTAGGCGGTCGCCGGAGCGACGCCGGCCCGGCGGGCGACGTTGCGGACGGTCAGGCCCGCATAGCCGGTGTCGGTCACCTCGCCGGCGGTGGCCTCGACCAGCTGTCCGACCACCTCGGCCTGGCGTTCGCTGAGGTGCCTGCGGGTGGCCTCGAGGACCGGAGCGTCGGTCACGGAGCCGCCGCTGTGCCCGCACCGCCACCGGACGTGCCGGCGGCGGCCGACGGGACGTGGGGCGTGCCGTCGCGCATCGGCGGGAATTCGAAGGTCGCCGCCGTGGTCATGGCGGTGACCTTGGTGATGTCCGCTTCCGGGAGGGTGACGTTGTCGTCGTCGATGGTGAGCTCCCAGCGACAGTGGGGCGACCGGCCCGAGGGCACCCGCGGCGGCCGGTGGACGTGGCGGATGTGAGCCTTGGGGTTGACGGCCTGGGCGGTCACGTCGAAGGTCCCGTCCTCGATGTGGTGGCACATGCCCGTGACCAGCTTGTCGCCCCAGGGCTCCGCGTCCATCAAGGCACCGCAGTAGGCCAGTTCGAAGAACCCGTGGTGGTCGTCGACCACCTCGTAGCGGACATCGAGGTAGTGGTGGGGGAACCCGGGGTCGAGCTGCAGCAGCTTGAAGATGGCCTCGACGTCGTTCCCCTCGATCCCCATGATCCGCCGGAGCCGACGGCCGTAGACCGGGCTCGCCCCCTTCCACTCCTCGATGGCGAGGCGCTCCATCTCCTCCATCCCCAGCGACATCCCGATGGAGGCGCACATGGAGCGATCGAGGATGTGGACGGCCTGGGCGTACTCCCGGACCAGGCGCACCAGGGCCTCCTTGGTGAGATCCTCGTAGCGGAAGTCGGGGACGAACGCACCGGAGTAGTCGGCCATCCCTGCCCCGCCGGGTGCACCGGCCGGGTTGGCCGCGGCGGGTGCTCCGGCGTG
>DAHXOA010000072.1 GCA_027365145.1 Acidimicrobiaceae bacterium | reverse complement strand
TCCATGGGCCAATCGTACCGAACGGTTCGCGCAAGCCGAATTTGTGGACCTTCGGGGACACAATAAGAACCGGGATCTGGCTGTCGACGGTGTGGCTTTCTCCCTGAGCTACCGACTTCGAGCAGGGAGATGAGACCGTGTTGCTCCGCTACAGGAGCGCAGCAAGCTCTTCTGGCGAGATCCCTGCTTGGCGAAGCACGGACCGCAGTGTCCCGCGGGCGAGTTCCTTGTGGAGCGGCACGATGGCAACCCGACCATCGCCATGGCGGAGTTTGACGTGGCTTCCTCGTTGGCTAACCCGACCGAAGCCTGCTTTGACCAGAGCCCGGACCGCGTCCGCTCCCGAGAGGACCGGAAGAGCCGGCGTCACGCCGTGAGACGCAAGGTGGCGATAATCGGTGGTTCCAAATCGTCAGGAAGAACCTCATCCTCGAAGTAGAGCTCGAGGGCTTCCTTGAGGTTCGCCAGGGCCTCCTCGACTGACTCGCCCTGGCTCGCAACCTCAACATCGAGGCACCGTGCCACGTACCAGGGATCCTCGTGGGTGATCGCCGCCGTGAACTCCATCGGAGCCATTCTACCGCGTGGTTCGCGCACCGTTCCGATCGCCGTTGCAGACATGCAGGTCACAGACCCGGTGGGCGCTGCCGGACTCGAACCGACGGCCTGCTGGTTGTAAGCCAGCTGCTCTGACCAACTGAGCTAAGCGCCCGAGCGGCCCACGCTACCCGCCAGTGCCTCCCGCACCTCCTCGAGCAGGCTCGGGGTCGCCGCCGCCACCGGCGACCGACGGTCCTCGTGGACCAGCGTCATCAGGTTCTGTGCGCCGAGGTCGTCCGAGTGCGCTCCGGCCTCTGCGCACACGAGGAGGCCACCGAGATAGTCCCACGATCCGAGGACCGAGCCCCCGACGACGGCGTAGGCGTCGAGAGCGCCCTCCGCCACCGCACACAGGTCGAGCGCGGCCGCCCCCAGTCCCCGGTACTGCGACCAGCCCAGATCCCTCGGGGGATAACCGGAGAAGCCGACGATGGCGTCACGCAGTCCGGCGCAGGCCGAGGGGCGGATGGGGGCGCCGTCGCGGCGCGCACCACCACCCCGGACTGCCTCGAACCGGACCGAGCTCGCCTGGTTGACCACGACAGCAGCCAGCGCGCCCTGGCCGTCGACGGCACACAGGCTGGTCGCGTACCACGGGATCCCGCGGGCCGCGTTCGTCGACCCGTCCACCGGGTCGAGGACGACGATGACCTCGCGGTCCGCCCCGTGGAGCCCCGACTCCTCGGAGAGCACGCCCAACCCGGCGCCTTCCAGCACGTCGATGGCGCACCGATCGGCGACGAGGTCGGAGCGGTACTGGCCGGGCCGGGTCCCGGCCAGGCCCCAGTCGTCGAGCTCCGCGAGCGCGCCGGCCACGGCGGTCGCCGCCGAGTGCAGGACCTCGAGAAGCCCATCGGTGTCCACGGCGTCGACGTTACCCGACGCCCCGACGCCCTTGTGCCGAGGTCAGGTGGCCTTCTCGTGCGGAGGGGCGAGGCGCGAGCCGAGACCGGTAGGATCCTCGCACTGTGGCAGTCATCGACGTAGCCGGGTATGTGGCCGACTTGAAGGATCACTCGGTCGACCACGGCTTCCACGTGCACGACGAGCGGCACTTCGTCGAGACCTACTCGCTGCGACAGGTGTGGGAGGTCGAGCTGCACCCGGAGGAGGGGTGCGGTGGTCCGCTCGACCTCCACTTAGCCCTGGAAGTCGACCCGCGCACCCTCCTCTCCTTCGAGGACGTCGTCTTTGGTCTCCCTGACGACGAGGAGCCACCCGACGAGTACCAGTTCTCGCTCACCTTCACCTGGGCCCTTCCCCCGTTGCCGCACGGTCCGGACCTGCTCCGCCTGGCGATCGACCTCGCCGGCGTGGGGGGGATCGAGCTCCCCTTGGAGGTCTCGGCCATCGACTCGTACGCGTCGGCCACCGACGCGGCGGAACGACGACTCAATATCGTGGCACGCACACCGGTCTCCCTGACCCGCATCCTGGCGGGAGAGGAGATGCTCTGTGAAGTGTTCGACCGCTGCCTCGCCGTGAGCCGGTTCCTACTGGCCTCGGCCGATCGCTGGCTGGAATGAGGCCGCGCCTGGCTCCGATCTCGGGACTCAGGCGGCTCATCGCGATCGCAGCTGTCGTCGGCACGTCCATCGGGCTCGCCGCATGCTCGAGCAGTGGTGTCACGCTCGCCCGCCAGGCGTGCGGCCACGTGAACCGGTCGATCACCCTCTATACCCGCTCGCTCCACGACAGCCCGAAGGAGGCCGGGACACTCCAGGAGCAGGCGTACCTCCAACTCCGGTTCGCGCTGCCGATCGCGGCCCAGGCCGCCACGTCCAACGGGCAGTGGCAGGCGCTCATGACGACTCTGTCGGAGTCCAACCGGGTGCCGGAGCACTACCTCCTGCAGGCCCTCCGCGCCCAATGTGGCGACGCCGACAGCTCCACGGCTGGCACCGCCCCCACACCGCCCACCACTCCTTCACCTGCGGTAGAGCCCGGCACGAAGCAGACCTTCGGCCACTGACGCCCGGGCTCCAGGCCTCGGCTCCGATCCCTGGCTCCCTTCAACACCTCAGCCGGTTCCCGCTCGGGCCCGCGTGCCGGTCGCCTTGGTTGCGCTCACCGGCCCTGGTGGCTGAGCCGGCGTGAACGCCCTCCCCTCCATCTGCAGGCGACCGGCCGCCACTACGGACGGGAGCACTCGCTTCGCCAGCCACGCACCGGCGGCCGGTGTGGGAGCGATGTGCACTCCGTCGGCATCCCGGATCTGGACCCCGTCGATGGACATCTCGAAGTGCCCGCCGGGGCAGACGTCGGCACCGAAGTTCACGACGGTCACCTTTGTCGGGAACTCCGCGGCCACCTGTCTCAGGATGTCGTTGTAGTCGTCCAGCCGGGTCGCGGAGTCCTCCGGCCACGGCTGGCCATCGGGCTGTTCCCCGGAGTCATAGCACGGTGCCGTGAGCAGGACCATCAGTGCTCCCGTGGACGTGCCGACCTCGATGGCCTGCCGGAGCGAGGACCGGAGGGCGGCATCGAATCGCGGCTCCCCGATGTGCATCCACGTGCCGTCCACGTTGCGCGACACGACCTCCCACCGCCCGGCAAGGAGAACGGTCACGTTCGGGCGGAAGCGATCGACCTCACCCCGCCAGAGCGCCGGCCACTGCTCGGAGGTCGGCGCCGAAGAGTTGCACTGCTGGGTCATGTCGTAGACCACCCCGTGAGACCGGTACTCGGTGGAGCGGAGCACCCCGCAGCCGAAGATGGCGCCGTTGTCGAAGTCGACGTCGTAGGCCTGCTCGGCCTGGGCCAGCTCCATCGCCTCGGTCAGACGCCAACTCACCGAGTCACCGAACATCTGCACCTTCACCGGGACGCCGTCGTAGGCAGCTCCTCCCGGCCGGGCGACGGTCACCGGTGCTGCCGCAGCCGCGCTCGGGAGTGTGGCGGCGATCGTCACCAGGACAACACCGACGAACACCCCCGACGTGACGAGGAACGCCCGCCACTCGGTGAGCAGGTGGAACCGCTTCCGCCTCACCGGTTCCTCCACCAGGTAGAACGAGGCGGTGGCCGCGAGAAGCGTCGTGCCGATTCGCACCATAAGGAGCGGGTAACCGAGCAGGTGGACGCGCGAGGCATCCAGCACCTCGAAGAGCGGGAAGTGCCAGAGGTAGGCCCCGTAGGAGATCTTCCCCACGTAGCGGAACACCGGGTTGGCGATCGCCCGTGCCACAAGGCCAGCCTGGTTCGTGACCGCAGCAAAGATGACCACGGCCACTGACAGTGCCACGAGGAAATAGCCGCCACGGAACAGGAAGGGCGTGGAGCCGTGGAGGTGTGACCAGTAGTACGCAGTGACGCCGATGGCCGCCCATCCGACCACCTGGAGGGCGACCCGAGCAGCCGTGCCGGTGATCTCCCATGCGCTGATCGGCTGGGTCGCGGGACCACGCCGGTGCCGCCGCTCCCGGAATCGCCGCGCTTCCGGCGCGCCGAACCCGGCGGTGCCGGCAGACGGATGCACCCGGGTCACCACCGATGCTCCCGGCTCGGAACTGCCGGGGGGGAGCGCGGGGCGATGCTGGGCCCAGATCGTCATCCCGATGGCCAGCGCTGCCCCCACCAAGAGGTCCTGGGCCCGCGTGTCGGTTCCCTCATAGACCCGCATGACCGTGGACGGTCCGTGGTAGAGCAGGCGCATGTCGATCGCCGACGCCACGGCGCCGAGAACGGCGGCGATCCCCACCGGCCACAACCGTCGCGACGGTCGCAGGCGCGATCCCAGTGCCAGCAGCGCGACGACGATAGGAGGCCAGACCAGGTAGAACTGCTCTTCGATCGAGAGAGACCACATGTGTTGCAACGGCGACGTCTGGGCTGTCTGGGTGAAGTAGTTGTTCCCGTCCAGGATGAAGTGCCAGTTCGCCACATAGAGCAACGTCGAGAGCACGTCCAGCCGGAGATTGGCGAATTCCCCCGGGGTGGCCAGCCACTTCGCGTAGGCACACACACCGAGAAGCATGACGAGCAGCGCCGGGAGCAGCCTTCGGGCCCGGCGGGCCCAGAACTGTCCGAGCCTGATCGTCAGGGTCTTCCCCCACTCCCCGACCAGGAGGGACGTGATGAGGAAGCCCGAGAGAACGAAGAACACGTCAATGGTCAGGAAACCACCGTCGAAGATCGACGAACCGCCGTGGTACATCATCACGCCGAGCACGGCCAGGGCCCGGAGCCCGTCGAGGCTGGGGATGTACCCGAACCGAACGACACGTCCTTGGGGAGCGCGGCCGCGCCGCGGCAGTCGCCGGGCTGTCCCGGAGCGCCTGGCTGCTGCGTGAGCGCCGGGACTCATCGGATGTCGTGCCTCCACACCGCGTCAGGGCCCGGCGCCAGCCGGAAGGTTCCAGACCGTACCAGTCTGGCAGAGCCCGCCAGGGCGCGGGCGGAGGGAAGCTCAGCCCGCCAGGGCGCGGGCGGAGGGACGCTCAGCCCGCCAGGGCGCGGGCGGCACACCAGTCGAACAGGTCGGGCCCCGCACTGGCGGCCGCGGCCGGCGACAGCCTGGTCCACGGCACCTTGTGCTCGGAGCGCCGGCGCCGGTCGCACCAGAAGCCGCCGGTCGTGGCCAGAGCCTCCGGTGCCGAGGCGAGCCACACGATCGAGTCCGCACCCTCCTCCGGCGTGCGGAGCAGGGGCCGCATCACCCGGCTGAACACCGGGAGCCCGGTGGTGATCCCCGGTGTGTCTGCCCAACCGGGGTGCATGGAGTGGACGACCACACCCACGAGTTCGAGCCGGCGGGCCCATTCGGCGGCCAGCACCGTCTGGGCCCGCTTCACCCTGGCGTAGGTCACCGTGCCGTCGTAGTGCGCCGGATCAGGTTCGAGAGCGGCCAGGTCGAACTTCTGGGTGTACATGCCACCCGATGACACCCACAACACGCGCGACGGCGAAGTGCCACCGAGCACGGGAATCAGCATCTGGGTCAGGAGATGCGTGGCGACAACCTGCACGCCGCAGGTGACCTCCACGCCCGACGGCGACACGGCGTACGAGCGGGACAGCGCACCGGCATTGTGCACCAGCACATCGAGGTGGGTTCCGGTCTCCACCAGGTCATCGGCCAGCCGGCGCACGTCGGCGAGGTCCGACAGGTCGGCCCGGCTCCCCGTCACCTCAGCACCTGACACGTCACTGCGGATCCGATCAAGGACGCCGTTCAGCTTCGACGCCGACCGCCCGACAAGGCGGACATGCGCACCGAGGCGGGCGAGCTCGATCGCTGCCGTGAGACCCAGGCCCGACGTCGCCCCGGTCACCACCGCGAACCTGCCGTCCATCCGGTCGTAGGGCCGCCACGCCGCGGTGCGGCGGCGCACGAGAGGGCCGGTCTTCGAGAAGCTGCCGACGACCGACGCCTCCAGCAACGCGTCGACGGCGCGGGCACCAACCGGGAGGCCGGTCACCGTCCCACCGTCCGAGGGACCGGCCCGGCCAACACGCCCGCCAAGCGAGCCATCGCCCGATCACCGATCTTCTGGAACATCGGGCCCAGGATCGGATTGACGACAGCGTAGACGCCCCGCATCCTCAGGTCGGCGTGGTAGTCGACAACCGTGCCGGACCCATCCGGTCTGCACGAGATCGTGTCTTCCGAGACGACCTGCGCGGACGCGGCTCGAAGCCGCACGCGTTCGGGGGGATCGAATGCCACGATCTCGTAGTCC
Organism: Acidimicrobiaceae bacterium; assembly: GCA_027365145.1. GTDB lineage: Bacteria > Actinomycetota > Acidimicrobiia > Acidimicrobiales > RAAP-2 > JAKADK01. The sequence continues at coordinate 22,495 of DAHXOA010000072.1, read as the reverse complement.
AGGGGAAGCCCCCGACCGCGGAACTGCACCACCAAGTGGAAGACGCTGCCCGGGCCCAGCGGTCCGGCATCACGCCGTTCGGCGCTCAGGACCCCGGGGTCCCACTCGGCGGCATTGGAGAACGTCGCCAAGTACTCGAACACGTCGCCAGGAGACCACGTCGAGCTGACCGTCGCACGGTAGGTAGCCATCTGGATGGAGCTCCTTTGACGAACGCAAGTAGGGCGGATCCGCTGACCGATGGAGTGGCGACCGGACAGAATATCTTTAGTGCTAAAATATCCCTTCATGACAGCGACTGCAACTCTCCCTCCCCTGCAACCCCAGAGGGAATCGGACACGTGGCCGGGGCGGTGCGCCGGGGCAGAGGGGGCGAAGGACGCGGCAGGAGCAACCGCGGCATGAGGATCGCCATCGTCGGAACCGGGATCTCGGGTCTCGTCTGCGCCCACCTACTCGGAGCTCGGCACGACGTCACCGTCTTCGAATCCGACGCCCGCCCCGGCGGCCACACCAACACCGTGACCGTCGAGGTGGAGGGCGACGTCCACCACGTCGACACGGGCTTCCTCGTCTACAACGAGCGCAACTATCCCGGCCTCGTGACGCTCTTCGACCGCCTGGGCACCGCCACCAAGCCCAGCGACATGAGCTTCTCCGTCAGCGACGAGGTGACCGGGGTCGAGTGGAAAGGGACGTCGCCCTCCACCGTCTTCGCCCAACGGCGGAACCTCGTTCGACCGGCATTCCTCCGCATGCTCCGCGACATCGGTCGATTCAACGGCATCGCCCGGACGCTCCTCGAAGGGCCGGCCGACCATAGCGTGACCATCGCCGACCTCCTGGCCGCTCACCGCTGGTCGCCACAGTTCACGGAGTGGTACCTGACGCCGATGGGTGCATCGATCTGGTCGGCCGACCCCACCACCTTCTTCGACATGCCCGCCGTGACGTTCGCCCGGTTCTTCGACAACCACGGGCTCCTGGGGCTCGGGAACCAACCTGCCTGGCGGACCGTGACCGGTGGGGCACGCACGTACGTGGAGGCCATCCTCGGGCCACTGGGCGACCGGGTGCGCCTTTCGTCGCCGGTCGAGAAGGTGACCAGGGGCGACGACGGAGTCGAGCTCGTGACCCCACGCGGCGCCGAACACTTCGACCAGGTCGTCGTGGCCACGCACGGCGACCAGGCGCTGGCCGTGCTGTCCGACCCGTCCCGCCAGGAGCGCGAGATCCTGGGCGCGTTCCGCTACCAGCCGAACCGGGCGACCCTCCACACCGACGAGCGCCTCCTCCCCCGGAACCGGCGGGCCTGGGCCAGCTGGAACTACCACCGGATCGAGCCTCGGCCGGAGGTGGCAACGCTCACCTACCGCCTGGCCAGCCTCCAGGGCGTCAACGCGAGGAGCGAGCTCCTCGTCACGCTCAACCGCGACGACGCCGTACGCGAAGATCGGGTCATCGAAACCTTCGACTACGCCCATCCGGTCTTCGACGCGGCAGCCATCGCCGCCCAGGCGCGGCACGACGAGTTGAGTGGCGTCCGACGCACTTGGTTCTGCGGCGCCTACTGGGGATACGGCTTCCACGAGGACGGCCTCCAGAGCGCGGCCCGGGTGTGCCGGAGACTCGACGGGTCGACGCTGTGAGCGCCCACCTCGCCAGCGGGATCTACGAGGGGACCGTCACCCACCACCGCTTCGAGCCGGTGCCCCATGGGTTCGCCTACCGCATCGCGATCCCGTACCTCGATCTCGGCGAAGTCGACGACGTCTGCGCCCTGCACCCGCTGTGGTCGGCCGAGCGCGCCAACCTCGTGTCGATCCGCCGGGCGGACTTCCTGGGTAACCCGGGAGTGCCTCTCGACACCGCAGTGCGCGACCTCGTCGAAGAGCGTTCCGGCACCCGGCCCGGAGGCCCGATCCGCATGCTCGCCCACGTACGCACGTGGGGATGGCTCTTCAACCCCATCAGCCTGTACTACTGCTACGACCCCACCGGCACCATCCTTCAGACCACGGTGGCGGAGGTGTCGAACACCCCCTGGCACGAGCGCACCGCCTACGTGCTCACCGGAGGCGAGGGGCATCACGAGGTGGGAAAAGCCCTCCACGTCTCCCCGTTCCTACCCATGGACCTGGTCCACCGCTTCCGGATCGGCTCGCCGGGAACCGTGCTCTCCGTGGGCGTGGACGACACCCGAGACGGACGGGCGGTGTTCACCGCCTCGATGCGCCTCACGTTCCACCCGGCGTCGCGACACGCACTCGGCCATCTTGTTTGGGGCTATCCCGGCATGACCGTACGCGTCTCGGCGGGCATCTACCGGCAAGCCCTGAGCCTGCGCTTGCGCGGCGCGCCGTTCCACCGGCACCCTGGGGACGTCGTGGCCGGCGGGCAGGCCCGAGCTCGGGCAGGCCTGAGCTCGGGCAGGCGTCGTGGGGACCACGGAACCCGGGGGCTGCCCGCAGGCAGGTCCGGGATCGGAGCGGACCCCCCGGGGGCCAACCCGGAGGGTCGGGAGGAGGACAGGACGTGACCAGCAGCGTGCTCGACCGGGCGCAGGCGAGGTTCGTGCGGACCTTGGCGGCCCGGGTCCGGACCGGGACGATCGTGCTCCACGACCGGGCCGGCACCCACCGGTTCGGGGAAGGAGAGCCGGAGGTCCACGTCACCGTCCACCGGGATGCCACCTACGGGAAGGTGCTCCGGGGCGGGTCGGTGGCGTTGGGCGACACGTACGCCGACGGCGAGTGGGAGTGCGACGACCCGACCGCCCTCGTCACGATCCTCTCGCGCAACCTGGCCGGACTCGGGGCCGTTGCCGACCGGATCGGCCGGACCTCGGCGAGGACGGTGGACTGGCTCCGGCGCCGGCGACCCGAGGACCCGGAGCGGGACCGGGAGAACATCCGCCGCCACTACGACCTGTCCAACGGGCTCTTCGAGCTCATGCTCGATCCGACGATGATGTACTCCTCCGCCGTCTTCACCCGGCCCGGGATGACGCTGGAAGACGCCTCCAGGGCGAAGGTGGACCGCATCTGCGCCAAGCTCGGGATCGGACCCGGCGACCACGTCGTGGAGATCGGGACGGGCTGGGGAGGGTTCGCCATCCAGGCAGCCTCGGCCACCGGCTGCCGGATCACGACCACCACGATCTCCGATGCCCAGTTCGAGTACGCGACGAAACGGGTGGCCGACGCCGGGCTCGCCGACCACGTCACCGTGTTGGATCGGGACTACCGGGACCTCGAGGGGACCTACGACAAGCTCGTGTCCATCGAGATGATCGAGGCGGTCGACTGGCGGAGTCACGACACCTTCTTCGCCACCTGTGCCCGGCTCCTGGCCCCCGATGGGCTCATGGCCCTCCAGGCCATCACCATCGACGACCGCAGCTACGAGAGGGCGAAGAACGGGCGGGACTTCATCACCGAGACCATCTTCCCCGGCGGCTGCATCCCCTCGATCGAGGCCATCGCCCGGGCGGTGAGCCGGGCGACCCCGATGCGGATCGTCGACCTGGAGGACATCGGGCGGCACTACGCCGAGACGCTCCACCGATGGCACGACCAGATCGACGCCCACCGGGAGGCGATCGACGGGCTCGGGCTCGGCGAGAGGACCCGACGCCTATGGGACCTCTACCTCTCCTACTGCGAGGCGGGGTTCCTGGAACGCCACATCAGCGACGTGCAGGTGGTCCTGGCCATGCCAGGGTGGCAGGCGCCGCTCATGGTCCGGGGGGGCTGAGCTCCAACCGGACCACGATCGCCTTCGAGGTCGGCGTGTGGCTCTCGTCGGCGACGCTGTCCAAGGGCACGAGCCCGTTGCACTCCGGGAAGTAGGCGGCTGCACATCCCTTCGCCGTCGGATAGGCGACGACCCGGAACGCTCTGACGACACGGTCCACGCCGTCGCGCCACTCGCTGTGGATATCGACGAGATCGCCGTCGGCGAGGCCGAGCTCGCCCAGGTCGTCGGCGCGGACGAAGACCACCCGCCGTCCGTTGCGGATGCCCCGGTACCGGTCGTCCATCCCGTAGACGGTGGTGTTGAACTGGTCGTGGCTCCGTACGGTCTGGAGCAGGAGCCGGCCCGGCGGACAGACCACGGGTTCCAAGGTGGTGCAGGCCAGGACCGCCCGACCCGACGGCGTGGGGAACCGCCGCTCGTCCCGGGGCAGCTGGTGGAGGAGGAAACCGCCGTCCTGGCGGATCCGCTCGTTGTAGCGCTCGTGGCCGGGAACGGTCCGGGCGATGTGGTCCCGGATCACGTCGTAGTCGCGCTCGAAGAACCGCCAGTCGATGGGCACGGCGTCGCCCAGCGTGGCGTCGGCCAGCCGCGCCACGATCGCCACCTCGCTCAACAGGAGCGGGCCGGCCGGAGGGAGCCGGCCGGTCGACGGGTGCACCATGGAGACCGTGTCCTCGACGCTCACGAACTGGGGACCGCCCTCCTGGACGTCGAGCTCCGTCCGTCCCAGGGTGGGCAGGACGAGCGCCTGCTCACCGGCGATCACGTGGGACCGGTTGAGCTTGGTCGATACCTGTACCGACAGCCGAGTCCCGCGCAGTGCCGCTTCGGCCACGGCGGTGTCCGACACGGCGGCGACGAAGTTCCCACCCAGGCCGAAGAACACCTGCACGTCGCCGTCCCGCATCCGGCGCACCGACTCCACGGCGTCGTACCCGTGGCGACGGGGCATGGCGATCCCGAACTCGGCTTCGAGGGCGTCGAGGAACCCCGGGTCGGGCGACTCCCAGATCCCCATGGTCCGGTCGCCCTGGCCGTTGCTGTGGCCACGCACGGGGCACGCCCCGGCACCGGGCCTCCCGATGTTCCCTCGCAGGAGGAGGAGGTTCATGGCCTCGCGGATGGTGGCCACCGCCTGGCGGTGCTGGGTGAGCCCCATGGCCCAGCAGATGATCACCCGATCGGCCCGGAGGTAACGGTCCGCCAGCTCGTCGATCTCCTCGCGGCGGAGGCCGGTGGCGGCCAGGACGGCCAGCTCGTCGATCTCCGCCCGGGCGGCACGCAGGGCTTCGAGCCCTTCGCACCGCTCGTCCAGGAAGGCGTGGTCGAGCACGGTACCCGGCGCGGCGTCCTCCGCCGCCAGCACCCGGGCCGTGACCGCCTGGAGGAGGGCCAGGTCGCCGCCCAGCCGGACCTGGAGGAACTGGTCGGCGAGCGGCGTCCCCGACCCGATGATCCCCCGGGGCCGTTGGGGGTTCTTGAAACGGAGGAGACCGGCCTCGGGCAGCGGGTTCACCGCCACGATCCGGGTCCCCGATCGCTTCGCCTCCTCCAGCGCCGTGAGCATGCGAGGGTGGTTGGTCCCCGGGTTCTGCCCCATGATGACGATCAGGTCGGCCAGGGCGAAGTCCCGGTAGGTGACGGTGGCCTTCCCGACGCCGATGGCGTCGGCCATCGCCACGCTGGTCGACTCGTGGCACATGTTGGAGCAGTCGGGCAGGTTGTTGGTCCCGAACGCCCGCACGAAGAGCTGGTAGACGAAGGCCGCCTCGTTGGAGGTTCGCCCCGACGTGTAGAACGTGGCCTGGTCGGGCAAGTCCAGACGACCGAGCTCCGCCGCGATCACCGCGAACGCCTGGTCCCACCCGACGGGCCGGTAGTGGTCGGAGCCGGCCGGGCGGTAGAGCGGCTCGACGAGCCGACCCTGTTGGCCCAGCCAGTACTCGCTGCGCCCGGCCAGATCGCCGAGGCTGTGCTCGGACCAGAACGAGGAAGGGATCCGGCGGAGGTCCGCCTCCCAGGCCACCGCCTTCGCCCCGTTCTCGCAGAACTCGGCGTGCTTCCGGTCGGGTGGGTCCGGCCAGGCGCACGACATGCAGTCGAAGCCGTCCTTCTGGTTCACGGCCAGGAGGGCGTTGAGGCTGCGCCGCACCCCCATCTCCCGGTAGGCGTGCTCCAGGGAGTGGGCGATGCCGGGGACCCCGACCGCCCACGTCTCCGGAGCACCGACCGAGACCCGTCCTCCGCTCACGTCGTCACGTGGCGCCTCGTGCCGCATGGTTCCTCCCTTCCTCGTTCGGGCTGCCGCTCCCCGTGCCTCCAGGCGGCGGGCTGCCGGCCACCGGCGGTGACACGCGGTGCACGCCGGTGTAGACGACCATGGACGGTCCACGGAGGAACCCGACGAGCGACATCCCCACCTGGGCCGCCAGGTCCACCGCCAGCGAGGACGGGGCCGAGACGGCGGCGAGGAACGGGATACCGGCCATGCATGCCTTTTGGACCAGCTCGAAGGACGCCCGCCCCGACACCAGCAGGACCGTCCCGGTCAAGGGCAGCCGGCCTGCCCGCAGCGCCCAACCGACGACCTTGGCCACGGCATTGTGGCGACCGACGTCCTCCCGCAGGACGAGCAGGGCGCCGGTCCTCCCGTCGAAGATCGCGGCGGCGTGCAGGCCACCGGTGCGGTCGAAGACGGCCTGCTGGCCGCGGAGCCGGTCCGGGAGGGCACACAGGATCGCCGGGTCGACCACCACGGGGTCGTCCGCGATCGGGAACGACGACCGGGTCGTCACGGCATCGAGCGCGTCCTTCCCGCATACCCCGCACGCGCTGGACGTCAGGAACGCCCGGGCAAGGCCGGCGGCGGGGACGGGGACATAGGGGGTAAGGACGATGTCTAGGCTGGAACTGGCCGACCTCCGGCACAGGCCCGCATCGCTGCCAGGTCCTCTCTCTTCCTGACGACGCCTTCACTCACGAGAAAACCGGCCGCCAGGTCGAAGTCGGCGCCCGGCGTGCGCATGGTCACGGTGAGGGGTGCCCCACCCATCCGCAGCTCCAGGGGCTCCTCCACTGCCAAGGTGTCGGGCCTCCGACGGCGTGACCCGTCGCCAGCCAGGCGGACGACCATGCGGTCAGCAGACATCCTGCCCACGGGCGTCCCGTACCCTCAGAGCGCCCGGGAGAGGAACGCGGCAAACCCGTCGACGTCGACGTCAGCGTGGAGGAGACCATCCTCGTGGGAGAGCCGGAGGGTCGGGCAGAAGTAGCCCTGGGATCGGACGAAGAAGTGCGGGGAACCGCGCACGCCGCGCCCTCGGCCCTCCTCGAGGTCTGCCGTCACCCGTTCGAGCACCCAGGACGGATCCGGCAAGGAGAGACCGTAGGCGGTGGCGATGCGCCCGAGGACCGATCGGTCGCCGATATCCTCCCCACGCTCGAAGAGTGCGGACCGGAGCTCGACCGCCACCTGCTCTCCGATGACCGGGTCGGTATCCGCCGCCCACGCCGACAGCCCGAGGGCGCCGACGGTGCTGGACGGGAAGTGATCGACACCGATCCCGGCGAACAGATGGGGCGCAACCTGAGCCCGGAGCGTGTGTGCCTCCTCGACGACCAGATCGGCGGGAAGCGGCGCGCCGTTCACCAGCTCCAATGGCCAGGCCCGAAAGGAGAGGACGGTCCCGGCACCAGCCCGGTCCCGCTCGGCGAGCACACGCCGGATCCCGACGTAGGCGAACGGGCACCAGACGTCGGAGAAGACCTCTATGGCGCGCTCCACCACCCCACGGTAGCGCCGGCTGCACGCTCACGTTCCGGAGTTGACGCGATCACGGGATCACGACCGACGCGGTACGACGACCGACAACAGTTCGCAACCCCGATGCCAGGGACGGACGATCTCCAGCGAGACCGGGCGCCTGTAGGCACACTCTGTAGGCACACTAGGGTGCCACGGCAGGAGAAGGAGGCTCGCGTCGGTTCCGCTCCAATGCCCGCTGACCGGGACACGCGCGCCACGCGAGGGAGGGGACGAACACTATGCCAGGTTGGAGCTTCGCCGAACTGTGGGAGGCCGCCGCCGATCAGATCCCGGACGCGTCGTGCCTGGTCCAGGGATCGACCCGCCTGAGCTGGGGAGAAGTAGATCGCCGTGCCGACGGCGTGGCCGCGTGGATGCTCGATCTCGGGGTCGGCGAGCAGGACAAGGTCGCCCAGTACCTCTACAACTGCCCCGAGTACCTCGAGTCGATGTACGCCGCTTACAAGGCAGGCCTGGTGCCGGTCAATACCAACTACCGCTACGGCGACGACGAACTGGCCTACCTCTGGGACAATGCGGATGTAGCGGCGGTGGTCTTCCATGGCGGCTTCGCCGAACGCGTCGAGGCGTTACGCCGACGGATGACCACGGTCCGGGGATGGCTCTGGGTGGACGACGGGTCCGGTCCTTGCCCGGAGTGGGCGACCCCTTACGAGCAGGCGGCCACCGCCTCTCCCGGTCGCCAGCGCGCCCCGTGGGGTCGCGACGGCGACCATCTCTACCTGCTGTACACCGGAGGGACCACGGGCATGCCCAAGGGGGTCATGTGGCGCCAGGACGACCTGATCATGATGGTGGCCAACCAGCTCGGGGCGAACTTTCCCGAGGAACCGGACTACGACCTGGTCCGGTCCGTGCGGACCGCCGCCGGCCCGGTGGCCCTCCCGGCCTGCCCGCTCATGCACGGCACCGGCGCTCTGGTCTCCCAGAGCACGCTAGCCCAGGGAGGCTCGGTGGTGCTGCTCCCCAGCCGCAGCTACGACCCCGTGGAGCTGCTGGACACCGTCGAAGCGGAGAAGGTCAACATCGTCGTCGTGGTCGGTGATGCCTTTGCCAAGCCGATGCTGCGGGCTCTCGAGCGCGAACCGGGGCGCTGGGACCTCTCCAGCGTCATCGGCATGACCTCCTCGGGGGTCATGTGGAGCGAGGAGACCAAGCAGGGGCTGCTGCGCCATCACGAGGCGATGCTGCTCGTCGACGCGTTCTCCTCCTCGGAGGCGCTCGGCATGGGCACGTCGGTGTCCGGCGGGGGCAAGACCGCCGGGACGGCCAGGTTCCAGCTCGGTCCGAACGCCGTGGTCGTCACGGACGACGGCCGCCTCGCCGAGCCGGGATCAGGAGAGATCGGGATGGTCGGAGTAGGCGGACGGGTTCCGATGGGCTACTACAAGGACGACGAGAAGACGGCACGGACGTTCCGGGTCATCGACGGGAAGCGCTACTCGTTCCCGGGCGACTACGCCACCGTCGAAGCCGACGGCTCGATCACCCTGCTCGGACGGGGATCGGTCTGCATCAACACCGGCGGGGAAAAGGTCTTCCCCGAAGAGGTGGAGGAGGTGCTGAAGAGGTATCCGGGGGTCCGCGACGCGGTGGTGGTCGGGGTGCCCGACGAGAAGTGGGGTGAGGCGATCACCGCCCTGGTCGAGGTCCACCCCTCGGCATCGGTGGCCGAGCGCGAGCTGGTCGCAGACGTCAAGGAGCACCTGGCGGGCTACAAAGCACCGAAACGGGTTCTCTTCGTGGAGACGATCGGCCGGGCCCCGAACGGGAAGGTCGACTACAAGCGGTGTCGGGCCGACGCCCTGGAACGGATCCGGGCCTGAGGAGGTCGAGAACGCCGGCGCCCGGTGAGCAGCGGAGCCGTGCGGCCGGTCCCGACAGCTGTCCAGTAGTCAGCTGTCCAGTAGTCGGGACAGGGACTGCACGGCCTCGATGAACTCCTCGATCATCTGGTAGACGACGTCGGCCGCCGGCCTGACCTGGTTCATGGTCCCGACCACCTGGCCCACGAAGTAGTTGGCGAGCTGCTCGGCACCGGAGCCCGTCCGGTAGGCGGCTCGGTCGATGCGCTGCAGCGCGGCGTTGACCAGCACGGGCTGGAAGGGCATCCCGAGGGGCTTCGGGTTGCCGGGAACCTCCCACTCGTCGGTCCACGCCGTCTTCAGCTGACGAGCCGGTTTCCCGGTGCGCGATCGGGACCGTACGGTGTCCGCCGAGGTGGCGTGGAGGAACTTCTCCTTGACGACGGGATGGGTCTCGGCTTCCTCGGTGGTGAGCCACACCGATCCGCACCAGACTCCCTGGGCTCCGAGGGCCATGGCCGCGGCCATCTGGCGACCCCGGCCGATCCCGCCCGCCCCCAGCACCGGGGTGGATCCCACGGCGTCGACGATCTCGGGGATGAGCACCATCGTCCCGATCTCCCCGGTGTGGCCGCCGGCCTCCGAGCCCTGGGCCACGACGAGGTCCACTCCGGCCTCGACATGGCGGGCGGCGTGCTTGGCCGCCCCGGCCAGCGCCCCGACCCTCCGGCCCTCCTCCTTGGCCCGTTGGACCATGTGCGGGGTGGGGGGCCCGAGCGCGTTGACGATGAGCGCCGTCCGGTGGGCCAACGCGATCTCGAGCTGAGGCTCGGCCCGGTTGGCGGAGAAGATGGCACCGCCTGACTCCTCGTGCCTCGCCGAGGCCGCGCTCGCGTCCTCGTCGAGCTCGGGAACGTCGTAGCGACGAAGGATGTCGTCGACGAAGGCGACGTGCTCGGTGGGCAGTTGCGCCCGGATGTCGGTCATCGACATCCCGCCCGACTCCGAACCGGCGTAGCGGGCCGGGACGATCAGGTCCACGCCGTAGGGACGGGCGCCGACCTGTGCTTCGATCCAGTCGAGATCGATCTGCAGTTTCTCGGGTGAGTGGCCCACGGCTCCGAGCACCCCCAGTCCACCGGCTCTGGACACTGCCGCGACGACGTCGCGGCAGTGGGAGAACGCGAAGACGGGGACGTCGATACCGAACATCTCGGTGGCAGCGGTCTTCATGGACGTCGAGCTCCTCTCGGTGCGGGGGGATCGGTGGGGGGACCGGCGAAGGCCTGGGCCCGCAACAGCCAGTCCCGCGCCAGGTCACCCGTGGTGCGCAGGCGGGTGTCGTCGAGGTGACGACGTTGGGTCACGACCAGGCAGAAGTCGAGCGCCGGGCCCTCCACGACGTGCTCGGCGCCTAGCGGTCCGTAGGTCCACCGCTCTCCCGAAGGGGACGCGAGCTCGACACGCACGTCTCCCTCCGGGATGTCCAAGCCCCGGTTCCGGTACGACCACCCCCGGGTCATGAACCCGAGCTGTGCGATGTGGCGCAGGGTGTCCGAGGACGGCCGGTCGGCGCCGACGGCGTCGACCACGTCCTGGCCGTGCGCCCACACCTCCATCAGCCGAGCGGTCAGGAACGACTTGGCGCTCATCGACGGGCCGTACCAGACGACCCGGGTGTCTTCGGAGAGCGCGGACGCGACCTCGGCCAGACGGTCGCGGTTCGCCCGCCACCGGGCAAGCAGCTCAGAGGGCGCGACACCGCGACCCAGGGTCAGCCGGTCACGCTCGGTGTCGGCACGGATGAGCTGCTCCACCGATGCCCTGAACGCGTCGGGGGCGGTCATGGCCAGGACGGCGGTGCCGTCGAAGTAGGTGAGATGGCCGATCTGGTCCGACACGGTCCAACCCGCGCTCGGCGTCGGCGTGGCCCACTGCTCATCGGACAGTCCGGCCACGATCCGGTCCAGGACGGCCTGCTCGGTGACGAGGTCGCGGGCGATCTGGTGCAGGTCGGTCATCGGCGTCCCCTCCCGGCCGGAGGCGGGCAGGACGGCGAGGCGCACAGGCCGCGCAGGATCACGTCCACGACGGCGTCGGCGGCGTCCTTCGGGGAGTCACGCAGGGTGGAGATGACGTCGGGATCGGCGAACGCGCTGCCGAGACCAGCCAGAACGCGAGCGACGGCGGCCGTGTCGACGTCGGCGATGTCACCCCGCTCCACGGCCAGGTCGAGCAGGGTACGGGTGATGTTGAACAGGTACTCGTTGTGGCCGGCCCGCAGGCGCCGGGCGGTCGGCACGGTGGCCAGGTCCCGGGCGAAGGCCGGCGTGGCACGGCTCACCGCCACCGTCGCCGCCCGCAGGTAGGCCCGGACGGCGTCGAGCGGGGCCATGCCCGGGACGATGGCATCTCGCGCCGTCCGCCCGATCCGCCACAGGTTCCGGTCCACCACGATCAAGACCAGCTCGTCCCGGCTCGGCGCCAGGGAGTACAGGGTGCGAAGGGAGCAATTCAGTCGGGCGGCGAGCTCGGCCATGGTGAGGTCGGCGAAACCGTCCTCGAACACGGTTCCCAGTTGGTCGAGGACGTCGCGCTGGCGGGCGGTGAGCTGCCGCTCCCGATCCCGTTCGAGCACGGGGTGGGGTGCGGGGACAGACCGGATCCGGCGTCCGGTCTCGTCGACGTCGACCAGCGTCGCGCTCACCGGCGTTGCGCCTCCGCCCAGGTCTTTCCGGAGTCGGCATGCTGTTCCCGGGGCAGGCCGAGGACGAGCTCGGCCACGATGTTGCGCTGCACGGCGAAGGTCCCACCCCCGATGGTCAGCGCCGGAGAGAACAGGAAGCCGTAGTGCCACACCGGGTCGACCTCGGGGAACTGGCGACCTCCGGCCTCGGCGCCGGCACCGGCGCGTCCCTCGAGCGGCGCGTCTCCACCCGCCCCCGGCAACGCACCCGGGGGACCCGATCCCACCAGCATCCCCGCCGCGCCGGCCAGGTCCTTCGCCAGCGCCATGACGTGCTGGCCGTGCTCGTCCGACATGATCTTCTGGGTCGACGCCTCCGGTCCCGGCGTGTTGCCCGCCAACCGGGCACTGACGGTGCGCAGTCGGTTGAGGCGCAACACCTCGGCCTCGGCGTACAGGGCCGCCAGGCGCTGGCGCAGGAGCGGGTCGTCCGTGCCACCCATCCCGCGGACCAGGTCGATGAGCATGACGGCGGAGGGGCCCGCACCCCACAGGGAGCCGGCCGAGGACAGCATCACCCGCTCGTTGGACAGCGTCACCTTGGCCAGCCGCCAGCCGTCGCCCTCTTCGCCGACACGCAGGCCCACCGGGATGCGCACGTCGTCGAAGAAAACCTGATTGAAGGAGTGCGCAGTGGTCATGTCGATGATCGGACGGATGGTGATCCCCGGCAGGTCCATCGGACAGATGAAGTACGAGATGCCGCGGTGCTTGGCCACGTCGGGGTCGGTCCGGGCGAGGAGGATGCCGAAGCGGGACCGGTGCCCGCCGCTGGTCCAGATCTTCGAGCCGTTGACGACGTACTCGTCTCCGTCCCTCGTGGCCCGGGTCGAGAGGTTGGCCAGGTCCGAGCCGGCATCGGGCTCGCTGAAGAGCTGGCACCACACCTCCTCGCCGCTGAGGATGGTGGGCAGGTAGCGCTGCTTCTGCTCCTCGGTCCCGGCCACGAAGATGGTCGGCGCCGCCCAACCGATGCCGATGGTGTTCCGGGGACGTTCGACCCCGGCACGAGCCAGCTCCTCGTCGATGACGATCTGGAGCATGGGGTCGGCCGACAGGCCCCACGGGGGAGGCAGCTGGGGAGCGACGTAGCCTGCCTCGGCCAGCTGCCTCCCCGTCGGCTTCGGATGCCCCGCCAGCCAGGTCCGGACTTCGAGGCGGCGGGGATCGTCGTCGGGCGGTAGATCGAAGTCCATGGTCTCAGCTCCTTGCGTCCAGCAGCATCGCCGGCATGTCCACGATGCGGGCCCGCAACCACTCGCCCAGCGATTTGGCCTGCCCGTCCTGTCTTGTCGACGCCGCCACGCCCTCCTGGAGCAGCCCGTGGAGCACGAAGTTGAGGGACCGGAGCGCGGGGAGCCGGTACCGGTCGATCACCAGTGGGCCGGCCTCAGGGAGCAGCTGCCGCAGCCGCTCGGTGGTGAGGAAGCCGTCGAGCCACGCCCACGCCTCGTCGCTCCGGGCGAACACCCCCAGGTTGGCGTTGCCGCCCTTGTCCCCGGAGCGCGTGCCGACGACCCGCCCGATCGGGGCCGAGACCGTGTCGCCCGCCGGGCAGGGAGACGACGAGCTGGGCCGGGCCGCGACCGCCGCTGCCACCGGACCGGCCGGGGCCACGGAGTCGACGACGCTGCGGGCACCCCCGAGCACGACCACCTGCTGGGGGACCAGATCGGCCGGGATCACCGCCGGACGGAAGACACCGTAGGGACGGGCCTGCCTCCCGCCGCCGCCCACCCCGAAGAAACCGGGGATGGTGGACAGGCCGAGCTCGGTCACGGCGGTGAAGATGACCCGCCCGACCTTGCCTTCGTCCGGGTCCTTCACGGTCAGGCGCCACTGCGCCACCGCCTCCTCGTTCGACGCCGGGTCGGTCTTGTCCGTGCGCACCACCGTGGTGGTCACGCTGGCGAAGTCCTCCGGGGCATAGGGGCATGCCTCCCAGAACGCCGCGTCGACCAGCGCGGCCTTCGCTTCGATATCGAGACCGGTGAGGGCCACGCTCACGTCGTGGCGGAAGCCACCCAGCTCGTTCATGGCCACCTTCAGGGTGGCCGGAGGTGGCTCACCCCTCGTGCCACTGACCCGCACACGGTCCCTCCCGACCCCTTCGAGGGCGATGGTGTCGAAGCGGGCGGTGACGTCGGGGCCCAGATAGGCCGGTCCGGCGATCTCGTAGAGCAGCTGCGACGTGACCGTCCCGATGGAGACCTCTCCGCCCGTGCCCTCGTGCTTTCCGATGACGCACGATCCGTCGGCGGCCACCTCCGCCCACGGAAAGCCGGTGCGGGCCATGCCCGGGACCTCCGTGAAGAACGAGTAGTTGCCGCCGGTGGCCTGGGTACCGCACTCGATGATGTGGCCGGCCACCACCGCCCCGGCCAGCGCGTCCCAGTCGTCCCGGGCCCAGCCGTGGTGCCAGGCCGCCGGGCCGCACACCACGGCGGCGTCGGTCGTGCGTCCGGTGACGACGATGTCGGCCCCGCCACGGAGGGCCTCGACGATGCCCCAACAGCCGAGATAGGCGTTGGCGCTGACGAAGCGGGAGGTGTCCCCCAGGGGCTCCCCGGTCTCGAAGTGGGCCAGGTCGACGCCGGCAGCGACCAGTTCGTCGAGGCGGGACAAGAGGTTGTCGCCGCTCACGTAGGCGATGGTCGGGGACAGGCCCAAGCGGTCCGCCACCTCGGAGACGGCCTCCGCACAGCCCTCGGGATCGAGCCCGCCGGCGTTCGAGACCACCTTGATCCCCCGGTCGAGGCAGCTGCCCATGACCTGTTCCATCTGGGCCACGAAGCTCCGGGCGTAGCCGCCCCCCGATCGCGTGCCCTGGGTCCGGGCCAGGATGAGCATGGTGAGCTCAGCCAGCCAGTCCCCGGTCAACACGTCGATGGGCCCGCCCTCCACCATCTCGGCCGCCGCCGAGAGCCGGTCCCCGTAGAAGCCCGAGCAGTTGGCGATACGAATCGGTGCGGCCATCTCAACCCCCATCCGGCTCGGCGTGCTCGAAGACGAGCAGCACGGCGCCGTTGTCGACCTGCTGCCCTTTGACGACCCGCACCTCGGCAACCCGCCCGTCGGAGGGTGCCCGCATGTGGTGCTCCATCTTCATCGCCTCCAGCACCACGAGCGCCTGACCCGCCGTCACCTCGTCCCCGGCCCGGCAGCTGACGTCGAGCACCACCCCGGGCATCGGCGCCACGAAGCCCCCTGCCACGCCGGTCGATCCCGGCACCTCGAATCGAGGGACGACGTCGAGATCGATCGTTCCCCGCACCGTCTGGACGTGCAGCCGGTCAGCGGCTCGGGTGGTCCGCCACGTGGCGCGACGGCCGTCGATCTCTACGTCGATGGCGTCGGGCAACCAGCCGTGCACCCTGGCCACCCCGCCGTTCCCGAGCCGGAAGGATCCGTCTCGACGGGACTCGTAGCGAACCTCGATGGGCTCACCCGCCAGCTCGACCACCAACTGCTGGGCCGGGAGCCGGGCATTGCGCCACCCGCTCGGGACCTGAGCCAGCACGGGGGCGGCAGCCCGGTGGTGACCCTGCACCCACAGGACCGCTGCCGTGGCGGCGCGGCGGACGTCCTCGCCGGAGAGCACGAGGGCGCTCGACGGAGCATGGCGCTCGATGAAGTCGGTGGTGGTGTCCCCGGCCAGGAACGCCGGGTGGCGCAACGTGGCGGCCAGGAAGTCCCGGTTGGTGGAGAGTCCGCCCAGGTGCAGGCGTTCGAGCGCCAGGGCCAGACGACCGGCCGCCTCGGACCGGGTCGGTGCATGGGCGATGACCTTGGCCAGCATCGGGTCGAACCGCACGCCGACGACCGATCCGACGGTGACACCGGAGTCCCATCGCACCATCGGCGTCGCCGCCGGCTCGTAGGCCGTGAGCGTGCCGGTCGCCGGCAGGAAGCCGGTAGACGGATCCTCGGCGTACAGGCGGGCCTCGATGGCGTGCCCGTTGAAGGTGACGTCGTCCTGGGCGTAACCCAGCGGTTCGCCGGCAGCGATGCGGAGCTGCTCACGGACCAGGTCCCTGCCCGTCACCTCCTCGGTGACCGGGTGCTCGACCTGGAGCCGGGTGTTGACCTCCAAGAAGAAGAACTCCCGGCTGGCCTCGTCGACCAGGAACTCGACGGTGCCCGCCGACTGGTACCCGATTGCGGCGGCCAGCTCGAGGGCGGCGGTGCCCATGGCTGCCCGCATGGCGCCGTCGATCGCCGGCGAGGGGGACTCCTCGATGATCTTCTGATGGCGGCGCTGGATGGAGCACTCCCGCTCGCCCAGGTGGACCAGCGCTCCGTGGGTGTCGCCGAGGATCTGGATCTCGACGTGGCGGGACCGGGCCACGTAGCGCTCCAGGAACACCCGGTCGTCCCCGAAGCCGGCGGCTGCCTCCCGACGGGCGGCGGCGACCGACTCGGCGAGTTGTTCGGCCGAGGTCACCACCCGCATGCCCTTGCCCCCGCCACCGGCGGCCGCCTTCACCAGGACCGGGTAGCCCACCTCGTCACCGGCAGTGGGATCCTCGGTGGAGGGAAGGGTCGGCACCCCGGCTGCTTTTGCGGCTCGCTTGGCGGCCAGCTTGTCGCCCATGGCGGCGATGACGGCAGGAGGCGGACCCACCCACACCAGCCCGGCGGCCAGGACGTCGGCGGCGAAGGCCGCGTTCTCCGACAGGAAGCCGTAGCCGGGATGCACCGCTTCGGCCCCGGTGGCCCGGGCAGCCTCGATGATCCCGGCCCCGTCGAGGTACCCCGCGCCGAGGTGCACGGCCTCGTCGGCCTCGGCGACATA
This sequence comes from Acidimicrobiaceae bacterium, assembly GCA_027365145.1. Taxonomy (GTDB): domain Bacteria; phylum Actinomycetota; class Acidimicrobiia; order Acidimicrobiales; family RAAP-2; genus JAKADK01. Next base: position 5,564 of record DAHXOA010000072.1, on the reverse strand, counting down.
GGGGGCGTCAGCGTCGTCGTCGACGTAGACGGCCACACTCCGTAACCCCATGGCGGTGGCGGTGGCGAAGATGCGCCGGGCGATCTCGCCCCGGTTGGCCACGAGCACGGACGTGAACGGCCTCGCCGTCACAGCCGGAACACCCCGTAGCCCTGCGCCCCCGCCACCGGGCCGTTGTGCACCACCGAGAGGCACAGGCCGAGCACGGTGCGGGTGTCGCGGGGGTCGATGATGCCGTCGTCACTGACCGCGCCGGTGGCAACGAGGGCCAGGGATCCCTGCTCCTGGATCTCCTCGACAGTGGCGACCACCTTCGCGTCCTCCTCCTCGTCGAAGGGGACGCCCCGGCGCGCCGCTTGGCCCCGGCGGACCTGGGACATGACCCCGGCGATCTGCTTGGGACCCATGACGGCGATCTTGGCCGTGGGCCACAGGAAGGTGAAGCGGTTCCCGAAGGCCCGCCCCGACATCCCGTAGGTCCCGGCTCCGTAGGACGCGCCGATGATCACGGTGAGGTGGGGCACCGTCGAGTTGGTGACGGCGTTCAGCATCTGGGAGCCCTTCTTGATGATGCCGGCAGCCTCGAAGTCCCGCCCGACCATGTAGCCGGTCACGTTCTGGACGAAGACCAGTGGCACGTCGACCTGGTTGCACAGCTGGATGAACTGCGCTGCCTTCTCAGCTGCCTCGGGGTAGAGGACACCGTTGTTCCCCAGGATCCCGATGGGGTAGCCGTGGATCGACGCCCACCCGCACACCAGGGTCGGCCCGTAGCGGGCCTTGAACTCCTCGAACCGGGAACCGTCGACCACGCGGGCGACCACGTCGCGCACGTCGACGGGTTGGCGCAGGTCTCGGCTGACCAGGCCGAGCAGCTCTTCGGGATCGTAGACGGGATCGTCCGCCGTCATCGAGGGCGGGGGGCCGGCCTTGTGCCAGTTGAGGTGGGAGACGACCTCACGGCACCTGCGGATGGCGTCCATCTCGTCTTCGGCCAGGTAGTCACCCAGGCCTGACACCTCGGCGTGCATGGCCGCCCCGCCGAGCGTCTCGTCGTCGGTCTCCTCCCCGGTCGCCATCTTCACCAGCGGAGGGCCGGCCAGGAAGATCTTCGACTGCTCCTTGACCACGATGACGTAGTCGGAGAGCCCCGGCTGGTAGGCACCACCGGCGGTCGACGAGCCGAAGACGACGCAGACCGTCGGCACCCCGAGCTTGGACAGCTCGATCATCTCGTAGAAGGGACGGCCGCTCTCGGCGAAGTGCGTCGTCTGCACCTTGCGCCCGCCCTCCGCGCTCTGGACCCGCAGGTCGGCGCCAGCCGACTCCACGAAGCTGACGTAGGGGATGCGGTTGTCGCGAGCGATCTCGATGGCCCGAGACCACTTCTTCCCGGCATAGGGGGTGAGGGCACCTCCGAGCACGGAGGGATCGTTACCCATGATCACGCACTCCACCCCGGCGATCACCCCGATGCCGACGACCATGCCGCCGCCCAGGGCGTAGTCGGAGCCGTACCCCGCCAGCGCGCTGATCTCCAGGAAGGGGCTGTCGGGATCCAGCACGTTGGCGATGCGCTCGCGGATGGGGAGCTTGCCGCGCGACCGCATGCGGTCCATGGCGGCCGGACCGCCGCCGGCCTCGGCCTGGTCGAGCAGCCCGTCGATCACCTGGAGAGCATCGACCATGTCGGTCCGGTTCTGGGCGAAGGCGTCCCCACCGGTGTCGACCGAGGACGTGAGCGGGGGGGCGAGCAACGTAGGTGCCATCGCGTCGGAGCCTATAGCGGTAATCTGGGTGTGTCACACTTACCGCGACGGCTCACTCGGCCACGTCCGGTCCAAGCAGTCGATGCACAGGGGGTGCGGGGATGGCCGACGACCGCAGTGCCAGTGGAGGTGGGCGCGGAGCCCGAGGCACCGACGTAGGGGGCGCGGTTGCGCTCACGCCGGAGACGGACGAGGCGTTCCGCTACCGCGTGCGTGGGTTTCTGGACGCTCACGCCCACCGACGGGACGATCCGGAGGTGAGACGGCCAGCCGGCGACGACGCCGCGCTCGTCGAGTGGGCCACGTCCTACCAGGCCGCCCTCTACGACGCCGGGCTCGCCGGGCTCACCTGGCCGATCGCCTATGGAGGCCAGGGGCTCACCACCGCGCACGAGACGATCTTCAACGAAGAAGCAGGCGACCTCGATCTGCCGAGCGGGGTCTTTTCGATCGGTTTCGGGATGTGCATCCCTACCCTGCTCGCGCATGGCAGCGAGGAGTTGAAGCAGCGCTACGTGCGGCCGGCAGCGCGGGGTGAGGAGATCTGGTGCCAACTGTTCTCCGAGCCGAGTGCCGGTTCGGACGTCGCCAGCCTCCAGACCCGGGCCGTGCGCGACGGCGACGAGTGGATCGTGGACGGGCAGAAGGTCTGGACCTCGGGTGCCCAGCACTGCGATTTCGGGATCCTGCTCGCCCGGACCGACCCGGAGGTCCCCAAGCATCGCGGTCTCACCATGTTCGTCCTCGACATGCACGCCGCAGGGGTCGCCGTCCGACCGCTCCGCCAGATGAACGGTGCCAGCAACTTCAACGAGGTCTTCCTCGACTCGGTGCGTATCCCGGGTGACCAGGTCGTCGGCGAGCCCGGGGAGGGTTGGCGGGTGGCGATCACGACGCTCATGAACGAGCGGGTCTCGATCGGCGCCGGTCGGAGCGCGGCAACAACGCCGACACCGGTCGAACCGGTCGAGGCGCACCTCGACACCGCCCGCCGCCGCCGGCTCCAGGGAGATCCGCTCGCCCGGGAGGGTCTGGCCGACCTCCTCGTGCAGGCGCGCGTACTCGACCTGGTCGGGCTCCGAGTGCGCGCCGCCGCCAGTGCCGGCCGGGTGCCGGGTCCGGAGGGTTCCATCGCGAAGCTGGCGGGAAGCCTGCTCGCAGCACGAGCGGCACAACTCGGCGCCGCGCTGGCGGGCCCCGAGGCGACGCTCACCCGCCTGCACCGGGGCGGTTCTTCTCCCTGGGCCGAGCGGGTGCTCTCGGCTCCAGCTGCGAGCATCGCCGGGGGGACGAGCGAGGTCATGCGCAACATCCTGGGTGAGCGGGTGCTCGGCCTGCCCAAGGAGCCGGAGGTCGACCGGTCCGTGCCGTTCAGCCAGGTACGCACGAGCGAGGCGCCCGACACCTTTCCTCGGTGAGCACGCCGGCCCGGGTTTGCACGACTGGCTGCGGCCGGGCTGGAGTGGTGAGGGGGACCACCTGCGTCGCCCTGCCCCACTACCGTGCTGCGCCCTGAACGCGCAGGCAAGAGCCGTGGATCCGAGGAGGAGACGACCGTGAGCAGCCAGCCCCGAGGACCGGCACCCGTCGGATCTGCCGAGGATGCCGATGCCAGCCAGACGGGCCGGGGCGTCCCCAACCCCGCCACCACCGCCACCCGGGCCGCCAACGCCGCGTTCGCCGACGGGCTACCGCTCTCCGACCCTGGCGACTTCGAGCGGGTCGAGCGGGGTCGGATCGGTGGGCTGGACAGCCTGGTGATCCCCCACGACCACGCCCCCGGACGGGCGGTGTGGGACATGGATGCCTACCGGTTCGTCACCGGCGACGCCCCCGACACGGTCAACCCCAGTCTGTGGCGCCAGGCCCGGCTGAACACCGCGCACGGCCTCTACCAGGTGGCCGACCGGGTCTACCAGGTGCGCGGCTACGACATCTCCAACATCAGCCTGATCGCCGGCGACACCGGCTGGATCGTGATCGACCCGCTCACCTCGACCGAGACGGCCAGAGCGGCGATGGCGCTCGCCACCCACCACCTCGGAGAGCGTCCGGTGAAGGCGATCATCTACACCCACAGCCACGCCGACCACTTCATGGGCGCCCTGGGCGTGGTGAGCCGCCAGCAGGTCGCCGATGAGGGCATCCCGATCGTCGCCCCCGTCGGGTTCCTGAAGGCGGCCGTCTTCGAGAACGTGATCGCCGGCAATGCCATGCTCCGGCGGGCCGCCTACATGTACGGCAACCTGCTCCCCAAGAGGCCGGCCGGCCAGGTGGACTGCGGGCTCGGCAAGACGGTCCCGGGCGGGTCCACGGGCATCATCGCCCCCACCCACGAGATCGGGCGGACCGGCGAGGAGCTGGTGTTGGACGGGGTCCGGGTCGTGTTCCAGTACACGCCGGACACGGAGGCGCCAGCCGAGATGGCATTCCACTTCCCCGACCTCCGGGCCCTGTGCATGGCCGAGAACTGCACGAGCGTGATGCACAACCTCTACACCCTCCGGGGTGCCGAGGTCAGGGACGCGCTCGCCTGGAGCAAGTACGTCAACGAGGCGATCGAGCTGTTCGCGGCGGGATCCGACGTGCTGTTCGCCTCCCACCACTGGCCACGCTTCGGGACCGACGAGCTGACCGCCTACCTACGTACCCAGCGGGACACCTACCGCTACCTCCACGACCAGACCATGCGGCTGGCCAACCGGGGGCTCACGTCGCTGGAGATCGCCGAGGAGCTCGAGCTTCCCGTCGACCTCGCCACCGAGTTCTCCAGCCGGGGCTACTACGGGACCGTGAGCCACAACTCCCGGGCCGTCTACCAGAAATATCTCGGGTTCTTCGACGGCAACCCGGCCAATCTCCACCCGCTGCCCCCCGAGCCGGCAGGTGCCCGCTACGTCGAGTACATGGGGGGCGCCGACGCGATCCTCGAGCGGGCCCGCGCCGACTTTGCCGCCGGCGAGTACCGGTGGGTCGCGCAGGTGCTCGGGCACCTGGTCTTCGCCGACCCCGGGAACACCGGGGCCCGGGAGCTCCAGGCCGCCGCCTTCGAGCAGCTCGGCTACCAGGCCGAGTCCGGCCCGTGGCGCAACTTCTACCTGACCGGCGCCCTGGAGCTCCGCGGCGGCATGCCCACCGCCCCGGGAACGAGGCCGGGCACCCGGGCCGAGGTGCTGGCGGCCATGACCGTCGACATGGTCTTCGACCTCCTCGCCGTGCGCCTCGACGGACCGGGGGCGGCAGGGATCTCCCTGGCGGTCAACTGGCACTTCACCGACACCGACGAGTGGTGGGCGCTCCGCCTGGAGCACTCCGCCCTCAACTACGTCACGCGCGCCGACCCGGACGCCGGCGTCACCATCACGCTCACCCGGGGGACGCTCGACGCCGTGTTGACCGAGACCGTCACGATCCCGGACGCGCTCGCCGACGGGCGGATCGTCCTCGACGGGGACGCCGGTGCACTCGTGACCCTGTTCGGTCTCCTCGACCCGGGGGAGCGCGATTTCGCCATCGCCCTGCCCTGAGGCCCGGGGCACATGCCGGCCAACTCCTCCAGGAACGCCGGGAACGCCACGCCTACCTAAGATCGCGGTTGGCCCCACCACGGGCGGGCGGAATGCCGATCGTCAGCCCGGATGATCAGCCCGGAGGTGCGGTGCCCGCAACCCCCTGCTCGCCGGACGCCGTCGTGACGCGGTGGTCGGCGGCCCGCGACGAAGCGGCGGCCCGGTCGGCGAGATCCGCGAGGGCACGGTCCACCGCTGGGTCGTCGAGGGCCAGGATGCGGGCGGC
>DAHXOA010000052.1 GCA_027365145.1 Acidimicrobiaceae bacterium | reverse complement strand
TGCCCAGCTTGTCGGCCTGCTCACCACCGCCCGCCGCCTGGCCGGCGACGTCGTCCCCTACGCCGACGAGGTAGAGCTCTGCTACGGGGTCCGCCCGGTGCGGGTGTCAGAGGACACCGTGATGGAAGGGCACCGGCTCCTGGAAGAGGTGCTCCCCGGGAGCGGGGATCTCCGCACCCGGTTGGTGACGTGGCGCGAGTCCCACGCCATCCCGGTCGACCGGCTCGGCGCCGTCCGCCAGTTGGCGGCGTTCCGGCTCCACGAGGACGGGGCGGACCCCGAGACGGTGGTGTCGGAGGTGTCCCGGTTGGGCCTGCTCCCTTGGGACCGAGCGGCGAAGTCCGTGGAGTTCCTCACCCATCCGGTCTGGCGGGCCTACCTGACCTGCTACGTCGAGGGTCTGCCCCTCTGCCGGCAGTTCGTCTCCGGCGATCCTCACCGGTTCGAGCGACTCCTGACCGAACAGCTCACGCCGGCCGACCTCCAAGGAGCGCATCCCGGCTGACCGCTCGCGTTTGGCGGGTGTGGCGTGACGCCGTACGATGCGGGCATGTCTGCACGCTCCCGTAACCTGCCCCGCCGCTCGTGCATGTCGTCGCCAGGATCGAACGACCGGTTCCTGGCGAAGGCGCCCACCGTCCCTGCCGACATGAGCTTTCTCGACCTGGAGGACTCCGTGGCCCCGCTGGAGAAGGAGGGGGCTCGGGCCCGGGTCGTCGACGCCATCAAGAACCTGCCGTGGGACGACCGGGTGCTCTGTGTTCGGATCAACGCCTGGGACACGGAGTGGACGTACGGCGACGTGATCGAGGTGGTGGGCAGTGCCGGGCCGCGGTTGGACGAGGTCATGTTGCCCAAGGTCCAGTCAGCCGCCGAGGTGGTGGCGCTCGACCTCCTGTTGACCCAGGTGGAGAAGAAGTCGGGGCTCCCGATCGGCCACATCGGGATCGAGGCCCAGATCGAGACCACGCGGGGCCTCATCAACGTCGACGAGATCTGTGCCGCGTCCCCCCGCCTCGAGACGATCATCTTCGGTCCGGCCGACTTCGCGGCGTCGATGGAGATGCCGGTGCTGACCGGTGGCGTCTCCATCCCCGAGTACCCCGGTGACCACTTCAACTACGTGTTCTCCCGCATCCTCATGGCGGGCCGGGCCAACGGGCTCCAGGTGATCGACGGTCCGTTCCTGAAGATCCGGGAGCTCGACAGCCTCCGAGAGTTCTCCCAGCGCACCAGGGTCCTCGGCTACGACGGGAAGTGGGCCCTGACCCCGGACCAGGTGGTGGTCCTGAACGAGGTCTACTCGCCCACCCAGGAGCAGTTCGACCGGGCGTGGGACATCCTCGACGCCTACCGGAAGGCAACGGAGGACGAGCGCACCGGCGCGGTGATGTTCGGCGACGAGATGATCGACGAGGCGTCCCGCAAGATGGCCACGAAGTTCGTCATGCGGGGCGAGCGGGCTGGGCTCACCCGCTCGGCTTCCTGACCGTCGGGCCCTGACGCCGGCCGATCCGAGGCCAGGGTCCAGGAGAGAGATCCGCACGGCCTGCCCCGCCAGGCCCCGCGGACTGGCCTGCCCGGTGCCGGGCCGTACTACCCGGCGAGGCTCTGGCGGTCGAGGAGGCGCCGGGCGATCACCTTGATGGTGAGGGTCTCGTCGGCCCCCTCGAAGATCGACAGCACCCGGGCGTCCACGAAGTACCGGCTCACGGGGAACTCCTCGGCGTAGCCCATGCCTCCGTGGACCTGGAGCGCCTCCCGGGTCACCCACTCGGCTGCCCGGCACACGTAGGCCTTCACCATCGAGGACTCCAGGGCGCCCTCGCCCTTGGACATGAGGCCGGCCACCTCGTAGGCGAACTGCCTGGTGGCCTGGATGATGACGGCCATCCTCCCGAGCTTCGCCGCGGTGAGCTGGTAGTCCAGGATCGGAGCGCCGAAGACGACTCGATCACGGGCGTAGGCGAGTGCCGCCTCGTAGGCCGCCTGCATGACGCCGAGAGCCCGCGCCGCGGTCTGGAGGCGGCCGTTCTCGAACCCCTGCATCTGGAGGTAGAAGCCCCGGCCCAGACCGCCCGCTCCGCCGACCAGGTTGGCCTCGGGGACGAACCAGTTGTCGAACGACACCTCGTAGGAGTGCATCCCGCGGTAGCCGATCGTGTCGATGGCCCGGCCTTCGAGCCGTCCTGTGGTGTCGCCGGGCCGGCCGTCCTGCCCCGGGCCTTGGGTGAAGGCGAAGCCGTGGCCCTCTCCGCGTGGCTTGCTCACCAGGAAGAGGGAGAGCCCCCGATGGCCCTTCGACCGGTCAGGGTCGGTCCGCGCCAGCAGCATCAGGACGTCAGCCCGCGCTGCGAACGTGCACCATGTCTTCACCCCGTTCACGAGCCATCCGCCGTCCACGGGCGTGGCGGAGGTGACGATGCCGGCCACGTCGGACCCGAAGTCCGGCTCGGTGACGGCGACCGCACCCATGACCTCGGCACTCGCCAGCTTCGGCAGCCACGTCTGTTTCTGCTCCTCGGTGCCGCCGTGGACCAGCGCTCGGGTCAGGATCTCTGGCCGGGTGACGAGCGATCCCCCGGCGCCGAGCGACCCCCAAGAGAGCTCCTCGGTGGCGACGACCATGCCCAGGTAGTCGCTGTCCCCCCCGGTGGCGAAGCCGCCGTAGGCCTCCGGGACCGACATGCCGAACCCACCCATCTCGGCCATGCCGGCGATGATCTCCTCGGGGATGTCGGTGTTCGCCCGGTGGATGTGCTCGGCGCGTGGCCGGATCTGCTCGTCGGCGAACCGGTGGAAGGTGTCGCGGACCAGCTCGAAGTCGGCATCGAGGTGGCGCTCACCGTCTTCTCCGGCAAGGGCGGCCAGGAAGTCGGGATCCCGGTAGGCGGTTACGAACGCGGCCACCGGTGCCCACCACCCGGCGTCCACCCCCCAGCCGGCCTCCCGGCCGACCAGTCTCCCGGCCAGCTCGGCCACGGCGTCGGCGGCGAACGCACACGCGATCCTGGCCTCCGCCCGCCCGTGCGCGCCATAGGCGAGGACAGCCTGGGCGGTGCGGACCGCAGAGGCTCCATGGGCCACGTCGTAGGCCAGGACCTGTGCGCTGTCTGCTCCACCGGCAGCTCTGAGGGCAGCGATCCCGGAGTCGACGGTCACGGCGGCCAACGCCACTGCTTCTGCTGCCGCGTCCAGGTCAGGCGTGTCGAAAGGGTTCGAGCTCACTCCGCCAGACTACCGGTGCTCCGCCGGGTCGGCAGAGTGGTCCCACCCTGGTTGCGCCGTCCTGTTGGGCCCCGGGCCGTGCCCCGCGGTCAGGCCCCGGGCCGCTGGGCCACCACCGTGACGAGCGGCGGGAGGACGATGGGGTCGTCTTCGGGGTCGACGCCGGTGAGCGACGCCAGGTAGGTGGCGACCGGTCCCGGCCCGACGCCGGCCGGCGCCTCGGCCCATGCATCGACCACGTCGAGCCCGGCGTCCCTCACGAGCGCCGGCAGGATGGCACCCACGTCGGGATGGCGTGCGTCCGGCATGGTGAGGGGGAGGCCGCCGACCCGTCCGGCCGTCGTGATCGGCTCCTGGGCGACGACCCAACCCCCGACGCGAGCCGCCGCCGCCATGCGACCGAGCACGACCGACGGGTCAAGGACGTGGAGGAGCAGGAAGCGGCAGAAGACCAGGTCGACCTGCTCGGGAAGCCGGAGGTCCTCTCCCGCTTGGGTGATGGCGACGACCTGGCTGTGGGCCGCTGCCGCCCGGGCCACCTCATCGCGGGCGGCGGGGTCGCTGTCCACCGAGTAGACCCGACCTGAACGGCCGACCACCTCGGCGAGCGCCACCGAGACGTCACCACCACCGGCTCCGACGTCGGCACACGTCCAGCCGGGCCCGACAGCCAGGCGATCAAGGGCGGTGGCCAGCGGGCGCCGGTAGACGTCGTCACGGAGACCTTGCACGGTGCCACGCTACCGGCGCGCTCCTCACCGTGGCACCGCCCGAGTCGTGCATCGGGGGCGCCCGCCGTGTGCCGCCGTCCCCGGGAGCGCCCGTCGACGCCGTTGCCGACGAAGCGTGCCCGCGAGAAACACGAGCACAGTCACGGGGACCCGATAGCCTCCAGGGTCGTGAAGGTGACCATGATGCTGTGCGACGCCGCCCAGGTTGCGGACGGGAAGCTCTACATCCTCGGGGGCGGGTGGTCCATGACCGGTCCGGATCCGGTGCCGTCTGCCATCGCCCTGAAGATCGACGTGGGCTGGCACGAGGCAGAGCAGCCCCATCACTGGGAGCTATACCTGGAAGACGCCGACGGACAGCCGGTGCTCGTCAACACCCCGGAGGGCGACCATCCCATCGAGGTGCGGGGGGAGTTTACCGTAGGCCGGCCTCCGGGGATCCCGGAAGGCTCGCCGATCGACGTGGCGTTGGCGGTGAACCTCGGCCCGTTGCCGCTTACCCCCGGTACCCGGTACACCTGGCGTATCTCGATCGACGGGGACTCCCAGACCGACTGGATGCTGGGCTTCACCAGTCGACCGCCGCGTCCGGAGGACTGACCGGGCGGGTGGCGCCCTTGGTCGTATGCCGTCGGGCTCCACCCCACGGGGCTCGGGTCGGGCCCGTTCGTGGCCCCTGCGCCCCGGGGGACGAAGCGACGGGTCGTCATGTCGACGTCAGGTTCGTCGTCCACCATGAGCGGCGGCGCGACAGGTCGGGCCTGAGGAGCGGTAGGCGGTAGGTCGCCACGTCGTCCGGCCTGATGGTGTCGTCCGGCAGACACAGGAGGGATCCCGATGAGACGAGCGCCGTTCGTGATGGGGGCCACAGCCCTCGGACTGGTGGCTGTCCTCAGCTTCCACTCGAAGAGCCCAACGACGTCGCTCGTCCTACCGGCGGCCCGGGCCCCAGGTGCGAATGCCCGGGCCGGCGCATCCCAGGGATCCTCGGGTGGGCACCCACCCCCCAGTGGCGGGGCCGGCCCCGTCCCGGGCACGACCACCACACCGTCGACCACGCCCGTTTCCCAGGTGAGGACGGCAACGGGGCGGAGCGAGCAGTACGGCTACGGGGTACTGGCCGTGAAGGTGACGGTGACAGGTACGCGGATCACCAGCGTTGCCCTGAGCGAGCTCCAGACGGCGGACCAGTACTCCCAGCAACTGGCCGTCCAGGTGATCCCCATGCTCCGCTCCCAGGTCCTGGCTGCCCAGACGGCTCGGATCAACGGAGTGTCGGGGGCGACCTACACCAGTGAGGCCTACGCCACATCGCTCCAGTCCGCATTGGATAAGCTCCACGTTGCATGACCCCCTCTCCGCGTGCGCGCACGCGCACGCTTTCGATCGCTCAGCGGCGGCGCCGCACAATCGCAGGCGGGCTGGTCATCGTCGTGGTGGCGGTCCTGGTCACGATCGCCACCTCGGGTACGGCGCATCCCACGGCCCCGCTCTCGGCCCACCGGGCCGCCGGCTCCCGGACGAGGTCGTCGACGGGTCAGGGGGTACGGACGGCCCGGTCGGGCAGTGGCGGCAGCACGCCGACCTCCGCCCTTCCGTTCGCGTCGGGATCGGGGGCGACCATGACGGCCGGGCCCAACCTCGCCCCTGGCTCGAACCCTGCCGTGCTCCCGTCGGACGTGCTCATCGCCGACAACTACGCCAGCCGCCTCCTGATCGTGAACCCAGCTGGCACGATCGTCTGGCAGTTCCCCCAGCCTGGCGATCTGGCTCCGGGGCAGACCTTCGAGTTCCCCGACGACGCCTTTTTCACCCCGAACGGACGCGACATCATCGCCACCGAGGAGAACGACCAGGTCATCTCCATCATTAGCGTGCGGCAGCACCGCATTCTGTGGCGGTACGGCACACCGGGCGTCCCGGGATCGGGACCGAACCAGGTCGACAATCCTGACGATGCCATGCAGTTGCCCAACGGCGACATCGTGTTCGCCGACATCAAGAACTGCAGCACCGTCTTCGTGTCGCCCGGGGCCCACGTGCCCCTGGAGCGCATCGGCCTACGGGACACAAACTGCTACCACAACCCGCCGATGCGTTTCGGGAGCCCGAACGGTGCCTTCCCCATGACGAACGGGAACTACCTGATCACGGAGATCAACGGTGACTGGGCGGACGAGATGACACCGTCCGGTCATGTCCTCTGGTCGACTCATCCGCCCGGCGTGCTGTACCCGTCGGACACCAACGAGGTCTCACCCGGGGTCTACATCACGGCCGACTACTCGGATCCGGGTCAGGTGGTGGAGTTCACGAAGACGGGCCGCCTCCTGTGGCGTTACGGGCCCCGGAGCGGCCCGGGCATGCTGAACACTCCGTCGCTGTGCATGCCGATCCCCACCAACGGGGACATCCTCTGCAACGACGACTCGAACGACAGGGTGGTCGTGATCGATCCGAAGACCGACACCATCGTGTGGCAGTACGGCCATACCGGTGTGGTCGGGACGGCACCGGGCTACCTGCACCAGCCTGACGGTGTAGACCTAGCTCCGCCCTACTCCCTGCTTGTGCGGCACGGCCCGACGATGGGGGTGCCGACCGGCACGTGCTGGCCAGGGAACCCTCCGGGCACCTGCACGTACGGACTCGCCGCCACGTCCGCAGGGTGAGCACCCGGCCGAGGCGTGCCCGACTGCGCCGCCCGATCGCGCTGCTCGTCGTCGCGAGTTGCGCGGCCACGTTCGCAGCGTGCTCGGGGGGTGCCCCTGCGCGCTCCCTGTCCGGCACGCGTGCCTCTGCGCGCTCCACCGCCGCCCGATCGCAGCTTGCGGTGGCGGCCAGCCTGGAACCCTGGCGTCTCCAGGCTCCGGTGTCGCGAGAGACGCTCGAGCCCGCCAGCGGCGAGCTGCTCGTCGTGGGAGGACTCACCGCCTCGGGCGTCTCGAGCAACGGCCTCTTCGTCCTCGACCCGACCGACGGGGCGCTGGCACTCCGGGGTGTGCTCGCCGATCCGGTCCACGATGCCGGGAGCGCGGTGCTCGGTGGCCGACTGGTGATCTTCGGGGGCGGCTCCCCCGACACCGTCGCCACCGTGCAGGCAATCGCCCTCCCGGGGTCGCCTGGGACCGGATCCACCGGATCGATCACCGGTACGGTCATCGGCGCGCTTCCCCAACCGTTCCTAAACACTGATCAGGAGTGAGTCCCGATCAGGCGGTGACTGCGAACGGTCTTCGGTCACCTGGTCCCCTTCGCTTCCGGTAGGCATTGTGGTCTCACTACCACCGGTCAAGGTCCGCCGAGTGCGGGCCTC
>DAHXOA010000036.1 GCA_027365145.1 Acidimicrobiaceae bacterium | reverse complement strand
CTACCTCGTGGGCGCGGCGGTCATGATCCTCGGTGGCCTGGTCGAGGTCTTCCTGGGCGTGGCAGCAGAGCGGCGCTCGCTGGAGGACATCGCCACGCCGTTGTCGGTGATCGGTCCGCCGGGCGGACCGGTGGCGGGCGGACCGGTGGCGGGCGGTGTCCGCTCCGGATTCAGCCGCGGGGCCGCGAAGCATCGTTAGTGAGGGGGCGACACTGGGGGGCTGTGCTGGGGAAGTCGCGGGCGGCCCGCCCGCGTCGGGCCTCGCGTTGCAGAGAGGCACGTCCATTTCGACCCGGCCGGTCGGATCATCCATCTGCGGAGCCATCTCCGTTGTCGATATGGCCGGCCAGCCGGATCGCGAGGCGCTTCAGCGCTCGCCGATGCTCCTCGGACGTGTACGAACGGAGGCGCCCGTCCACCAGGTCCGCCAACCGTTCTGCCAGGTCCTTCGCCTCACGGAGCACGGAACCGAGGTCGTCGTTCGCCGCGGCTCCCCCGTCCGATCCCCTCAGGAGGCGCCGGGCGCGTCCGAAGAGATCAGCGTCGGCGAGCGGATCCGGCTCGGCCGACGAACTGAGGGTCTTTCGATCCTCGGCAAGATGGCCGGCGTGGCGTCCGGACGTTCCGGGGAGCGGACGCCCGACGCCGAGTGCCGGCCTGGGGACGACGAACGTGACGAGCGGTGGCGCCGGCCGCAGCCGTCCCGTCCGGCGCCACGTGTGCACGGTGGTGTGCACGAGCTCGGCTTCGCCCTCAGCGACCTGATTGAGGGAACCGCGCTGTCGACCGAGAGCCGAGGCGTCGACGAGGAGGACGTCTTCGCCCGGGTCGTCGTCGATCACCCAGAGCGCGAGCGCCTTGCCGTGATCTCGTCGGAGCCGGCTGGGGACCTTCATGGCGATGGCGATCTGCTCCGCTGCCGGCTCCCTCCACTCCCTTCTCGTGGTGTCGAGCGTCACCGCCGGCAGAGCGATCACGGCCCTCCCGCCGGACCCGACGCATCCGGCGGCCAGCGCCAGCCACCGGCGGTAGTCGCGGCGGCTCTCCAACGGGGGGTCGACTACGACGAGATCGGCGGTCGGCAGGTTCGTGTCGCCGTCGAGCGATTTGCCCAGCACGAGATCGACGGCCAGACCCCGCAGGGTGAATCGGCTCTTCGCGACGGCCCACGCCGAGGGATCGGGCTCGATCCCCGACAGCCGCACCGGACCGTGCGCGGCGACGGCCACGGCGAGTAGGACGTTTCCTTCGCCGGCGGCAGGATCGAAGACGTGCTCGCCTTCCTCGGGGTCGCCGGCTGCGACGAGCAACCGTGCGAGCGCGTCGGTGGTCGACGCCGAGCCGCCGCCGAGTCCGGACGGTCCCGACAGGTCGTGCAGCGCGGTGTCGATCAGGAACGAGCCGTCCATACCGCCGGCGATGGCGTCGGCCAGGGCACCCGCCAGGCGAGCCGCCTCGGGGAGGCGCTCGGGGAGCCCGGCGACCAGGCGATCGAAGACCCCGTCGAGCTCGGGATGCCGCGCCACGAGGCGGGTGCCGTGGTGACGGAGCCGGGTCATGGTGGCGTCGCCGCTTGCGAGAAGGCGCTCGACGTCGCGGGGCGCGGACCCGTCGGTGTGGGGCCGTGCCCCGAGGTCCCACAGGATGAGGGTAGCGGCCACAGCCAGCCGGCGCGTGGCGTCCGCACCGACCGCAGTCCGACAGGCATCGACGGCCCGTCGAACGTGCCAGAGCGGTGACACGGCGGCCAACCGAGGTGCCAGGGAGAGGAGAGCAGCATCCTGGTCACCGTTCACCTCGGGCATCCACGACACCAGGTCGCCCAGGCGGTACCGCACCAGGCCGGTGTGGGAACCGACCGGGTCGGGGAAGCCGGGTCGGTTACGCCGGAGCATCCGCAACGAAGCCTGCTTGCGGTCGAGGAACTGCTCGAGCTCTCCATCGGCCTCCCCATCGAGCCCTGCGTCGGGCGCCCCATCGACTGATCCCGGACGGTCAGCCCCGCCCCCGGGTGTCTCGTCTGCCCACCAGAGAGCGACGAACTCCGCCAGGGAGACGTGGTCGTCCAGGTGGACAGGGGTGGTCGATGCCGGCATGGGACGACAGTAGTTTGCTTCGGTCAAGGAAGTCTATTCTGCAACACCCTGCGGCGGTTGCCAGCGGTCGGGGCCGTTGGTCACTGCTCGGTCGATACGCTGGCCGGCGTGTGCCTGCTCGTGTTCGCCTGGCAGATCGAAGCCGGGTATCCGTTGATCGTGGCGGCCAATCGTGACGAGCGGAAGGACCGGCCGGCCGAGCCACTGGTGGTGCTCTCCGAGCACGACCCCCGCATTCTCGGTGGTCGCGACGGCCTGGCCGGAGGCACGTGGCTGGCGGTCAACGAGGACGGCGTGGTGGCCGGTCTGACCAACCGCCCCACTCCCGGGGGACGGGACCCGACGAAGCGCTCCCGCGGCGAGCTTCCCCTCATGGCTGCGGGCCGCCGCTCTGCCGACGACGCCGTGGCTGAGCTTGCAGACCGGGTGCAGCTGGGCGCCTACAACCCGGCCTGGCTGTTGATCGGGGATCGCCGATCCCTCTACTCGGTGACCGTGGGACCCGACGCCGGACCCGTGGTCGAGCGGCTTGCCCCCGGCCTCCACATCCTGGAGAACGTCGCCCTTTCCACGCCGTCGGCGAAGGTCGACCGGGTGCGGTGCCTCGTCACCGACGCCCGGGCGTCGGGCCGTCCCCTGTGGTCGACGTTGCCCTCCGTGATGGCCGACCACACGGTTCCCCGCCACACGGTTCCCGACCACACCGTTCCTGACCACTCGGTTCCCCGCCACGCCGGACAGGGGGCGGCCGGGCACCGTGAAGGGGAGTGGCGGACGACGGTCGCCGCTCGGACGGCGGCCACCTTGGCGGCGTGCGTGCACACCGAGGAGTACGGGACCCGTTCCAGCGCGCTGGTGCGCGTGCCTGGTGACACTCGGGACCGGCCCCAGCTCCTGGTGGCCGACGGACACCCGTGCATCGCCGGCTACGTCGACGCCGAACCGCTCTGGAGTGTCTGAGCGGGGACCGTTGGGGGCTGACCCGTCGACACTTTGCCAGCCGGGGACGCCAGGGCCTCCCAGATCTTCAACGGGGTGAGTGGCATGTCCAGATGGGTAACGCCGTAGGGGGCCAGGGCGTCGAGCACCGCGTTCTGTACCGCCGGGGTCGCACCGACGGTGCCCGACTCCCCGATGCCCTTCATGCCCAGAGGGTAACTATTCAGGTGCCCTGATCGCACCATCCACCACTTTCAGGTCCGGTGAGCGTACCGTCGGGAATTCCGACTGACCCTTCCTCCAGCGTTGGTGCGCCCTCCTGCGAGGAGCAGGCCGAGCTCATTGTCTCCTTGC
>DAHXOA010000024.1 GCA_027365145.1 Acidimicrobiaceae bacterium | reverse complement strand
CGGCGGGGACGATGACCCCACCGCCCCCGCCGTAGACGTTCACGTCGGGCCGGCCCACCTCGGCGAGGCGGTCCACCAGGTACGTGAAGTACTCCAGGTGGCCACCCTGGTAGGAGCTCACCGCCACGCCCTGGGCATCTTCGGCCACGGCCGCCTCGACGACCTCGTCGACCGACCGGTTGTGCCCCAGGTGGACGACTTCGGCCCCTTGGGCCTGCAGGAGGCGCCGGATGATGTTGATGGCGGCGTCGTGGCCGTCGAACAGGCTGGCGGCGGTGACGAAACGGACCGGGTACCGGGGTCGGACGAGGTCAGCGCCCGCGGCCGCAGGGGGGTTCGGGACAACGGTTCCTAGAGTCATATGAACTACAATAGTCTTACGTCCAAATAAATGCCGTCACCCGCCGGTAGGGTGGAAGCGATGCCCGCCCGCAAGCGCCTCCGCTTCGATCCCGTCGCCGAGGCCCGGCGCCAGTGGGTCGAGCGCGGGTGGGGGAGCGCGGCGAGCGGGATGGCGATGGTCACGTCGATCATGCGGGCCCAGCAGATCTACCTGACGCGGATCGACGCGGTGCTCCGCCCCTTCGATCTCACGTTTGCCCGCTTCGAGCTGCTCACCCTCCTCAGCTTCACCCGGTCGGGAGCGCTGCCGCTGTCAAAGGCGGGCCAGCGGCTCCAGGTCCACCCGGCGTCGGTCACGAACGTCGTCGACCGGCTCGAGTCCCAGGGCCTGGTCCGTCGCCTTCCTCACCCCACCGACCGGCGCACCACCCTGGTGGAGATCCTCCCCGCTGGTCGCCAGGTGCTCTCGGGTGCCACGGCCGCGCTGAACGCGGAGGTGTTCGAACGGCCGGGCGTAGGTGCCGAGGACGCAGCTGCGATCGTCGCGCTCCTCGGCGCGTTGCGGAGGTCAGCCGGGGACTTCGAATCGTGAGGGCGTGCCCGGCTCAGGCGACGGGCCGGGCGACGGGCCGGGCGGGAACAGCGACGGCGGAGCATGGTTGCCTCGGTGGCCGCTCTCACCCGGCGTCAAGGGCGGCGGCCAGCCGTGCGACGGCACCGGCGGTCCGGACTCCCCACCAGAAGAGGTCCTTACCGTCCACGAGGCGGGTCGGCGCCACGGTCTCCAGCTCACCCCGGTGGCGGTCACCGAACGGGTAGGGCTCGCTCGGCGCCACCACGAGGTCGGGATGGCGTCCGGCGGCCTCCTCCAGCGTCGTCTCCGGGTATGGGCCGTCGTGGTCGAACACGACGGCGATCCCGATCCGGGCCAGGAGTGAGGCGCCGTAGGTCGGCACGCCCAGTGCCATCCACGGCCGGCGCCAGATGGGCACGAAGGCCCGGCTGTGGATCGGACGGCCCGGAGGCAGCGCGCCGGCGGTTGGTTCGGCCCCGATCCGGGTGGCAAGGCCGGTCATGGCGGGCTCGACGTCATCGACCGAGCGGATGTGGAGCACGTGGACGTCGATGCCCCGGGCCACGAGCTCGTCGTGGTCCTCCCGCCGGTTCTCCTCGGCGTCCAGGACCACCAGGTCGGCACCGAGGCGCACGATCTGCTCGATGTCGGGGTTCTTCGTGCCGCCCACGTGGTCCAGGTCTGGCCGTTCGCAGAAGCGCGTGCACGCCACCGGCGGGCG
>DAHXOA010000020.1 GCA_027365145.1 Acidimicrobiaceae bacterium | reverse complement strand
ACCGTCCGCGCCGGGTAGGCGCCCTCGAAACTGGCGGCGTACGCCTGGTTGACGGGTCCGTAGTCGGCCATGTCGAGCAGGTAGATGGTCGTCTTGACGACGTGAGACAGGTCCGCGCCCTCGGTCCGCAGGAGACGATCGGCGTTCTGGAGCGCCTGGAGGAGCTGGTCCACGGTCCCCCCGGCCACGAGCGCCGGCGGGTCGTCGGGCCCGATCCCGAGTTGGCCCGAGCACACAAGCCACGGACCTGCCCGGACGACCGGCCGGTACGGACCGATTGCCGGGCTCACCGGACGCTCCCCGCCGCTGGTGCCTGCGTCTTTAGCCCCTGTGCTCTCGCAGGGATCCGGCCTGCCCCCGGCCAGGTCGGCACCAACCCGGTAGCGAGCCAGCAGGCGGCCGCGGTGGCGGCGAACACTGCGTCCGACGCGTTGACCGGCGGCCCGGCGGCGTCACGGTCGAGGCGCACCTCGATCGGAGGGGTCTCGCGGGCCGGCAGCACGCCGAGCGAGCGGACCGTCAGATCGCGCACCTCTCCTCCCGCGTCGACGGCGATCCCCTCGGAGAGCACCCACCCCAGAGCCTGGTGGACGGCACCGATCGCGTACGACCGAAGCACGGCCACGTCGAGCACGGGCCCGGCCGACACCTCCACCACCACCCTTCCGTCGCGGCCCACCGTCACCGTCGCCCGCCCTCCTCCCGGGGAGATCACGGTGATCGGGACTCCGGGCGCAGCGCTCAAACGGGCGCCAGGGGGCGCAGCGCTCGGCACCGTCGCAGACCACCTGGCCACGACGGCCAGCACCGCCGCCTCGGCCCACACCGCCGCCCGGATCGCCGCCGAGACGGGTGGGCCAGAGATAGGCACCTGGCGGACCTCCAAGCCCGGGGCCACCGCCCGCACCGCGTCCCGGATCGCGTCCATCTCCTCGTCCGACCACGGCGACGGCGAGCCGAAGACCAGCACCCCGGCCCCGTCGCTCCGGATGCCCCCTCCCACCGGAGGGCGTTTCGGGCCCATGCGTACGACGTCTTCACGTGACCACAGCACCCGGACGGGCTGCCCATAGCGGTCGGCCAGCTCACGGGCGTGGCCTGCCACCGGAGATGCGGCCTTCCCGCCGAAGGCGCCGCCGTTGCCCAACGACGACCTCGGGATGCCCCCGGGACCACACCACGACGCGTCGGGCTCGAGGTAGCCCGGATCCACCCACGTGGTCTGGAGGGTGATGTCCCAACTCCCATCGGGGACGGGGACCGGGTGGAGGAGGGGTTCGGTGGAACGACGACCCTGGACCTTTCCGGCGAGGGACCGGGCCGCCGCCAGCGTGGGAGCGACGGCATAGCTGCCGGTTCCGTCCGGCACCGCGACCAGCGCGCCCCGGGGGGCACTGTCGTCGGCGAACCCGCCTCGTCCCAGGGCGATATCCGGTCCCACCATCTGGTCGGCCCCGCCCTCCAGTCGGGCGCGTCGCGCCGCGGCTGCCTGATCCCGCCCGTCCGCCTGATCGCCGGCCTGCCCAGGGCGGGATGCCCCCGTGGCGATCTCCGCTGCTTCTTCGATCGTCTGCCAGCCCGTGCACCGGCACAGATGGGCGGCCAGCGCCCGCCGAATGCTGGGCCCGAGCTCGGGACCCCCGCGCCCCGAACCCATCGACCCGACCAACCGGAGGATGATCCCGGGGCTGCAGAAACCGCACTGGCTGGCCCCCACCGCTGCGAACGCCGCCGACCAGGTGGACCGGACTTCCTGGTCCAGCCCCTCGATCGTCGTGACCTCCCGGCCGGCCACCCTCCTCACCGGGGTCACGCAGGAGACCCTAGGGGTCCCATCGACGAGCACCGTGCAGCACCCGCACTGCCCCTGCGGGCTACAGCCGTCTTTGACGCAGCGCCGACCAAGCCCGTCGCGCAACGCATCGAGCAGGGTCCCGTCCCCACCGGCGACCTCCACGTCCTCACCGTCGAGCCGGAACCGGACGATGTCGTCGGGAGCGATCGACTCAGGCAGGAAGTCGCCTCAGCTGAACGACGAGCCGCACCCGCACGTGCGGGAGGCGTTCGGGTTGGTCACGTGGAACCCGGCACCCTGGAGACCGTCGTTGTAGTCGAGCGTCGAACCCTTCAACAGATCGGCGCTGGCCGGGTCGACGACCACCTTCACGGTCCCGAACTCACGGACGACGTCGTCGGTGGCGACGTCGGCGTCGAAGAACATCTCGTAGCTGTACCCCGAGCACCCGCCGGGACGGACCGCCACCCGGAGTGCCAGGTCGTCGGAGCCCTCGTCGGCCAGCAGCTCCGCCACCTTCGCGGTCGCGGCATCGGTCAGCGTGACCGGGCTCGGCCTCTTCCCGATACTGACCACCTGCATCGTCGCGCTCATCGGCGTACCTCCTCACTCTCACTTCGATCCACCGGGCGCCACGACCTGCCGTCGCCCTGCTTCGTTCCGACATCGTACTCCCGGGAGCCCGACGGTCGTGCAGCAAGCAGCAGACAGCAGTCTGCAGCAAGCGGTGGTGCAGCAAGGAGCGCCGGAACGGCTCTCGCCTGCCGGTAGGCTCGGATCCGTGAACCTCCCTGGCGGCCCGACGGCACGACCACCGGGGCGGAGCGCCGACAGCACCCCGGCCGGTCGTAGCGCGGAGGGCGCGAAACCCGTCGAAGGGGACACGCCGGGCGGCGCCGGGCCGCCTCTCCCCGGAGGGTCGACCGGCCCGCCACCCGATCCCGCCACGGTCCTCGACGCGCTCCGGAGCGTCGTCGATCCCGAGCTGGGCGACGACATCGTCGCATTGGGCATGGTCGGGCAGGTGGAGATCGACAGCGGCGGGCAGGTCACCGTTCCCGTGGCGCTCACCGTCGCCGGATGCCCGCTCCGCCACCAGATCGAGGCGGACGTCGTCGGGAGGGTCTCCGGTGTCGCCGGTGTCCGGTCCGTCTCCGTGCGCGTCACCACGATGGACGCGGCGGCGCGACGGGCGGTGATGAGCCGGGCCCGCCTGAAGGCCCAGTCGGCCGCCGTGCCCACCGACATCCCCGAGACCGCCCGGATCCTCGCCATTGCCTCGGGGAAGGGTGGCGTGGGGAAGAGCTCGATCACCGTGAACCTGGCGGTGGCGCTCGCCGGTCGGGGTCTCACCGTCGGGATCCTGGACGCCGACATCTGGGGGTTCTCGGTCCCGCGGCTGCTCGGGATGAGCGGAGAGGTAGAGGCCCGCG
This sequence comes from Acidimicrobiaceae bacterium, assembly GCA_027365145.1. GTDB lineage: Bacteria > Actinomycetota > Acidimicrobiia > Acidimicrobiales > RAAP-2 > JAKADK01. The sequence goes on along the minus strand of DAHXOA010000020.1, from coordinate 2,694 downwards.
ACCGGAAGATGATCCCGCTCGAACGCCGTTTCGGGACCGGGCGAGTCCGGGTCCTGTCGATGGGGTTCCTGGCCGACGAGGACACGGCCATCATGTGGCGGGGTCTGGTGTTGAACCGGGCCGTCCAGCAGTTTCTAGAGGACGTGCACTGGGGCGACCTCGACGTTCTCCTGATCGACATGCCCCCGGGGACCGGGGACGTGCAGATGGGTCTGGCCCGGATGCTGCCCCGCACCGAGCTGGTGGTGGTCACCACCCCGCCCGTCGCCGCCCAGAAGGTGGCGGCGCGAGCCGCCGACATGGCCAGGCGGGGCCACCTCCGCGTCGCCGGCGTCATCGAGAACATGAGCGACTTCACCTGCGACCATGGTGCGACCTATGCCCTGTTCGGCTCGGGAGGCGGGCGTCGCCTCGCCACGGAGCTGGGTGTCCCTCTTCTCGGGAGCGTCCCGCTGCATCCGTCCATCGCCGCAGCCGGGGATGCCGGCAGCCCGGTGGCGATGGACGAGGCCAGCCCGCTCGCCGACGTCTTCGCACGGATCGCCGCCACGCTGGTGGGGCCGGGTGCGCCGGGTGCCTCGATGGACAGCTGCACCGCCCGGCTCCTGGCCCGGATGGCCGAGGCGACCGCTCCCGATGCGGTCGGTGCGGCGGCGGTCGGTGCGGCGACGGTCGATGGGGCCTCAGCCGGCTAGCTCGGTTCGCCCGTGACCTCACCACTACCGACGCACCACGACCACCGGGTGTCCTCCCGGTCGGGGTCTCCGGCCTCGACGCGTCCCTCGGCCTCCAACTTCCGCAGGTGCGCCCACAGCGACCGCCGGGCGACCGGGTGGCGTTCGGGGTCGACATCGTCGTAGACCGCCGGAAGCAGCTCGTCGAGCGACCCCGAACCGGCTGCCGCCAGCGCCCGGCACACCCGTTCCTCCCTGGCGGCCCGGTGCTGCAGGTATGCCGCCACGGTCTCGGCCGGGTGCGCGATCACCGCCCCGTGCCCGGGCGCGATGACGTCAACCGGCGGCGTGCAGTCGAGCACACGGCGGAGGCTGGCCAGGTAAGCGGACATGTCACCGTCCGGAGGTCCGATCACCACGGTCGATCCCCCCATGATGTGGTCTCCGGAGAACAGCATGCGGGTCACCGGTACGCTCCCCGCCAGGTCGGCGAGGTAGCACAGGTGGTTCGAAGCGTGCCCCGGGGTATGGAGGGCACGGACCACCATCCCGTCGAGCCGTAGCTCGAACCCGTCACCGATCACCTCGTCGGCGACGAACCCGTCTCGCGAGGCGTAGCCGAGCCGTCGCGCTCCGGTCCGGCTGGCCAGCGCGGCCGCTCCCGGGGAGTGGTCGGGATGGGTATGGGTCACGAGGATCCACTCCAGCCGTCCGGGCACCGCTTCCAGGATCGCTTCGAGGTGCCGCGGATCGTCGGGACCGGGATCGATGACGGCGGCCTCCCCCCGGCCGAGAATGTAGGTGTTGGTGCCGGGTCCGGTCATGATCCCCGGGTTGGCGGCGACGAGGCGGACGACACCGGGAGCGATCGCCTCGGGATGGTCGTGGGTGAGTGCGGGCACCGGCCGCTCACCCGGCGCCGGTTTGGGCCCGACCGGAAGCCTCCTCCTCGGCCAGGAGCTGCTCGTAGCCGGGGTCGCCCGGCCGGTGCACGACCGCTCTCCCCCCGTCGAACCGGACGATCGGCAGGACCGCCGGCACGTCCTCGACCGATCGAGCCCACGCGACCACCTCGGCGGTGGTCTGCCAGCGCCCGAGACTCTCCAGGTTGTCGATCGTGGGGGGCATCAGCTGGATCTCCCCGGCACGGTGGCGGGCCAGCGCATCGGAGGGGCGGATCCAGATGTCGGCGATGGTCTCCCCTGCGTCGTGGTGGGCCACCTGACCCGGGGGAGCCGGTGCGACGAAGAACCGGGTGTCAAAGCGCTTCGGCATGGCCGCCGGCGTGATCCAGTGGCTCACGTAGTGCACGGCGTCGGCCGCCAGGACCAGGTTCTCGAGGCGGCAGATCTGAAGGAGATCGGACCCCGACCCGTTGAGGGCGGCACGGTGGGCTCGGAACCGGGCCGCGACCGCCTCGTCCCCGAAGTCGACGAACTCCTCTCCGGACGCCCCCGACGGAGAGGCCAGAAGCACTCCGGCCTCCTCGAAGCACTCACGGAGTGCCGCCACCCACAGGGCGAGGCCACCGGAAGGGACGCCGAGCAGTGCGGAGGCCTCTCCGTCGGTCCGGCCACGGCATACGGTGGCCATCTCCGGGCGGCGGTCCGCCGGATCCACCGATCCGCCTGGGAACACGTAGGCACCGGCCACGAACTCCGCCGCCAGATTGCGCCGGAGCATGCAGACCTCGACACCGGCCCCGTCGGCTGCATCGCGCACCAGCATGACGGTGGCGGCGTCCCGGGTCGGAGTCACCGCACCAGGCTACCGGAGCACGTCGGCGGCAGCCGGCGAAGGACCGGCGAAGGACCGGCCGGGCACCGGCGTGCCCGTCACCACCCGGGCTCCACCACCCGGAGGCCGGGCGTGCTGGTGGTCACCGTTCCTAAACACTGATCAGGAGTGAGTCCCGATCAGGCGGTGACTGCGAACGGTCTTCGGTCACCTGGTCCCCTTCGCTTCCGGTAGGCATTGTGGTCTCACTACCACCGGTCAAGGTCCGCCGAGTGCGGGCCTC
>DAHXOA010000041.1 GCA_027365145.1 Acidimicrobiaceae bacterium | reverse complement strand
ACCGACGGTCACGTTCGCAAGTGACGCGGGCACCGTCTGGGAGAACGTCGTCGTCGGCGTGTAGGTGACGGTGGTCTGCCCACTCGCGGGGTTCTGCACCTCGAGGGAGGTGCCGTCGATGGCAGCGAGCGTCCCGGACGTTCCCGGTATCGCAGTTCCCCTGGGAGCGGAGGAGCTGTGCCCAGGCGCGCTGCTCCCGGTCTTGGTCGTGGCGCTCGTGGTGGTGGACCCCCCGCCGCACGCCGCGAGGACGACGGCACAGGTGGCCAGGACCGGCAGGCCAACGAGGTGACGAGTGCCCGGGATCCGGTAACGCCGCCCTGTGGCTCCCATCGCGTGCTTCGCCATCTCGTGCTCCTTACGGTGAGGTAGTGCATGTGTGGGTACGCCCAGCGGTCTCTGCAGACGCTGGTGCCCCAGTGGAACGCGGGTCGGTCCTGTGGTCCGGCATCGCTACTCGCTCCGTAGGGCATCGATCGGTGCCAGGCGTGCCGCCCGGCTGGCCGGATAGACACCGAAGAGGATGCCGATGCAGATGGCGATGACGATGGACCCCACGATGGCGACCGGTGAGATGGCGATCGGGTCCGAGATGAAGTGGGGGAGGACCACCGCCCCGAGGAGACCGAGACCGGCCCCGAGGACGCCACCGACCAGCCCTAACACCGACGCCTCGACGAGGAACTGCCGCCGGATGATGCTCGGGGTCGCGCCCAGTGCCTTGCGGAGCCCGATCTCCCGGATCCGCTCGGTCACCGACACCAGCATGATGTTCATGACCCCTATGCCACCGACGAGGAGGGAGATCCCGGCGATCCCGCCGAGGAGCACAGTGAGGGTCTTGTCGACCGATGTTGCGGTCGAGAGCACCTGTTGCTGTGACTCGATCGTGAAGTCGGCATTGGCGGGAGAGGTGATGTGGTGCAGGGCGAGGAGCTCCGCGTCGGCTTCCTGGTAGGCGCCGGAGAGGGTGCCCGACGAGGTCGAAGACACGAGGATGTCCTGGACCACGTCGCTGCCGCCGGAGAGCACGTCCTGGGCGGTGGTGATCGGGACGACCGCCTGGTCGTCCTCGTTGGTGGTCGAGGAGTCGCCGACCGATGCCAGTACCCCGACCACCGTCATCGGTGTGCCGCCGACGTCGACGGTCTGACCGACCGGATCACGGAAGCCGAAGAGCTCCTCGGATGTCGTCGATGCCAGCACCGTGACCATGGCGTGATCGGCGACGTCGTTGGTGGTGATGAACCGCCCCTCGGCGACGGTCTCGTCGCGCACGCTCAGCCACGCCGGGCTCGTGCCCACGACCGACGTGGTCCAGGTACTCGTCCCCGCCGTCAGCACCTCGGAGACCGACGTCGTGGGCGCGACCGCGGCGATGTCGGGCGCAACTGTGTGGGAAGCGAGCGCCGTCGCATCGCCCATGGTGAGCGTCGTGGCCGTCCCGAGCCCACCCCGAACGCCGGTGGACGACGTCGAGCTCCCCGGGGTGATGGTGAGCAGGTTCGAGCCGAGCGAGGAGATCTCCGACGCCACCTGGTTCTGCGCCCCTTCCCCCAGCCCGACGGTCAGGATCACGGCGGCGATACCGATGAGAATGCCGAGCACGGTGAGGCCCGATCGGAGCCGATGGGTGACGGTGGCCTCCAAACCGGTGCGCAAGGTCTCCAGCCAGTTCACGGCCGGCCCCCCGGGGTGGCTGCCGGTCGCCGGTCCCGGCCGGGACTCACTCCCCCGCCGCCGCCGTCCTGGATGTTGCCGTCCCGGATCCGGATCGTCCGATGGGCGGCGAGCGCGACCTCTGCGTCATGGGTGATGAGCACGATGGTGCGCCCGTTGGCATGCAGCTCGGTGAGGAGGTCCAGCATGCCCCGGGCGGCGACCGAGTCCAGGTTGCCGGTCGGCTCGTCGGCCAGGATGAGCGCCGGGTCCGTGACGAGCGCCCGGGCGACGGCCACCCGCTGCTGCTGCCCCCCGGAGAGCTCACCCGGGCGATGGTCGACCCGGTCGGAGAGGCCGACCCGGGCGAGCGCCTCCATGGAGCGTTCCCGCCTCGCTGCCCGGTCGATACCGGCGTAGACCAGGGGAAGCTCGACGTTCCGCCATGCATCCATGGACGCGAGGAGGTTGAACTGCTGGAACACGAAGCCGATCCGGGCGTTTCGCACCTCGGCCAGCTCGACCTCGGTCATGGTGGACACGTCGTCGCCCGCCAGCCGGTAGGTCCCCGCAGTGGGGGAGTCGAGGCACCCGAGGATGTGCATGAGCGTGGACTTCCCGGAGCCCGATGGCCCCATGATCGCTACGAACTCACCCTCGTCGATGGTCATCGTGACGCCCCGCAGCGCCGCTACCTCGAACGCGCCGGTCCGGTAGACCTTCTCCACCCCGGCGAGGTCGATGACCGAACCTGGGCGCCACCCAGGGACCATCGGCGTCGGGGCGGTCAAGTCGAGGCGATGTTGCCCGGTGTCGTCGGGGGCGGCATCGTCCGTCCGGCTGGCCGCTCCGTCGGCGTGGGGGCCACGCCGGTCACTGGAAGCGCCAGTGGTTCCGCTCGTCGGGGTCATCCGCCGAAGCCCCCGCCGCCCCCGAAGCCCCCGAAGCCCCCGCCGCCCCTGCCGCCGAGCCCCCCGGCGGCAGCGCCCTTGGCTGCCCCGGACGGCAGCGCGAAGCGGATCACGGGGATGGAGATCTTCTCTCCGACCTGGAGACCCGAGGTGATCTGGCTCTCCGCACCGGAGGTGGTCCCGACGGTCACCGTGCGGGGCTCCTGCTTCGACCCGTCGACCACGTCGACCGTGGCCGAGCTCCCGGAGTAGTGGATGGCGGCGGTGGGGACGATGACGACGTCCTGGAGCTCCTTGTAGATGATGGTGACGGTGGCGCTGATGCCCCCGTAGAGCCCGGAGGGGTCTCCCGTCACGTCGATCACGACCGGGAACGACGCCACGCCGGACGTGCTCGTCGCCAGGAGCCCGATCGATCCCACGGTGCCGTACACCGGGGTCGTCGCTCCGCTCAGCGTGATGGTCGCCTGGTCTCCGTCGGCGATCTCGCCCACCTCGGTGTCGTCGACGGTGGTGTTCACGATATAGGAGCCAGTGGAGATCACCTCGATCTGGGCGGTAGCCGTGGTGGCCGTCGACGCCGATCCGGTGCCGGCCGCCGAACCGCCGAACCCTCCGGCACCGCCCGCTCCCGCCCCGGTCGCAGCGGCTGCCGACGACGCCGAGGCGCCCGACGATGCTGCGGTCCCGGACACCTGTTGGCCGACGGTGAGGTTCACCTCCGCCACGGTCCCGGCGATTGTGGAGGTGAGCGTGGCATCGGCGAGCGCCTGGTTGGCGCTGGTCAACTGGGTCTCCGCCGAGGCAACGGCGGCGTTGTCGGCGGCGATCTGCGAGCTCGACGCGTCGTCGGCCTCGTCGGTGGCCAGCTTGGACTCGTCTGAGGACACGGTGGCCTGGGCCACGGCCACCGAGGCGGTGAGCGTAGTGGTGTCCAAGGTGGCCACGGTCTGTCCTGCGGTGACCTTCTGGCCGACGGTGACATCGACCGCATCGACGGTTCCGGAGGTCCCGAAGTCGAGGTTCGCCTCGGTGGCCGGCTCCAGGGTCCCGGTGGCCGAGACGCTCTCGGAGATGGTACCGGTGGTGACGGCCTCGGTCTCGGTGGTGGCAGCAGCAGCAGGCGACGAGGACCGGGTCCCGAGCCACAGCCCCACACCGCCGCCGGCCACCACGACCACGGCCACGACCACGATCGTCCATTTCTTCGACCACCGTCGGTGTTTGGCGTCCATCACGTCTCCTCGGCACCTGAGTCTGGGGGATCGAGCGGCGGGGCTCGTAGGCCTCGCCCTCCGGGTTTCCGAGGCGCTCTCGGTCCCCGCAGTGCTGCGAGTACACGTCACCCACCTTGGAAAGGTCATGGATCTTCCTTGGAGGTTCCTTGGAGATCGACGCGATACCGCCGCAGTACACGCGGCGCCGCGTCGCCCGATCGCAGGTAGCTCGAATACCGGTGTGCGCATAGTCCCAGTACGTCAGTCCGAGCCGACAGCTATCACCGCTAAACACCGCTCCTGATGGGGTCCGACCGGTCGGGCACCGTGTCGGGTGTGGGTGTGTGGGTGTCCGACCGCAGATGCCGGCACGGTGAACGGGCCACGACAGCCGGAGGTGCTCGCGACGACGCTGAGGATCAGGACCCGGTCCCACCCTTCTCGGCCGCGACGGCGTTCCCGCTCCGCCGTCGGTGACCGTGCCGGCGACGGGCTACCGGCGGGTAGCGGTGGCGTGTTCGACTACGGGCGCGCCGACTTCCACGGCTCGATGGGGGGCAATCTTCTCAACAAGCCGGTCGCGGATGGCGATCCAATCCTGATCGGACCCGGGTAACGCTCCGGGAGGAGAGAAGAGGGGAGAACGGCGGGTTCGCTTCCCAGAGCACCCGCTTCCCAGAGCGCTGGGAGTGCGGATCAGAAGATCGGGGCCGGGAGGACTGTCGGGTGACTTGCCCGGACGGGCGCGCCGACGGTTCCACCCGGTGACAACCGCCTCATCGCACGCGAGCCTCCGGCGTCGCTTGGGGAATCTGGCGGGCCGGGGGCTTGGTGACCTTGCCCGAGCGGATGCACGAGGTGCAGGCGTGGATGTGGGTGGGGGACCCGCTGACCAGGGCCCGGACCCGCTGGATGTTCGGGTCCCACCGACGCTTCGTGCGGCGATGGGAGTGACTGACGCTCATGCCGAACGAAGGTTTTTTACCGCAGACGTCACAGACCGCTGCCATGGTACGCAGACTTCCTCTCGGGGCTCCTCGTGGACCGGGAAAAGGTTAGCATCCTGGCGGTGACCACTCTGGAGGCGCTCGACGCCGCTGACGTGCAGGCGGTGATCGTCTCCTACCGTGATGTGCTCCAGGCGCATCGGGAGGCGATCAACCGCCTCAACGTCTACCCGGTCCCCGACGGCGACACCGGCACCAACATGGCGCTCACCGTCGAGTCGACCGTGGCGGCGATCGACCGGACCTTAAGCGATCCGGGCGACGGCGAGGTCGGCAACGACGGCGGGGTCGGTAACGGCGGGGTGCCGGCGGATTCGGGCAAGGCGCCTGCCATGGGCCAGATCTGCGAGGCGATCGCCCACGGGTCGCTGATGGGGGCACGGGGAAACTCGGGGGTGATCTTGTCCCAACTCCTCCGGGGCCTTGCCGATGCGTTCGTCGAGGCGGCACGTCCGGGAACCGGAGGCGACGGGCGTGACGGGCGTGACGGTGCGGGGGGCCGGCCCGGTGATGCCGTCGGAGCGCCCGAACTGGCCCGAGCGCTCGCCGCCGCCGATCGGTTGGCGCGCGAGGCGGTGATGCGCCCGGTCGAGGGAACGATCCTCACGGTGGCACGCGGAGCTGCCGAAGCCGCCACCGAAGCGGCCGAGGTGGGCAAGTCGCTCTACGACGTGGTCCAGGCGGCGAAGGGCGGCGCTGCCGACGCGCTGGCCCGGACGCCCCAGCTCCTTGCCGTGCTCGCCGACGCCGGGGTGGTCGACGCCGGTGGGGCGGGGTACCTGTTGCTGTTCGACGCGCTGTTGCACGTCGTGGCCGGCAGTCCGCTCCCACCGCCACCGGTCCCGGCGGACGGGGATCCTCCGGTAGCCAGCGGCCCGACGGGTTCGGTCCGGTCGGCGGTGGACTCCGGTGGCGACGCTGCCGGTTCGACGGCGACGCTGGCCAAGCTGCGCTACGAGGTGATGTACCTCCTCGATGCCCCGGACGAGACGATCCCCCACTTCAAGGAGGTCTGGGCCGGCGTGGGGGACTCCATCGTCGTCGTCGGGGGGGGTGGCCTGTGGAACTGCCATATCCATACCGACGACATCGGCGCTGCGATCGAAGCGGCGATCGACGCCGGGCGGCCGCATTCGATCCGCGTGACCGACCTCCTCGAGCAGGTCGAGGAGGAGCGTTGGGTGCGGGAGGCCGCGGGCACGGCCGGGACCGGACCGTCGGACATCCCGCCGGGGCCCCGTCGCACGACGGGTGCCGTCGCCGTCGCCGCCGGTGAGGGCATCGGACGGATCTTCAGGTCCCTCGGCGTGCAGCGGGTGATCGCCGGTGGTCAGTCGATGAACCCGTCGACGGCCGAGATGCTGGACGCTGTGGAAGCGGTCGATGCCGACGAGGTGATCGTGCTCCCGAACAACGACAACATCCATGCCGTGGCGGGCCGGGTCGACGCCCTCACGAGCAAGCAGGTGCGGATCATCCCGACGGCGACCATCGTGGAGGGGTTCGCTGCCCTGCTCGCCTACGACCCCGCCGCTCACGTGGACGCCAACGCAGCGGCGATGGAGGCGTCGGCAGCCCGGGTGGTGCCGGGGGAGGTGACGAGGGCCGTCAGGAACGCCGATGGTCCGTATGGGCCGATCCGAGCAGGGGACTGGCTGGGCATCTCGCGGGCGGGGATCCAGGTCGTGTCCCCGGCGCCGAGCGACGCTGGGTGCAGGCTCCTCGACCTGCTCGTCGAGCCAGGGCACAACCTGGTCACGATCTTCGAGGGAGAGGCGTCGACGGCGGCGGACACCCGCCGTCTGACCGAATGGCTCCACGAACACTGGCCGGACGTGGACATCGAGGTCCATCACGGCGGGCAGCCGCTCTACCCCTACCTGTTCTCCATCGAGTGAGCTCTCCATCGAGTGAGCCCGCCCACCAGATGAGCCCGCCTGCCGCATGAACGCCGCTCCTGGGGGAGGAGTTCCCGGTCGCCGGTTGCGCCAGCTGGCCGGGATCCCGGTCGGTGTGCTCCGGGGTGTGGGCACGGTGGCCGAAGGCGAGCTCGGTGCGCTCGGGATCGCGACGGTTCTCGATCTGCTCACCCACTACCCGCGTCGGCACGTCGACGCTTCCCACCTCGTCACGCTGGACCGCCTGACCGAGGGGGAGTCGGCGTCCGTGGTGGGTCAGGTCCGCCGTATCCGGTCCTCGGGGGGAGCCGCCCGGCGGGGTCGGGGGATCTCCCGGGTGGAAGTGGAGGTGACCGACGCGTCGGGATCGCTCCGCGTGGTCTTCTTCGGCCAGCCGTGGCGGGTCTCCACCCTTTCCGCGGGGATGCTGGCACTGTTCTACGGGAAGGTGACGCGCTACCGGGATGTCCTCCAGATGGCGAGCCCGACCGTCGAGGTCCTGGGACCGGGACCGGCACCGTCGTCGCCGGTCGCCGGCTCAGGGTGGGGAGGGGATCCCGGGGGCGTCGGGCACGGCGGCCCTCCCGGCGGGATCCTCGCCGGGAGGGTCTACCCGGTCTACCCCCTCTCGGAGAAGTCCCGGCTCACCTCGGTGCGGATCGCCCGTTACGTCGCCGAGGCGCTGGATCGCGCCGGGGAGCTGGCGGACCCGGTCGACGATCGCTGGCGGGGCGACCTCGGCCTCGTCGGGCGGACGACCGCACTGCGGGGCATCCACCAGCCAGCCTCCCCCGAGGACGTGGAGCCGTCCCGCCGGCGGCTGGCGTTCGACGAGCTGTTGCGCCTCCAGCTGGTGTTGGCCCTGAAGAAGGCCAGGATGCGCCAGGACGCCCGCGGGATCGCCCACGTCGTCCGCGACCCGGGCGGCGCGCCGAGCCTCGTCGACCGCTTCCTCGACCAGCTCCCCTTCGAGCCGACGGGCGCCCAGCGCCGGGCCATCGACGCCATCTGCGCCGACCTGGCCGGCGAGCTCCCGATGCACCGGTTGCTCCAGGGGGACGTGGGCGCGGGAAAGACCGTGGTGGCGCTGGCCGCCCTCCTCGTCGCCGTCCAGGGTGGGTACCAGGGTGCCCTCATGGCGCCCACCGAGGTCCTGGCCGACCAGCACGCGCTCGGCATCCGCCAGATGCTGTCCGGGCTCACCGTCGCCGACCCCGAGGTGCTGGGAGGCGCCCGGCCGCCACGGTTGGAGGTGCTCACCAGTCGCACGCCGGCGAAGGCCCGCGCTGCCATCCTCGGAGGCGTGGCTGCCGGCACGGTCGACCTTCTTGTCGGCACCCACGCGCTGCTCGAGGAGTCCGTCGTCTTCGCCGCGCTCGGTGTGGCCGTGATCGACGAGCAGCATCGATTCGGCGTGGAGCAGCGGGCGGCACTCCGGGCGAAGGGGCACGCACCGGGCGGACGGGGTCTGGATCCCGACCTCCTCGTCATGACGGCGACACCTATCCCCCGGACAGCGGCGATGGTGGTCTTCGGCGATCTCGACATGACCGTGGTCGACGAGCTGCCGCCCGGCCGCCAGCCGGTCACCACCGAGTGGGCGCGCACACCGGCGGCGGTGAAGCGGGCGTGGGGGCGGGTCCGCTCCGAGGTGGCCGCCGGCCGCCGCGCGTTCGTGGTCTGCCCGCTCGTCGAAGGCTCCGAGCTCGTGGAAGCGGCATCGGTCACCGATGAGATGGCGAGGTTGGCCGACGGGGAGCTGGCTGGGCTGCGGTTGGGCCTGCTCCACGGCCAGCTCCGCTCGACGGAGAAGGAGCAGGTGATGGCGGCCTTCAGGGCCGGGTCGCTCGACGTGCTCGTGGCCACCACCGTGATCGAGGTCGGGGTCGACGTCCCGGAGGCGACGGTCATGGTCATCGAGGACGCCGACCACTTCGGGATCGCCCAGCTCCACCAGCTGCGGGGCAGGGTCGGGCGAGGGGGGGATCGGTCGTGGTGCTACCTGCTGTCCACCAGCCGATCGCCCGAGGCGAAGGCGCGCCTGCACGCCCTCGAGCGCAGCAACGACGGCTTCGAGCTGGCCGAGATCGACCTCTCCCAGCGCGGCGAGGGCACCATCCTGGGTGCCCGGCAGAAGGGGAGGAGCGACCTCCGGTTGGCGTCCGTCACCGGGGACCGAGACCTGGTGGTGGCGGCGGCGGAGGGTGCGCGGTCCGTGGTCGCCGGCGAGCGTGGACCTGCCACCTGGGAGCTGCTGGAAGAGGAGGTCCGGATCTTCATCGACGACGACGACGCCGAGTTCCTGTTCAAGAGCTGACCGCCGAGAGCTGACCGCCCGCCCGAGAACCGGTCGTGTCGGAGCCGGTAGGGTGGGCCGGTGCGCGTGATCGCGGGGGAGCTCCGGGGCAGGCGCCTGACCGTGCCGGCGTCGGGCGCGGTGCGTCCCACCTCGGACCGGGTCCGGGAGGCGATGTTCGACATGCTCTTCTCGCTCGGGGACGTGGAGGGGCTCCGGGTCGCCGACCTCTTCGCCGGCTCGGGCGCTCTCGGGATCGAGGCACTTTCGCGGGGGGCGGCCTCCGTGACGTTCGTCGACAACGACGCCGGCTCGCTCGCCTCGGTGCGGCAGAACCTTTCCGGCACCGGGATGGGGAAGGCGGAGGCGTCCGGGACGGTCTCCATCGTCCGGAGCGACGCCGTTTCGTGGTCGGCCACCACGGCCGCCCGTTTCGACCTGGCCTTCTGCGATCCCCCCTACGCGTTCGCCCAGTGGGATGCGCTGATCCCGACCCTGCCGGCCGATCTGGTGGTACTCGAGTCCCGCGCCGACATCCCCGCGCCGCCGGAGTGGTGCATCATCAGGTCGCGCCGTTACGGCGGTACGCTCGTCACCGTGGCCCGGACGATCCGGGCGACAGAGAAAGGTGCTTCGTGAGGATCGCGCTCATTCCCGGGTCGTTCGACCCCGTGCACAACGGCCATCTCGAGGTGATCGAGCGGGCCTCCCGCCTCTTCGACGAGGTGGTGGTGGCCGCCCTCCGCAACCCGCAGAAGACCGAGCCCCTTTTCAGCCTGGACGAGCGCCAGGAGATGCTGGAGAAGTCGCTCGGCCACCTGGCCAACGTGCGGATCGTCTCGGTCAGCACGCTCGTGGTGGACGTCGCCCGTGACGTGGGCGCCACCGCCATCGTGAAGGGCCTCCGAGCCGTGTCGGACTTCGAGAACGAGCTCCAGATGGCGCAGATGAACAAGGAGCTCTCCGGGATGGAGACGCTGTTCATTCCGACCAGCTCGGCCCATTCGTTCATCGCGTCGCGCCTGCTCCGGGAGGTGGCGCGCTTCCGCGGCGACGTCACGTCGTTCGTGCCCGAGGTGGTCGCCACCCGACTCCAGGAAAAGTTCGCCGATGAGTGACGTCTTCGACGACTTCGAGGAGCGCCAGGCGCTCTCGGAGGAGCACGACGCCGAGACGTTGGTCCGCCACGCCCTCGAGCTGGTGCTCTCGGCGAAGGCCATGCCGCTCTCCGCCTCGGTCCTGGTGTCGCGGGACGAGATGGCCGAGCTGTTGTACGCCGCCCTCGACCAGCTGCCCGAAGAGCTGCGGCAGGCCAGATGGCTGTTGAAGGAGCGGGAGGAGTTCTTGGCGGAGAAGGAGCGGGAGGCCGAAGGCCTTCTTGACGAGGTGCGAGTGCAGGCCGAGCGCATGGTGCAGCGCACCGAGATCGTCCGCCAGGCGAACCACGCCGCCCAGCGCATCCTCGACGACGCCAACGAGGAGGCCCGCCGGCTCCGCCACGAGGCGGAGGACTACGCCGACCGCCAGCTCGCCAACTTCGAGATCGTGCTCGACCGCGTCATGAAGACCGTCCAAGCCGGGCGGGAGAAGCTCCAGGTCCTTCCCCAGGGCGCGCCACCGCCCCCGGCGGAAGGCTGGTCGTCGGGTCTCGAAGCGGAGGGTTCGTCCCCGACCGGGATCGTCGAGCGCGACGAGGACGCCGAAGGCTTCTTCGACCAGGATCTCGCCTGATCCGTCCCGCCCGAGCCGCCGACGTGCCACCGCCCCGCTTCGCCGTCCCGATCGCATCCCTGCGCCGTCGGACGTCCGGCGTCCGGCAGGTCTCCACCCAGGGCCCGGTGGACGACCTGGCCGTCCTGGGCGCCGAGGTGCCGGGTGGGGCCGACGTGGCCGTCGAGCTGGTGCTCTCGGCCTACCCGGGGGGGATCGCCGTCACCGGGTTCATCGACGCGCCGTGGCGGGCAGAGTGCCGGCGCTGCGGTGGTCGGGTCGACGGCTCGGTCCATGTCGAGGTACGCGAGCGGTTCGTCGAAGGTGACTGCACCGGGGAGGACGAGGACGCCTACCCCCTCGACGGGGACCTGGTCGACCTGGAGCCGATGGTGCGCGACGCGGTCATGCTCGCCCTCCCGCTCGCTCCCCTGTGCGCCGACGACTGCCGCGGGCTCTGCCCGGGGTGCGGGGCCGATCGCAACGCGGCGCCCTGTGGGTGTGCGCCCGTGCACGACCCGCGCTGGGCTGCCCTGGACGCGCTCTCCGCCGGGTCGGCCGGCTCCGAAGACAGCGGAACGCGGTGATGGATCTACGCTCCGTGGCGGGTTTCGGCGGGGTTCGGATCTATCTACTGACCAGTAAGAAATAATATTGTCCCAGTCCAGAGGGGTAGTCCGGGGTGGGACGGGGGTCGCGTATCTGACGTGATCACGGGTCGGATGTCTTGACATCTCCCGGTTCGTGCTTCACCGTTCGTTCCATGACCTCCCACCTACGAACTCGAACCACCCGCTCCAGGGTCCGGGCCGTCCGGATGGCAGTGGCAACCGCCGTCGGTGCGGTCACGACCCTCGGCGTCTTTGGGACCGGGCTGTTTGGGATGCCGGCGGCATCGGCAGCGCCGTCGTCGATCCAGATCCCGATCGCCATCGCGCTGACCAACGGATCAGCGACGATCGGCTCCCACATCGCCGCCACCGGGATCACCGGCGTGTCGACGGGCACCCTGTCCATCGACGGATCCCTGGCGAACCCGTTGGCGATCGACGTCCCCCGGTCCGACGTGCAGATCCAACCGAATACGGCTCGCCTGAGCCTCGGTCCGCTCGGTGTCGGGCTGCCGGCGACCTTCACGGCCACGAGCGCGTTGGCCGGGACAGCCCAGATCCACGCCAACGGGGCGATCACGTCGACGATCTCGGCGTCGCTGGAGACCACCGCCCAGGTCGGGCCGTTCTCGTGCACCATCGGGCCGATCACGGCCCAGCTGACCACGGGGACGAGCGGCGACCTGACGGGCACGCCCATCACCGGCCTGCTGGGTGGCGTGCAGTCGGGCGTGCTCGTGGCCGACGACTTCGCCGTGCCCGCCGTGCAGCCCTCTGCCACCTGCCCCGGCCTCGTGGCCGTGCTCACCAACTCCCTCGCCGGACTCCCGCTCGCCCCGGGTGCCTCCTCCCTGAGGTTCGACACGACCCTGGTGAACGGCCTTTCGGGTGGTACCGACACCGTCTACAGCGTCCCGACCACCGGCACCGCCGGGACGACCGCCGCCGTCATCGGGCTCAATTGGACCACGCTGGCGTCGGACGCGTCCTTGTCCTTCACGAGCGGGTCGCCGGCGTCGACGGGGTCCGCCCGCGTGGATGCCAACGGGTCGCTCGGAGGGTTCGTCACGGTCAGCCGGACCGACAGCGACGGATCGAACCCCATCGTGGCCACGGACGGCACGGCCAGTGGTACGGCGCCGTTCACGGTGACCGGGAACGAAGCACCCGGCGGGAACCAATTCGGCCCGTGGTGGTAGTGGCGGCCGGATCCTGACCCACGCCTGCTCCCGGAGGAGCCGCATGGGGAGCGGCCGGATCCCGGGGCTCTTGCCCCGGGATCCGACGCGTGTACGCTGGCGTGACCCGTGGTGGCGGGTAGGGGCGCGGTGCCCCTACACTGCTTCCCCGCCGGCCCGGCATCCCGCTGGGTGGTGCGGACCTGACGAACGGTCCCGCCGGCGGGACCTACGAACGTGGAGTAATCGAACATGGCCGTCCCGAAGAAGAAGACCTCGAAGGCGAAGAGCCGGAGCCGCCGGGCGTCCAACTGGGTGCTGCGCACCCCGGCCCGCTCGGTGTGCCCGCAGTGTACGGCGGCCAAGCTCCCACACGTCGTCTGCCCCCAGTGCGGCTGGTACAAGGGCAGGCAGGCGATCGACGTCGACTAGTGGCGCGCCACGACCGGCCCGAGGGAGCGGCGCTCGCCGCCCTCCCCGTGGCTGTGGACGCGATGGGCGGGGACCGGGCACCCGGTGAGATCGTCGGCGGGGCGCGACGCGCCCGCGATGAGCGAGGGATCGACGTGGTCCTCGTGGGTCGGCCGGGCGACATGGGCGATACCGGGGGCCTTCCCGAGATCCACGCCGGCGAGGTCATCGGCATGGACGACGACCCGGCCCAGGGCGTCCGCCGGAAGAAGGACTCCTCGCTGGTGCGGGCGGCCGAGGCCGTCCGGGACGGCCGTGCTCTCGCCATGGTGTCGGCGGGGAACACGGGCGCGGCCATGGCGTCGGCGCTGCTGCGGATGGGACGGCTCCCCGGGGTCATCCGTCCGGCGATCGCCACGCCGATCCCCAATCCCGGTGGCGACCGCCCGCCCACCGTGCTCCTCGACTCCGGGGCGAACGCCGAGTGCACCCCCCAGATGCTCGTCCAGTTCGCACGGATGGGTGCCGTGTTCGCTCGGTGCCGGTACGGGACGGCCCGTCCCCACGTGGCGCTGTTGTCCATCGGGGAGGAGAAGTCGAAGGGCACGCCGCTCGTGAAGGAGGCTCACGCCATGCTGGCGTCCGGCGCAGGGGGTCCGGGCCTGGAGTTCACCGGCAACGTGGAGGGGAGGGACTTCTTCCACGGGGTGGTGGACGTCGTCGTCACCGACGGGTTCACGGGGAACGTGGCCCTGAAGACGATGGAAGGATCGATGGGCTTCCTCGTGGCCGCGCTCGGCGCCGTGCTCGCCAGGGACGACGTCCGCGAGGCGGCGGAGAAGATCCTGCCCCACCTGCTCCCGCTGGCGGGCGCGCTCGACCCCGAGGGGACCGGGGGGGCCATGTTGCTCGGTGTCGACGGGGTATGCGTCATCAGCCACGGCTCGTCGTCGGCGACGGCCGTGGTCAACGCCATCACCGTGGCCCACGACTTGGCGGTCAGCGGGCTTGTCCGGGATGTGGCGGCCGCCGTGACGGCGGACCCGACGCCTGCCTGATCCGGCGGGAGCTCCGGCCGAGCCGAGGGGGGCGCTGGTCCTCAGGTGGCGAGGAGGGCCTTGGCGATGTGGGTGACCTGGATCTCGTCGGTGCCGGCGTAGATCTGGAAGACCTTCGCGTCCCGCGCCAGCTGCTCGACGCGGAACTCGGACATGTAGCCGTTGCCCCCGAACAGCTGGACGGCCTCCATCGCCACCTCGGAGGCGGCCTGGGCCGAGTAGAGCTTCATGGCCGAGGCCTCGGCCAGGGTGAGCTGCTTGCCGGCGGCCGACAGCTCGATGTGGCGGAAGACGAGGTTGGAGACGTTCAACCGGGCTACCTCCATCTTGGCCAGCTTCAGCTGGACGAGCTGCCGATCGCCTATCGGCTGTCCCCAGAGCATCCGCTCCCGGGCGTAGTCCACGGAGAGGGCGAGGCAGGCCTCGATGACCCCGAGCGCCATCGCCGCCACGCCGGCGCGCTCCTGGACGAAGTTGTCCTTCGCCGACTCGCGGCCACCCCCGTCCGCCTCGTTCTCGGTCTCGCCGAGCAGGTGGTCGCGACCCACCCGGACGTCGGAGCAGAAGAGCTCCCCGGTGGGCGAGGAGTGCAGCCCCATCTTGGCGAACGGCCGCGACTGGACCAGGCCGGGAGTGCCCGTGTCCAGGACGAAGGTGAGGACCTTCCGGTCGCGGATCGGCGTGTCGGTGCCGTCGTCGAGCTTGGTGTAGAAGACGATCGTGTCGGCGTACGGCCCGTTGGTGATGAAGGTCTTGTTGCCGTTGAGGACGTAGCCGTCCCCGTCGCGCCGGGCCGAGGCCAGCATGCCACCGAGCGCATCCGATCCTGATCCCGGCTCGGTGATCGCCCATGCACCGATCTTCTCCATGGTGGCCAGGGGGAGGCCCCACCGCTCCATCTGCGCCGGGGTGCCGCGCTTCAGAACCGTCCCGGCGGCCAGGCCGATGCTCACTCCCATGGCGGTCACGATCCCCGGGCAGTAGTGGCACAACTCGATGATCGGGATCAGGGTCATCGCCGCCGCCCCGCCGTCGCCGCGCCTCGGGGTGCCCCCGGGCACGCCCGCCGATCGCTCCCCGCCCGGCCCGCTCGGCCGGTCGGACTCCGTGCGGCGTGCCTCGAGCTGCCGGGCGAAACGGTCGCGGGCGAGCTGGTCCATGCCGAACGTGGTGTAGAGCTTCCGCATGATCCCGTACGGCGGGAGGTCGCCGTGCTCCAGCTCGACGATGTGGGGCTTCACCTCCGCCTCCACGAACGCCCGCACGGCGTCACGTACCATCAGCTGCTCGTCTGACCATTCGAACATGACAGGCTCCCGACCGGCCGTCTCCACAGACGGGCCTCACTCCGGGTTCATCGTGGCACGGCCCGGGCAGAGGCGGGATCGCCGGTGGGCGGGCGACCGCTGACCGGAGGGGCCGGCCCGTGCCGTACAGTCGTGGCGTGCAGATACGAGGACCCCGATCGGTGAAGGGAACACCCTTCGAGCGATGGGGAGGGGAGCGGTTCTTCGTCGACCTGGTCGATCGGTTCTACGACGGGGTGGCATCCGACCCGGTGCTCCGGCCGCTGTACCCCGACGACCTGACCGACTCGAGAGAGCACCTGACCTGGTTCCTCATCCAGTACTGGGGTGGTCCCCCCCTCTACCGGGACGAACGCGGACACCCGCGCCTCCGCATGCGCCACGCCCATCTCGCCATAGGGGAGGTGGAGGCGGCGGCCTGGCTCACCCACATGCGGGCGGCGGTCGACGCATCGGGGCTGGATGCCGACGGCCGGGGCGAGCTCCTGGACTACCTCACCGCGGCCGCGCACAGCCTGGTCAACGTGCCGGGCTGACGACCTCTCCGGGGTTTCAGCGCCGACGACCGGCCGGTCCGGTATCATGCCGGGACCGGAGCGCCCGCGGGCACGATGGGTGGTGCGCCTTCGGGGCGTGACTGCCGTGTCCCGGAGCCGTCGCGTGGGGTCCGTTCCCCGGGCGTCCGGAGCCCCGATGGGTGGCCTGCCGGGCGCCCATGTCCCAACGAGGAGAGCAGAGAGCCGTGCCAGCAGAGACCCATATGGGCGGTGGTCCCCTCGGACGCCCGCAGGTGTTCGAGCTCATCCGTGACCAGCTCGCCGACATCCTGGAGATCGAACCGGCGGGGATCTCAGAGTCGTCGTCGTTCGCCGAGGACCTGGATGCCGACTCGCTCGCGCTGATCGAGCTCGTCGAGGCGCTCGAAGAGGAGCTCGGGGAGCGGTCGGTCGGCTTTCGGATCGACGACGAGGACCTGGAGGACCTGCGGACGGTCCGGGACGCGGTCGACTACGTCTACGCCAAGCTGGAGGGAGCCTGAGCGCGACGTGGGTGTGGTCGTTGGATCCCGGAGGCCTCCGGTGATCGATCCCGTGCCGGGAGCCCCGACCGGCGGAGCACGGCACCTCCAGGCTCCGGAGGGCTCTGACGGGGCCGTGGGCCGGCTCGGGTACCGGTTCAGGGAGGTGGCGTTGTGGGACCAGGCCCTCTCCCACCGGTCCTGGTGCGCCGAGCAGGGCGGCCTGCCGTCGAACGAGCGCCTCGAGTTCCTCGGCGACGCCGTGCTCGGGCTGGTCGTCGCCGAGGACTCCTACCGCTCGCACCCGGAGTTGTCCGAAGGCGTGCTGGCGAAGGTCAGGGCATCGGTGGTCAACACCCGCGTCCTCGGTGAGCTGGCACGCGAGCTCCAGCTGGGCGAGCTGGTCAGGCTGGGCCGGGGCGAGGATCTCTCGGGTGGCCGGGAAAAGGAGTCGATCCTGGCCGACACGCTCGAGGCGGTGTTCGGAGCCATCTACCTCGACGGTGGGTTCGAGCCCGCCCGGCAGGTCATCCTGGACCTGCTGCGGGAGCGCATCGAGCAGGCCACGGAGCAGCCCGGTCGGACCGACCACAAGAGCCGGCTCCAGGAGCTGACCGTGCACCTGGGGCGGGGTGTGCCCCACTACGAGGTGGCGGGCCGGGGCCCGGACCATGACCGCAGGTACTCGGCGACGGTGTACGTTGCAGGTGCTCGGCTCGGCGGGGGTGACGGGCGATCGAAGAAGGACGCAGAGCAGGAGGCAGCTCGATCGGCCATCCGGGTGCTGCACGACGAGAAGGGCGGGGGGGATGCCTGAGCTTCCCGAAGTGGAGACCATCCGGCGCGACCTGCAGGGAGAGGTCGTCGGGAAGAAGATCAAGTCGGTGGAGGTGCGCAACGGGCGTACGGTCCGCCGGCACCCGAGCGCCAAGCACTTCCGGGCCCGCCTGGAGGGCCGGACGGTGAAGTCGGTCGGCCGAGCCGGGAAGTACCTGCTGTTCGGGCTGGAGAACGGGGAGACGCTCGTCGTGCACCTGGGGATGAGCGGCCAGCTCCAGCGGGCCAAGAGCCTGAAGGAGCCCAAGGCGCCCCATACCCAGGTCGTCGTCACGTTCACCCAGGGTGGGCAGCTCCGGTTCGTCGATCCGCGGACCTTCGGGGAGCTGTTCGTCTCGGCGACGACAGAGGGGGGCGCGCGCGTCCCCGAGCTGGCCCACCTGGGGTTCGACCCCCTGGAGGACGTGATGAGCTGGGACCGGTTCTGGGCGCACCTCGCCTCCCGGAAGATGCGCCTGAAGTCGCTGCTCATGGACCAGGAGTTCGTCGCCGGCATCGGCAACATCTACGCCGACGAGATCCTCTTCGCCGCCGGCCTGCGCTACGACCGGATGTCCGACTCGCTGTCGGCCCAGGAGGTCCGGCGGTTGTACCGGGCGATGGTGGAGACCCTGGCCGACGCGGTCAAGCACCGTGGCTCGTCGCTCGCCGACGAGCAGTACCGCGACCTCTTCGGGGAGATCGGCGACTACCAGGGACAACACCAGGTCTACGACCGGGAGGGGAAGGCCTGCCGGCGATGCCGCGCCACGGTCGTCCGGGTGAAGTCCGGCGGCCGATCGACCTACCTGTGCGAGCACTGCCAGGTGTGAGGGCCGCCCCGGTTCCGCCCCGGCGGCCGATAGGGTGAGCGACCGGTGTTCCTGAAGGCGCTCTCCATCAAAGGGTTCAAATCGTTTGCCGATCCGGCCGTGCTCGAGTTCGAGCCCGGCATCACCGTGGTCGTCGGTCCTAACGGCAGCGGGAAGTCCAACGTCGTCGACGCGGTGGCCTGGGTGCTGGGCGCCCAGGGCCCGCGCACGGTGCGGTCGGCGAAGATGGAGGACGTCATCTTCGTGGGCACTGCGTCCCGGCCGGCGCTGGGACGGGCAGAGGTGAGCCTCACCATCGACAACAGCTCCGGGAAGCTCCCGTCCGACCTGGCCGAGATCACCATCACGCGGACCTTGTTCCGATCGGGGGAGAGCGAGTACGCCATCAACGGCGCCCCGTGCCGCCTGCTCGACGTCCAGGAACTGCTGTCCGACACCGGCGTGGGCCGCCAGCAGCACGTCATCATCTCCCAGGGCCAGCTGGACGCCATCTTGAACGCCCGCCCCGAAGACCGCCGGTCGGTGATCGAAGAAGCGGCCGGGGTGCTGAAGTTCCGCCGCCGTCGGGAGCGCTCGGAGCGCCGCCTCGCCGTGACCGAGGAGAACCTGGAGCGCCTCTACGACCTCGTGCGAGAGGTCAAGCGGCAGATCCGGCCGCTCGAGCGGCAGGCGGCGGCGGCGAGCTCCCACGCCTCGCTGGCCAGTGAGCTGCGCGCACTCCGGCTCCATCTGGCCGGCGTGGAGCTCGTCCGCCTGGAGGACCGCTGCTCGGAGGGAGCGAAGGCCGCCGCCGCCCTGCGGGTCACGGAGGGCGCGCTCCGGACCTCGCTCACGGAACTGGACGATGCCACCAGCCGGACCACCGATGCGCTCTCGGCGCAGCGGGAGGCGGACATGGCCTCCGCGCTCGGACGGGTCGAGGGGTTGGTCGAGCGGTCTCGGGGCCTGACCGGGGTGCTCCGCGAGCGCCGGCGCGGCCTGGAGCGGGCGATCGACGCCGCCGCCGACGTCGACGTCGTCTCCACGCTGGAAGCCGAAGGCGCCCGCTTGTCCGACGAGCTGGAGGCGGCATCGGCGGCGGTCGAGGAGGGGGAGCCGGAGCGCCAGCGGCTGGTCCGGGCCGAGGAGGTGCTCGCCGGTGAGCTGGAGGACGCCCGGGAGGGAGGCGGAGCGCCGGAGGCCATGCGGGCAGCCGACGAGGCGGTCACCGTGGCCCGGACGCAGGTGGTCTCGGTGCGCGCAGGCCTGGAGCGCGACCGCCGGGCGCTGGACCAGATCGCCGTTCGCCAGGCGTCGCTCGCTCGCCGGCTCGAGGCATGCGGGAAGGAGGAGGGCGAGTGGTCGGCGCGCCTGGCCGACACGGAACAGGCCCGCGCCGAGCTGCAACAGGCGGTGGCGCAGACGGAGGCCGCCCACCGCACGGCGTCGGCCCGATTGGAGGCGGGCGAGGAGACGCTGCGCCAGGCCGAGCAGGAGCACCACCGTTCGATGGCTCGGGCCGACGCGCTCTCCCGGGTGCTGGAGGAAGCCCGCGGCGCCGCCGGCGCCGAGCTCCTCGCCGGAGTGAGTGGGGTGGTCGGGACGCTCCTCGACCTCATCGAGGTGGATGCGGGGTGGGAGGACGCCTTCGAGGCGGCCGCCGGCGCCTCGCTGGCCGCCGTCGTCGTGTCGGGTGACGACGCCGCACGAGCCGCGCTGGCGAAGCTGCGGCAGGGTGAGGCGTCCGGCGCCGTTCTGGCGCTGACCGGGCAGCTGCCGCGTCGCAGTTCGGACCCGGTCCCGCTGGTCTCGGTCGGCACCGGCCAACCGGTCCGTCATCATGTCCGGCCCCGGTCCGACCACATCTCCCCGCCGGGACTCGGTGCCCTGCTCGACCGAGTGCTGCAGGACGCGGTGTGCTGCGACGGCGGTTGGTCGGCAGCCATCGACCTGGCACTCGCCCGCCCGGAGCTGGTGGTCGTGACGAAGGACGGGGACCGGTTCTCGGCAACCGGGTGGCGCGTCCGGGCTGCTGGCGGGGTCGTCACCGCCGCGCTCGTCGAGGAAGCCCGCCAGCGGGCCGAGCGGGCGGAGG
Source organism: Acidimicrobiaceae bacterium (assembly GCA_027365145.1). Taxonomy (GTDB): domain Bacteria; phylum Actinomycetota; class Acidimicrobiia; order Acidimicrobiales; family RAAP-2; genus JAKADK01. Next base: position 14,779 of record DAHXOA010000041.1, on the reverse strand, counting down.
CGGAGGCGGAGGCGGCGGCCGAGGAGCGCAGCGCAGCGCGACGCCAGGTGGAAGAGACGCGTGCAACCGCGGCCGAGGCATCGCGCCGGGACGACCGCAACGAGTCGGCGCACGGCGCCGCCCGCGCCGCGCTGCAACGGATCGCCGACGACCGGGCCGGGTTGGCGGCCGAGCTCGTGGACGTGGACCGGGAGCGCAACGAGCTGGAGGCCCGTGTGGCGGGCGACCGGGCCGGGTTGGAGGCGCTCGAGGCGGAGCTGCCTGCGCTCGAGGAACGCCGCCGGCAGCTGTCGGAGATCGCCGAACGGGCGGCCAGCGCCCGCGCCGAGATCGAGCGCCGTCTGGCCGGGGCGGCGACGGCCCGCAAGGAGCTCGAGGTGCGGCTGGCGGCGATGGCAGAGCGCCGGCGTGTCCTCGCCGACCGGCTGATGGAGGTGGAGCGCCGCCTGGAGGGGCACGTCGGCGAGCGCCTTCAGGCGGCCGAGCGCCGTCGCCGGCTCGAGGCCGACGCCCGGGCCGTCGACCGGTTGGAGACCGTAGTGGCAGACGCCTACGGCCGGCTGACCGCGTTGTTGGAAGAGCTCCGGGCCCGGCACCGGGCCGAGGTCGAGGCGGCGAGAGCCGGTGGTGCCCGCCTGGAGAGCTTGCGCCGGGAGCGGTCGGCGGCCGAGCACGAGCTGGCGGCCGTGCGGAGCCGGCTCCAACGGATCGAGCTCGACCTGGCCGAGGCCACGATCCGGAGGGACGGGATCGTCGACGTCCTGGGGCGCGAGCTCGGCTGCGGTCCCGAGGAGGCTCGGCTTGCCCCGCAGCCCGACCTGGCGCCCGGTGTCGAGCCGGAGGTCCGTATGGCGGAGATCGAGGCCTCCATGGCGGAGATCGGCCCGGTCAACCCGCTGGCGGTGGAGGAGCTCTCGGAGCTCTCGGAGCGCCACCACTTCTTGGAGACCCAGGTGGAGGACGTCCGGCGCGCCAGGCGTGAGCTCCAGCACGGGATCCGGACGCTGGATGAGGAGATCATGTCGGTGTTCGATGCTGCGTTCGCCGACGTCAACGAGCACTTTTCCTCGCTGGTGTCGTCGCTGTTCCCGGGCGGTACCGGGCGGCTCTCGCTCACCGACCCGGAGCACCTGCTCGATACCGGCATCGAGGTGGAGGTGCGTCCGGCGGGCCGCAACGTCCGGCGGCTGTCGCTCCTGTCGGGAGGGGAGCGTTCCCTCGTCGCCTTGGCCTTCCTGTTCGCCGTCTTCCGGAGCCGCCCCTCGCCGTTCTACCTCATGGACGAGGTGGAGGCCGCGCTCGACGACGTCAACCTCCATCGGTTCCTCGGGCTCGTCCAGGAGTTCCGGGCCGAGGCGCAGCTCATCATCGTGAGCCACCAGAAGCGGACGATGGAGGCGGGCGACGCGCTCTACGGCGTCACCATGGCCCCGGGGGGGTCGTCGAAGGTGGTCAGTCAGAAGGTGCGCCGGGTGCCGGTCGACGGACCGGGACCTGATCGCTCCGGGGCGGTTGGACCTGCCGGGTCGGCCGGGCCTGCCGAATGGTTGGGGTCGTCGCGGTGACGCCGCCCCTTGCAACGGTCTCCGACGCCACCCTCGCCCTGGCCATCGCCGTCCCGGTCGTGGTGGTCGGTGGCGTCACGGCGATCTCCATTCGCCTCCGGCGCCGGCCCTCCGCGGCACCGGGCAGACCTGAGGCTGCCGTGTCTCCCGAGGCTGCCGTTGGGAGGGCGCCGGCAACTCCTGGAGGGGAGGCGTCGCCGGAGGCAACGCCAGATGCAGTGCGGATCGCTCCGCCAGAGGAGCCGGCCCCGATCACACCGGCGGTCCCCCCGGGATCCACTCTGGAACCGGAGGTCGCCAGGCCGACGTTCCGAGGTCGTCTGGGTAAAGCGCGAGGTCTGCTCGCCGGTTACCTCGGCGCAGTTCGTTCGGGGGACCGCATCGACGGGACGACCTGGGACGAGCTGGAAGAGGCGTTGATCCGGGCGGACGTAGGGGTGCGCTCGACCGATGCCCTGCTTGGAACGTTGCGTGGCCGGGTGAAGGCGGGAGAGATCTCGAGTGCCGGGGAGCTGATCGATGCCCTGCAGGCATCCTTGGTGGAGATCCTGACGGCGCCCGAGGCCGGGCTCGCCCCGGTCGGCTCGGGGTTTGGGGGAGACGCGTCGGCACCGGACCGCACCGTCGACGTCTGGCTGTTCGTCGGGGTGAACGGGGTGGGGAAGACGACCACCGTGGGCAAGGTGGCGACCCGCCTGACCCGGGAGGGAGCACGTGTCACCCTGGCAGCCGCCGACACGTTCCGGGCCGCGGCGGCCGAGCAGCTCGCGCTGTGGGCATCCCGGTCCGGAACCGACATCGTGCGGGGCAACGAGGGCGGGGACCCGAGCGCCGTGGTGTTCGACGCCGTCCAGCGGGCGGGGGCGCGGGGCCACGACGTGGTGCTGGCCGACACCGCCGGCCGCCTCCACAACAAGGTGAACCTGGTGGAGGAGTTGAAGAAGGTCAGAAGGATCGCCGACCGACCGCCCGGACGCGTGACCGAGGTCCTGCTCGTGCTGGATGCCACCACGGGACAGAACGGATTGGCCCAGGCCAAGGTGTTCTCCGAGGCCGTGGACGTGACCGGCGTGGTCCTCACGAAGCTGGACGGGACGGCCAAGGGCGGGATCGTGGTCGCCATCCAACGGGAGCTCGGCGTGCCGGTGAAGCTGGTCGGCCTGGGCGAGGGTGCCGAGGATCTGGTCGACTTCCAGCCGGCTGCGTTCGTCGAGGCGCTCTTCGACCCGGCGGGATGACCGCCACGTGGCGCTCCGTGGACGGAGCCACTCTGCCCGGGCGACGGCACTCGACCACCCCCGGCGGGGCAGCGGGTGTGCCCGTCCCCTGTAACCTGGGCGTCCGATGTTCGAGAGCCTGACCGACCGATTCGAAGGCATCCTCTCCCGGCTGAAGAGCCGGGGACGGCTGTCTGATGCCGACGTCGACGAGATCCTGGCCGAGATCCGCGTCGCGCTCCTGGAGGCCGATGTCGAGCTCGGTGTCGTCCGGACGTTCACCGCCGGCGTGCGGGCACGCTGCGTGGGCCTGGAGCTCTCGCAGAGCCTGAGCCCGGGTCAGCAGGTGATCAAGGCCGTCAACGAGGAGCTCACCTCCATCCTCGGCGGCGAGACGCTCCGGATCACCTACGCCGGTCGACCTCCCACCGTCGTCCTCCTGGCCGGGCTGCAGGGTTCGGGGAAGACCACCACGGCGGCGAAGCTGGCACAGTGGTTCAAGCGGCAGGGACGCAACCCGCTCCTCGTCGGAGCCGACCTCCAGCGGCCTGCCGCGGTCGACCAGCTCCGGATCCTCGGCGCCCAGGCCCAGGTGGCCGTGTTCAGCGAGCCGACCGATCCGGTCGCCGTGGCCATCGCCGGCTTGGAGGAGGCCAGGCGGCTCGGGCGTGACGTGTTGATCGTCGACACGGCGGGCCGCCTCTCCGTCGACGAGGAGCTGATGGAAGAGGTGCGCAGCATCTCGGCGGCCGTCGAGCCCCACTACACGTTCCTCGTGATCGACGCCATGACCGGTCAGGACGCCGTTGCCACGGCGTCGGCCTTCCACGACGCCCTCTCCCTGGACGGTGTCGTGTTGACGAAGCTCGACGGTGACGCCCGCGGTGGGGCGGCGCTCTCGGTGAAAGAAGTGGTGGGCAGGCCCATCGCCTTCGCCTCCACCGGGGAGAAGCTGGCGGACTTCGACCAGTTCCATCCCGACCGCATGGCCGACCGGATCCTGGGGATGGGGGACATCCTCTCCCTCATCGAGCAGGCGGAACGGACCTTCGACGAGGGCGTGGCGGTCAAGGGGGCTTCGGCCATCCTGTCTGGAAGGTTCACCCTGGAGGACTTCTTGGAACAGCTCCAGCAGGTGAAGAAGATGGGTCCGGTCTCGGGGATGCTGGGCATGCTGCCGGGCGTGTCGAAGGACCTGCGACAGGCCTCGTCGATGGTCGACGACCGGCAGATCGGGCAGATCGAGGCGATCATCCGCTCCATGACACCGGCGGAACGGATCGACCCCACGGTCATCGACGGTTCGAGGCGGGTGCGCATTGCCAGGGGTAGTGGCACGACGACCACGGAGGTCAACGCCCTGCTGAAGCAGTTCAGGGAGATGCAGAAGCTCATGAAGGGCTTCGGCAAGGGCGGCCTGGGTGGAGCGATGGGCGGCCTCGGTGGGCTCTTCGGGAAGGGCGGGATCAACCCGAGGCAACTGGCGGAGCTCGGCGCCATGGGCGACGGGATAGACGCGGGTGGGACCGGGGGGCTGGCCACCCTCGGCGGAGGTCAACCGGGTGCGCCGGCGGCGGCGAGGGGTGCCGGGAAGGGGAAACCCCCGGGGAAGGGCAAGAAGCGCAAGGGCGGCGGCCGGGTCACCCCCAAGGCGCGCTGAACGTCAGGGGGACACCGGATACCCGTGGCGACGGGCGCGGCGACGGGCGGGGCGCGTCCGTGGGGCCCGATGGCGCGACAGGGTCCGAGATGATGCGAGACTGTGTGCCGCCGGTACGAGAACCAGAGGAGTGCAACGTGGCAGTCAAGCTCCGCCTTGTGCGGATGGGCAAGAAGAAGCAGCCGACGTATCGGCTGGTGGCAGCGGACAGTCGCTCGCCCCGGAACGGTCGGTTCATCGAGATCCTGGGGACCTACGCACCCCGCGGACGCTCGCTGGCCGAGCCGGACGCGGTCGTCGAGATCGACAACGCCAAGGCGGTGAAGTGGCTCTCGCAGGGCGCCCAGCCCACCGAACGCGTGGAGAAGCTGTTGCGGCAGTCGGGCGCCCTCGACGACCTGGCGGCGGCGAAGGCGGCCACGTGACCGACCAGGACGGACCTCTGGCCGACGAGGCCGACAACGTGGGCAACGAGGCCGACGACCAGTTCGGCGACGACGAGTACGAGGCCGACGAGGGCAACGAGTACGAAGTCGACGGGGGCAACGACCGGGACGGGGACGTCGGGAACCGCATCGACGGCGGGACGTCGGCTGCCGTGGCGGCCTACGTCGTGCGCTCCCTGGCGTCCGATCCCGACGCGGTGACGATCGACACCGAGGAGCGGGGGAGGACCGTCCGCTTCAGCGTACGGGTCGCACCGGAGGACATGGGCCGGGTGATCGGCCGTCGCGGTCGGGTGGCCCAGTCCATCCGGACGGTGGTCGCCGCCGCTGCGTCCCGCGACGGCAGGCAGGCCACTGTCGACATCGTCGACGACTGAGGGTTCTCGGGAACCGATGGGCCTGGACCCGGCGGCCGGGGCCACCCCGGAGCGGAACGTGGCGCCGGAGCCGGCACCGGTCGGGGACGGAGTCGGTTTGCTGGAGGTCGGCCGTGTGGTCAAGCCACACGCGCTGCGGGGCGAGGTGGTGGTGGAGCTGCTCACCAACCGGGACGACCGCCTGGCGGCCGGGACGGTACTCACCGCAGCGGACGGCGGAGAGCTGGTGGTGGAGGCATCGTCGCCGCACCACCACCGCTGGATCGTGCGTTTCGCTGGCGTGAGCACGATCGACGCCGCCGAGGAGCTCCGAGGCACGACGCTGTTCGCCTCGCCCAGGACCGAGGCGGGGACGCTCTGGGTCCACGAGCTCATCGGTGCAGAGGTCGTCGAGGTGTCCGGGGCGCACCGCGGCACCGTCGAGTCCGTGCAGGCCAATCCGGCCAGCGACCTGCTCGTCCTCTCTGGAGGCGGTCTGGTCCCGCTGCGGTTCGTCGTCGGTCACGAGCCGGGCATCCGGGTGGTCATCGACCCGCCGGCCGGGCTCTTCGAGCTCGACTAGGGGCCTGGTCGAGTGCGCATCGAGGTATTCACCATCTTCCCGGAGGTGCTGGCTGCCTACGCCGGGGCCTCGATCCTGGGGCGAGCCAGGGAGCACGGCCACCTGGACCTCCGGATCCACGACCTGCGGGACGGGGCCGACGATCCCCGGCGCTCCGTCGACGACGCCCCCTTCGGCGGGGGTGCCGGCATGGTGCTGGCACCCGGACCACTGTTCGCGTCGGTGGAGAGGGTCGAGGCCTCAGACGACGGGCTTGCCCGACCGCTCTACCTGCTCTCGCCGTCCGGCGCCCGCTTCGACCAGGACCGGGCCGAGGAGCTGGCGGAAGGAGGGGGGTTCTCGCTCCTGTGCGGTCGCTACGAGGGTGTGGACCAGCGAGTGGCCGATCACCTGGCCGACGGTGCGCTCTCGGTCGGTGATTTCGTCCTGGCCGGTGGTGAGCTGGCGGCGCTCGTCGTCGTGGAGGCCGTGGCCCGGCTCCTTCCCGGGGTGCTCGGCAACGACCGCTCGGCCGGCGACGAGAGCTTCGCCGACGGCCTGCTGGAGTACCCCCAGTACACGAGACCTGCCGAGTTCAGGGGGTGGCCGGTGCCCGAGATCCTGCGCTCCGGCGATCATGCCAGGATCGACCGGTGGCGCCGGGCCCAAGCCATCCGGCTGACCGTGGCGCACCGACCCGACCTGATCGAAGCACGTGGCGGCCTGCGGCCGGAGGAGCTCGCGCTCCTCGCCGAGGTAGGAGAGGTGCACGGGCTCTAGCAACACGGCTACCATTAGTGGGCCCAACCGGGTCCGTCGCGCCGGTCGCGTGCCGGGAGCACCAGCCGGCCCTCGCGAGCCGGTCGGTGACCGGTCGAGCAGCCGCCGAGCGATTTCTGGAGAACCGCGCCATGAACCCCACCGACATCATCGACCGGGACAGTCTCCGAGACGACGTCCCCGACTTCCGTCCGGGCGACACCGTGAAGGTCCACGTCCGGGTGGTCGAAGGCAACCGGGAGCGGGTGCAGGTCTTCCAGGGCGCCGTCGTCCGGAGGCAGGGCACCGGCGTCCGGGAGACGTTCACCGTGCGGAAGGTCAGCTTCGGTGTGGGCGTGGAGCGGACCTTCCCCGTCCACTCGCCCATCATCGCCAAGACCGAGGTGGTTTCGCTCGGTGACGTCCGCCGGGCCAAGCTGTACTACCTCCGGGACCGCCACGGGAAGGCTGCGAAGATCAAGGAACGCCGGACTGCCCGCCTGTGAGGGCTGCGCAACCTCAACCGATCGGGCCCGTCTGACGCGATGAGCGAAGAGGACCTCGAGCGCTACGAGTCGGAGATCGAGCTCGCACTGGTGCAGGAGTACCGGGCGGTGCTGCCGATGTTCGCCTACGTGGTGGAGACCGAGCGCCGTTTCTACCTGGCCAACGAGGTGGAGGTCCAGACCCTGACGGCATCGTCGCCCGCCTGTATCGAGGTGCGGCTCCGCGACGCCTGGGTATGGGACATGTACCGCCCGGCCCGGTTCGTGCCTTCCGTGCGGATCCTCACCTTCCGGGACGTGAACATCGAACGGCTCCCCGAGCGGGAATTCGGTGGATGACGGGGTAGACCCGGCAGCACCGGAGCCCGACCGGGTCACGCCGGGGTCCGACCGGGTGGTACCGGAGCCCGACCGGGTCACGCCGTCGACGCTCGGGGAGGCGGGGGAGCAGCTGGCGGCTCGATGGTACGAGTCGAAGGGCTACGAGGTCCTGGAACGCAACTGGCGTCGCAGGGAGGGGGAGGTGGACCTCATCGTTCGCGAGGGTCGGACCGTGGTCTTCGTCGAGGTGAAGGCCCGTTCGAGCGCCCGCTTCGGCGAGGGTGTCGAGGCGGTGCTCCCGGCCAAGCAACGCCGGATCCGGCGCCTGGCAGAGCGGTGGCTGAACGAGATCACGCCGGCGGCGGCCCGGTCCCGGGTCACCGTCCGGTTCGACGTGGTTTCCATCACGGCCGGGCGGATCTCGGTGATCGAGGCCGCGTTCTGAGCAGCGTCGTGCGCTGCTCGCCGGAGGTGCCGGTCTGTGCGAGGAAGATCGCGTCGTCGCCAGTCGCGAGGGTTGGGCCGCAGGGTCGTCAGCGGGCCAGCCACACGGGCTCGTGGGCGCCGATGCGAGCCGGCGGCAGGGTCCAGCGGGTGGGCGTCTCGGACATGTGGACCGCAGGCGTGAGATAGCGGATGGTGCCGAAGTCGTCGGTGTCCATCACGGCGGTGAAGGGCTCGACGTCGCCGAGGTGTGCGGCGGCGACGTCGTTGTCGTCGCCCAGCCTCTGGTACCACATGCACGTCTGGCTGAGCGACACCTGTACGTGCCACGACCCGCCTTCGGAGGCCCGGCGGGCCAGCGCCACCATCGCCCCGTATGCGGCGAGAAAACCCGTGCTGTAGTCGTTCACCGCCGCGGGGGCCAGGCGTGGGACGCCATCGGGCCCGTCGCGTCCTTCCCGGTAGGACATGCCCGTAGCTGCCTGGCCGAGCTGCTCCCAGCCCGGCCGCTGCGCCCACGGGCCGACGTGGCCGTAGCAGTTCTCCGAGACGTACACGATGCCGGGCCGCACGGCGGCGACCTGCGCCGGCGACAGGCCACGACGATCGAGCGAGCCCAGCCGGTAGCCCTGCGAGAAGATGTCGGCGCCGGCGATGAGCTCGACGAGCGCGGCCGCCTGCTCGGGGTCGTCGAGGTCGAGCGCGGCCTGGCGCTTGCCGATGCCCGTCTCCATCTCGAAGGGACCACCACCCTCCAGGTGGGGAGCGCTCACGTGGAGGACATCGGCCCCGTGCTCGGCGAGCGTCTTGGCGCAGGTGGGACCGGCGAGAACCCGGGTGAGATCGAGGACCCGCACCCCGGCCGTGGGCCGGTCTCCGTCAGGGAGAGGGATGGGGGGCGCGTCGGCGATCTTCGTGATGGTCACCGCCGGCAGCTCACCGATGGCGCGTCCTTGGGGGTGCGCGGCCCACTCCTCCTTGGAGCGGACCACGCCGCCGCAGATCCGGCGCCCGACGAAGGCGGCTTCGAGCTCGAACGCGTCGCGACCAGCTACGGCGGCGTCGATCTCCTCGGTGGTCGCCGATTCGTCGAGGCCGAGCTCGGCCAGGACGGCTGGTGCGTCGTGGAAGGAGCCGTGGAGCTGCACGAAGCGGCGGTCGCGGGCGGCCACGATCCGGGTGATCCGTAGCCGTGCGGACGTCCCGGTGCGGGTGGCCAGCGATTCGAGGGTCTGCTCTGGCTCCGAGACGGGACGGGCGTACTGGTAGGAGCGCAAGCTGGCCGCCGCATGGCGGGCGTCCACGACGACGTGCTGGCGCCGGCCGGTGCGCAGGCGCCACAGCTCTGCCGCTGCCAACCCGGTGAGCAGGCGAGCTGCCGCTGCTCCGGTGCCGAGGTAGTGGGGCGACGCCAGGATCGGCTCGTCGCCGCTGACCTCGAAGTCCGCTCCGGCGGGAAGGGAGAGGCCTGCGAGCGTTACGGCCCGTTCTACGTCGGCATGGTCCATGGGACACCCCCTCGATCGGTGCCCCCATCCTCCCAGATGTTCTCGTGGCGCGATCAGCTCACCGTGGCGCGACCAGCTCTGCCAGGCCGCGCCCAGAGGCAGCTCCCCGACTGTGCCCCGTCGATGGGGGGCGCACCGGGTGGTGTCGTTGCGCACGCACGGCCGCGTGCCCGCTCTCTCGTTCCCACGAACCCGGTAGCCTCGGGCTGGTGGCCGAAGAGCCGGGGGAGCAGGTGGAGGGGCGCGATCCGGGGGAACCGGAGCCCGCGGAGGGGCTCGAAGCGCTGGAGGTGCGCTACAGCGAGCACGTCGAGCTGCACTCCGGGCTGTGGCACCTCGAGCTGTTCGGTCGGTCCGGTCTGCTCACCGTGCTGTGGCACGGCCCGCTCGACTCCCCGACTGCCGTCGTCACCTGTGGCGGGGCGGTCGGAAGCCTGCTCGGGCCGGCCCGCGCCCTCTTCTACCGGCTCGGGGAAGCCTGGGCCGAAATGGGCATCGCCACGCTTCGGGTCGGCTATCGCCGGCCCGGCGACCTGGATCGCTGCACCACCGACGCGGTCGCCGCCGTCGACCTGGCCTTGATGCAGGGGGCCGACCGGGTGGTGACCATCGGGCATTCCTTCGGCGGGGCGGTGGCGGTGAGGGCGGCTGCAGCCCGTCGGGCGTCAGCCGCCGGGGTCGTCACTCTCTCGACCCAGGCCGGAGGGGCGGAGCCCGCCGAAGAGCTCGACGGCTGCCCGATGCTCCTCGTCCATGGCGGCTCCGACCAGGTCCTCTCCCCGGCCGCCAGCGAGCTGGTTCGCATGCTCGCACCCCACGCCGAGCTGGTCGTCCTGCCGACCGCCGGCCACGGTCTGCAGGAGGCGGCCGACGAGGTGTTCGACCGGCTGTATGCCTGGGTGCCCGCCGCACTGGCGTCGGCCCGACCGAGTGTCTGAAGGACCGAGTGCCTGAAGGACCGGCGCCTGCGGGCCGGGCTGCCGAGCGACTGGCGTCACCAATGGCGCAAGGCTGCCGAGCGTCAGCGACCCGTGAAGTCGGGTGCCCGGCGCTCGCGGAAGCTGGCGGCCGACTCGGCGACGTCTCCGGGTGCCCGCCGGGCGAACTCCAAGCCGGCAGTCTCGTAACGGAGGGACTCGGTCAGCACCGCGTCGACGTTGTGCTGCAGCACCCGCTTCGCAGAGCGAATCGCGAGAGGCGGTAGCCGGGTGATCTGCGCTGCCAGCGCCAGGGATGCGTCGACCACCTCCCCCTCACCGACCAGGCGATCGAGGAGGCCCAGCCGGAATGCCTCTTCGGCACCGACGTCCCGGCTGGTGAACACCAGGTCGGCGGCCCGGGAGTAGCCGAGGATCCGGGTGAGGAAGTAGCTCATGCCGGAGTCGGGGCTCAGGCTCCGCTCGGCGAACATGGTCCGGAACCGGGTGGCCGGCCCGCCGACCCGCAGGTCGCAGGCCAGGGCGAGGCTCATCCCGGCGCCGACGGCGACCCCGTTCACGGCGGCGATCGTCGGTTTGTCGATGCCGTGGAGGGCCAGCGCCTGGCGCCCGACCCAGCCCCATTCGTCCAGCCGCTCGTTCTGGCTCTGCTCGTGCTCGCCGCCGCGAAGCCCTCTGGAGAGGTCGGCACCCGAGCAGAACCCCCGTCCCTCGCCGGTGACCACGAGCACGCGGATCTCGTCGTCGTTGCGCACGTCGTCGGCCAGCCTGAGGATGTCGTCGCGCAGCTCGGCGTCGAGGGCGTTGAGCACCTCGGGGCGATCGAGCGTCGCCACGGCGACTCGGTCGCGCACTTCCAACCGGATGTGTGCGTACGCCGATCGAGATTCCCCCACGGACGAATCCTCACAGCTCGCGGAGTGTGGCGTCAACAGACCGGAGCCCCTGTCGATGAACCGCAACACGGCTGGAGAGGCGGGCAATGACAGGGCAACGGCAACAGCGCTTTCTGTCGATGGGCATCCGGGTTGGCGGACCGTCGCCGCAGCCTCAGCGGCGCGGTTCGCCCTCCCGTCGCCGGCAGAGGAGGTCGGCCACCACACCGAACATCGTCCGAAGCCCTCCGTCGCCCGACAGATCGAGCATGCAGGAGTGCTCGTAGTACCGGCTCAAGTCCAGGCCAACGCCAATCCCGACAATCTCCGCGGCACACCGCTCCTCCTCGCGTGCCACCACCTCCCGGAGGTGGGCGTCGAGCAGGCCGGGGTCGTTAGCGAGGACGGTCGCGCTGTCCATCGGGCTCCCGTCCGACACGATGGCAACGATCCGGCGCCGGGCGTCGATGGCCCCGGATCGACGGAGGGCCCAAGCGACAGCCTCGCCGTCGATGCCTTCCCGGTAGAGGTCGGGATGGAGCAACGCGGCGATGCCGGGCCTCGCCTGGCGCCAGGACGCAGCTGCGTCCTTGAAGACCAGGTGCCTGAGCTCGTTCAGCCGCCCGGGCCGCGGCGGCCGCCCGGTCCGGAGCCAGTCGCGCTGGGCGCGGCCCCCGCTCCAGGCCCCCGTGGTGAAGCCGAGGATCTCATTGGACACGCCCGCCTGTTCTAGAGCTCGGGAGAAGACGTCCACGAGGAGCGCGATCGCCAGACCGTGTGCCCGCATCGATCCCGAGCAGTCGAGGAGGAACGTGACCGACGCGTGGGCTGTAGAGCGGACGTGCTCGACCCGAAACAGGCGCCGGAGGTCGGGGTCGCTGATGAGCTGGGCCAGCCGATGTCCGTCGATGTGGCCCGCCTCCTGGTCCGCCTCCCACCCGGCCAGGCCGGGTTCGCCGAGCTGGTCGGCCAGGCGTCGGGCGAGGCGGCCGGCGTTGATCCCGAGCGCGGCAAGGCGCTTATCGAGCTCGGCCCGGTACTGCCTAGCGAGCTCCGGGCGGACCGTCGTCACCGCACGCTCCTCACGGTCGTAGGCGGTGGTGAAGACCGTGTAGGTGGCCGTGCCGCCCGGTCGGCTCCCGTCTGGGGCAGTGTCCGGGCCAGAGTCTCGGGCGCTAGGGAGGTCGTCGCCACCAAGTCCCTGCCACAGGAGCGCGTGCCACTGCGCGGCCTCGTCCGCTCCGCGCGCACGGGCGCCACCGCCAGGGGAGGCCTGCGTCTCGTGGAGCATGGTGGCCACGGTGTGGGCGATGGCGAGCGCATGGACCCCGTAGGCCCGCTGATCGTCCCGATGCCGGCGGAGCCCGGCCAGGTCGGACCCGATCACCGGAGCAAGGGAGAACCGCGTGCTCTCGATCACGTCCTCGGTCTCGTGCACGACAGGACGCCCGGTGATCCGGGCCCGGCAGACCTGAGCCACGGTGTAGACGAGGAGGCCGCTGGCCGTGTCGGTCAGACCCGAGTGGTGGAAGGCGAGTGACCACTGCCGGTGACGATGGTCCAGGTTGGTGGCAACTCCGACCATCGACGGGTCGGCGAGGGACTCCACCCGGTACTGCTCGAGGAGGTCGAAGAGGAGCCGGGCCATCGGGTCGGCCGGACAGAGCTGTTCGTGGAGACGGAGGTCGCAGTGCTGGAGCCGCAGCGCCACGCCGTCGGCCGAACCTCGGAACGAGGCCAGGTCGTCACCAGCAGCGGGGTGGAGGTGCGGGGCGGGGAGTGGCACGCGCGCACCCCGCCGACGGAGTTCCCCCTCGTGCCAGGCGACCTGGGGGTCACCGCTGATGGCGCGGATGGCGGCGGCGAGGACGTCGTCGAGGCGTCGCTGCTCCCGCGGGGTCATCCCTGGTTCCCCGATGGCACCCGACTTCTCGGCACCGGCCTCCCCGGCGCGGCCATCGGGGGTGACCGTCTGCGGAGCACCGGCGGCGGTGGCGCCGGACAGCCGAGCTCCGGGCCGGCTCGGCACGCTATCCCCCCACGGCGGCGCGCATGCCGGCGGCGGCGAGCTCGACCCTGAAACAGCGTTGGAAGTACTCGGCCACGATCACCTGCTCGGCCTCGTCGCACCGATTCAGGTAGGCGAGGCGGAATGCCAGCTCCAGATCGTGGAAGACGGCGAGGTTCTCCGCCCAGCTGATCACCGTCCGCGGCGACATCAGCGTCGAGACGTCACCGGCGTCGAAGCCACTCCTGGTGAGGTTGGCCACTGCCACCATCGAGGCCACGAGGGTCGTGCCGGCTTCGTCGGCCAGCTCGGGCACGCGAGCTTGGACGATCGCCACCTCTTCGTCGGCGGGGAGGCCGTCGAGGGCAGCCACGATGTTCCAGCGGTCCAACTGGGCGTGGTTCAGGCGCTGGGCGCCGTGGTAGAGGCCGTTCAGGTTGCCCTGGCCGACGGTGTTGGTGGTGGCGAAGAGCCGGAACGACGGATGCGGGCGGATGACGATGTTCCGGTCGACGAGGGTGAAGGCCCCGTCGCGCTCGAGGAGGCGCTGGATGACGAACATCACCTCGGGCCGGCCAGCGTCGTACTCGTCGAAGACCAGCGCCATCGGGCGTCGGAGCGCCCAGGGGACGATGCCCTCCTGGAACGCAGTGACCTGCTTACCTGCCTCGAGTACGACAGCATCGCGCCCGACCAGGTCCATGCGGCTCAGATGACCGTCCAGGTTGACCCGCATGCACGGCCAATTCAGCCTGGCGGCGACCTGCTCGACGTGGGTGGACTTGCCCGTACCGTGCCGGCCCTTCACCATCACTCGCCGGCCGAGGCGGAAGCCGACCAGGAGCGCCAGGGTGACGTCGGGGTTGAACCGGTAGGCAGGATCGATGTCCGGCACGTGCTCCGTGGGGGTAGCGAAGGCCGGAACGCTGAGGTCGACGTCGATGCCAAAGGTCTGCCGCACGTCGATCGTGGTGTCAGGTCGGTCGGGGCCGAACGTGGTGTCGGGATAGTCGCGGTCGACCATGGTGTCGGGCAAGTCGGACGCGGAGTGATCAGTGGGCACGACGGTCATGCGCCTCGGGAGGCAGTGCCGGGGGAGAGGGGCGCGGCATCGGCTTCGACGTCGCCGATGGCGGCAGCGGCCCGCTGGAGCGCGGGGAGCAGCGCCAGAGCCTTGTCGGGTGTGAGCCGGACGACCGGAGCCTGGGCGGCGACACACACGTTGGAGCGGCTGGTCGAGGTGGGCACGAGCACGGCCACGCAGACCAGGCCGGGGAGGAACTCTTCGTCGTCGACGGCGAACCCGTCACGTCGGATCCGCCTCAGCTCGTTCTCCAACTCCTGGAGGTCGGTGACCGTCTTCGGGGTGTAGCGCCGGAGGGGCGCATGGGCCAGGAGTTGCCTCCGTTGGGTGGGGCGCATCTGGGAGAGGATCATCTTCCCGCTAGCGGATGCGTGGACTGGCACGCGGGAGCCGGCGTGGAGGTGGAACCGCAACGGCTCCGGCGTCTCGACCCGGTCCAAGTAGACGACCTCGTCACCGGAGAGCGCCGTGATGTTGCAGCTCTCGCCGATCTCGTCCACCAGGTCGCGCAGGACGGCATGGCGGGCGCC
>DAHXOA010000153.1 GCA_027365145.1 Acidimicrobiaceae bacterium | reverse complement strand
GTGATCGAGTACAGCAACGGCGTGGAGCGGCTGTTGTTGTCCGCCACGAACGCCAGCGAGAAGTCGTGGGTGATGAGGGCGTGCTGCATCACCGCCACCGACAGGACCGTCCCCGCCAGGGCGACGGGGGCGTAGAGCTGCCCGTTGCGGATCGTCGACTCCCGGTGGCGGACGAGCCCGTCGAGGAGCACTCCGATCCCGACCACGACCGCGACAAAGGCGACGAGGATCCCGGTATGCCCGAGGTCGGCGCTCATGGCACTGGCTCCGGCTCCGGGAGGGACCCGGTCGTACCGGCCGGCGGGCAGGCGGGCACGCTCACTTCTTTGCCTTCACCGCCTTGCCGCCCGGCGTGGCGGCGATGTAGTACGACGTGTGCTTCACCACGATCTGGTTCGACGCGAAGTACGAACCGGCGAAGTGGCCGTCCGCGATCACCGGCACCCCGACCTGGAAGATCTCCGGCGGACTCCCGATGTTCACGACGCGTTCGGACACCCCGTCGTAGGCGAGGGTGAAGTCGACGCCCTTCGGCGTGGGGTGGATCGAGCCCTGCGTGACGATCCCCTCGATGCGGATCGACTTGGCGCCGAGCGACGCCTTCTCGTGGACCGCCTGGTTGACGTAGATCCAGTAATTGAGCGACGAACCGGCACCCTTCAACAGGATGAAGGTGATCGCCCCGACGAACATCAGGCCGACGACGAGATAGCGGATCCGGAACGACCGGGCCTTCACCGGACCGGCGGCGGTCGGCGATCCGGGGGGTCCGGGGGGTCCGGGGGGTCCGGGGGGAGTTGCCGACGGTCCGGGGGGTCCGGGGGGTCCGGGGGTTGCACCCCGTTGGGTCTCGGTCGTGGTCATCGACCGACCTCCGGCGGTCCCTCGGGATGCGCCACCGGCGACCCGGAGAGCGGCGGCGCGATCACCGCCCGGGTCATGCCATCCTCCAGAGGGGGCGTGGCGGCAGGTGGGCGGGCGGAGTCCCGGGAGGCCTCGGCGCGCGCCACAGCCCGGATCAGGCGGTGCCGCCGCCACGATAGGAGACAGGCATAGAGGAACAGGGTCCCGAGCACGGCAATGTAGCCAGCGCGCATGTAGATCACGACAGTCCCTCCGCCCTGCGCTCCTGGATGGCGGCGTCGAGCTCACCGGCACCGAGCCGGTCCTGGAGCACCCCGATCCGGTACCGGACCAGCAGCATCCAGAGGAAGACGAGGAGGAGCGCCACGAAGCTGAGCAGCATCGTCCATGCCATCGATCCGTGGATCCTCGGGGACAGGTTGGCGTTGAGGATGGTCGCCCCCTGATGGAGGCTGTGCCACCAGTCGACCGAAAAGTGGACGATAGGGATGTCCAACGCCGCGATCAGCGCCGCGAAGGCGCTGCGCTTGGCCCGCACGTCGGGCTCGGCCGGCACCCTGCGGATCGCCAGGTAGCCGAGGTACATCACGACGAGCAGCGCGGTGGCGGTGAGCATGGCGTCCCACGCCCACCACACCCCCCACGTGGGACGGCCCCAGATCGACCCCGAGACGCAGGTGAGGGTGAGGAAGACCACCCCGACCTCGACAGAGGCGGCAGCCAGCCGGTCCCAGAAGAGCGACCGGGTGCGGGGCCACAGGTAGAGGAGGCTGGCCAGGGTGGCCAGGGCGAAGGCGACGTAGAGCGCGACGAACGCCGTGGCCGGGTGGATGTAGACCAGCCGGTAGAGGTTGCCGAAGACCTTGGCCTCGGGCGTCACCCACAGGCCGAGCCAGACCGTGGCCGCCACCGAGATCACGGCCGCGATCCCGATGATGCGGGTGACCCACACGGCCCGTTCGGACTCCACCCACGACAGGCGGGGCAGTGCCGGTGGAGCGGGCATCGGCGCTCGCTCCACGGTCGGCGTTGCCACTGACGGGGTTTCGGTCACGGTCATGACGACTCCTGAATAGGTCCGTAGATGATCACGCCCAGTGCCAGATAGATGACATCGAACGCGAGGAGCAACCGCAGCCAGGGGGTCGCCTGGTTCGGGGTACCGCCAGCCATCGCCGCCTGGAACACCTTCGTGCCGCTGAGGAGGATGGGCGCCACCAGGGGAAGGAAGAGGAAGGGCAGCAACGTCTCCCGGACCCGGATCCCGGCCGACAGGGCCCCATAGAGCGTGCCCGACGCCGCTAGGCCCACCGTTCCCAGGGCACAGGCCCCGGCCACGAGCGCGAGGCTGTGGACATGCGCCCCGTAGAGGACGACGATGCCACCCACGAGGATCGCCTCCAAGACGAGCAACTGGACGGCGATCGATACGGTCTTGCCCAGGAAGACACCGGCGGGGTCCAGTCCCGACACCCGCAACCCGTCCCGCGCCTCGTCGGCCGACTCCACCGAGACGCTGCGCTGGATGGCGAGGACGGTCGTGAAGAGCACGGCTACCCAGAACAGGCCGGGCGCCCCTTCGGTCATCGGTTCCCGGTCGGGCCCGAGGGCGAACGCGAACAGGAACAGGGCCATCACCGCGAACGGTGCCACCTGCCCGATCGCCACCTTCGACCGGGCCTCGATCCGCAGGTCCTTCCCGGCCACGAGCAGGGCATCACGCCACATGGGTCACGCCCTCTTCGACGGCGGCCAGCGCCACCGGTTGCCCGAACCGCGTCGATCGGCCGTCGACGCCGTCGACATGGTCGGCGTGGTCGGCGACGACAGGAGCGACTGGCGGAGACGGCGGAGACGGCGCCGGCTCAGACGCGCCGAGACGCCGTTCGGCGGTGATACGCCCGCCGGTCACGGTCACCGAGCGGCCGGCCAACCCGACCATGAGCTCCGGCTCGTGCGACGCGATCACCACCGTGGCG
>DAHXOA010000150.1 GCA_027365145.1 Acidimicrobiaceae bacterium | reverse complement strand
AAAGCGAAGTCGTACCCGGCCTGGTCGGCGATCGCCACCAGCGCCCGGGTGTCCTTCGGCAGGCAGCTCCCACCCCACCCGGGGCCGGGTCGGAGGAACTCGAAACCGATGCGTTTGTCGTAGCCGAGACCGAGGATGACGTCACGCACGTCGGCGCCCACGGCTTCGCACAGTCCGGCCACGGCGTTCACGAAGCTCAGTTTGGTGGCCAGGAAGGCGTTGGCCGCGTACTTGATCGTCTCGGCGGTTGCCGCGTCGGTGACCAGCAACGGCGCGCCGGTGCCGGCGAACAGCGCACCGACCCGGGCCGCGGCCTGCTGGTCGTCCGCCCCGACCACGATCCGCTCGGGGTGCAGGCTGTCGTGCACCGCCGTCCCTTCCCGGAGGAACTCGGGGTTCGACACCACGGTGACGTCGTGGCGACCGATCACGCGTTCGACGACCAGTGTGGATCCCACCGGGACGGTGGACTTGTTGACGACGATGGCGCCGGGCTCCAGGTGAGGAGCGATCTCGGCTGCCACCGCCTCGATGAACGACAGGTCGGCCGAACCGTCACTCTGCTGCGGCGTCGGCAGGCAGAGGAACACGAACGCCGCCCCGGCGACTGCCGGGGCCGCGCCCTCGACGAAACGGAGGCGGTCGGCGGCCAGACCCTCCTGGACGAGCGCCTCGAGGTGCTCTTCGACCATCGGCACCCGGCCCCCGGCCAGCATCGCCACCTTTTCCGGGTCGGCGTCGCCGCAGGTGACCCGGTGCCCGAGACGTGCGAGCACCGCCGCCGTCGGGAGGCCCACGTACCCGGCACCGACAACGGCGACAGCGCGACCGGGACCACCGGTGTCCCACGCCTGCGCTCCCTGCACGCGGGGTCTCTCCTGTGATCCGGTCGGTACGATGGGTCCCTCCTCGTTGCTCATCTCAAAACGGCTCCTGGTCCAACGCAGCGGTGAGGCGTGCCAGCCCGTCACGCCACGGGGGGAGGAGTGCCATCCCCGACAGTCGCAGGGCGAGGTTGTCGAGCCGGGAGCTCGCAGGCCGGGGAGCGGGGCGGGGCGGGTCCAGCTCAGCGGTCGTGATGGGGGCGACCCGGTCCGGGTCCATACCGGCCAGTTCGAGCACCGCTCGGGCGAAACCGAACCAGGTGGTCTCACCCTGGTTCGTGACGTGGAAGATCCCCGGTCGTCGGTCGAGCCCCAACCGGACGACCGCCGGCGCCAGGTCGGCGGTGCACGTCGGGCTCCCCAGCTGATCGTCCACGAACCGGAGGGGCACAGCTGGGTCCCGACGCGCCAGCGACAGGACCGTCCTGGCCATGTTCGACCCGTGCGCGCCGCTCACCCATGCCGTGCGGACGACCGTCGCGGATGGCCCCATGATCGCCTGCACCTCGCGCTCTCCACCCAACTTGGACCGTCCGTACACCGATACCGGCCCGGGCGCGTCCCACTCGGTGTAGGGGCGGTCCAGCGTCCCGTCGAAGACGTAGTCGGTCGAGAGGTACACGAAGTGGGCACCGACCCGGGCGCTGGCCTCGGCCACATGCCTGCTCCCCAGCGCGTTGGTGGCGAACGCCAGATCGGGGGTCGTCTCGCATGCGTCGACCGCCGTCCAGGCCCCGGCATGGATCACGAGGTCGGGCCGGAACCCGTCGACCACCTGGCCGACCGCGTCCCGCTCGGTGATGTCGAGCCGGATGGCAGTGCCGGTGTCGTCGTCGGTGACTGCGCCATCGACGACGTCGGTCGAGAGCACCTCGATCGCGCCCGGAAGCACGCCGGCGGCGCGCATCACGTCACTGCCGACGTCGCCGCCGTCGGGCACCCGACCAGCGAGCACGGCTCGCAGGTCGCGCCCGAGCTGGCCCTCCCCGCCGGTCACCATCACGCGCACGACGACCACCCGGCTCGCCTCGGACCGCCGTCGTGGCGTTTCACGTCCCGGGAGACCCGACCGCGGGGCCCGACCACGTGCCCTCGACCACCGGGGCGCGGTCCACCAGCGGCTCCCACCATGCCCGGTGCTCGGCGTACCAGCCGACGGTCTCTGCCAACCCGGACGCAAACGGGACGGTCGGCTCCCAACCCAGCCGGTCGCGGATCTTCGACGAGTCGAGGAGGTAGCGCCGGTCGTGGCCGGGGCGGTCCGCCACGATCTCCTTCAGGGAAGCCGGACGGCCGGTGGCAGCCAGGACAGCATCGGCGATCTCCTCGATGCTCGCCTCCACGCCGCTCCCCACGTTGTAGGTCTCGCCGAGCTCACCTGCCTCCAGCACCCGCTCGACGGCTCGGCAGTGGTCGTCCACGTGGAGCCACTCCCGACGGTTCTGGGTCGACGCGTAGAGCGGGAGGGGTTTCCCGTCGAGTGCCCGGGCGGTGAACAGTGGGATGACCTTCTCGGGGAACTGGAACGGCCCGTAGTTGTTGCAGCAGTTCGTGATGGTCGCCGGGAGGCCGAACGTCTCGACGTAGGCCCGCACCGCATGATCGGCGCCGGCCTTGGAGGCGTTGTAGGGCGTCCGGGGACGGTACGGAGACGCTTCTGTGAACCGTTCGTCCGAGTCGAGCGCGAGGTCGCCATAGACCTCACAGGTGGAGATGTGATGGAAGCGGGTCACCCCGTGCAGGCGGGCAGCATCGAGGAGGGTCTGGGTCCCGAGCACGTTCGTCCGGAAGAATCGGGCCGGGTCGAGGATGGCCAGGCTGTTGTGGGACTCGGCCGCGAAGTTGACGAGCACCTCGATGCCGTGGTCGTCAAGGGCGGTGCGGACCGGACCGGGGTCAGCGATGTCAGCTGCGACGAAGGTGATCGCCTCCTCCACGTCGGCGAGGCTGTCCCGGCATCCGGCATAGGTGAGCGCGTCGAGCACCACGACGGCATCCTCGGGGTGCCGGTCGACCCAGTAGCGGACGAAGTTCGACCCGATGAATCCGGCACCGCCGGTGACGAGAAGGCGCATAGCGCTGGGATCCTAGCAACGGGGCTCCGGTGCCGGTGGTGGATCCCCGGTGCGGAGGTGCACCACGTCGCCGGCCGCCACGACGGTGCGGACCGGAACCGGACCATCCGAGTCGACCACGACGAGGTGGCCCTCGTCGGTGAGATCGACGGCCACCCCGTTCAACGTGGCGCCAGGGAGCTCCACGCGTACGTGCCGACCGACCGTTGCGCACCGGGTTCGGAGCTCAGCCGCCAGCCGGCCGGGGCCGCCCGGGGCCGACACGGTAACCAGCCGGCGCTCCAGTCCGATCAGGACGGCATCGAGTAGCGCTGCCCGCGGACCCGGTCCGTCGAGATCGATCTCCGACCACTCGGCGAGTGACGACGCCGTCACCAGCACCTCGCCTGTGGCATCGTCACCCGACCGGACGCGACCTGGCCACGTCACGTTGATCCCGATCCCGACCACGACGGGGCTCCCTGACCCGCCGCTCCCTGACCCCGACTCGCCGCTCCCCGACCCGGCGCCGTCCGCCTCCGCCAGCACCCCGGCGAGCTTGCGCCCGTCAGGGGCGAGAAGATCGTTGGGCCACTTGACGAGGGGCGTGAACCCGGCGAGCTCGACGATGGCATCGGCGGCCGACAGCGCGGCCATGGCCGTCACGAGATGGCGCTCAGCAGGTCGGAGACGGGGCCGGAGCAGGATCGACGCCAGCAGGTTCCGTCCGGGTGGGGCCTCCCACGTCCGTCCGAGCCGACCGCGACCGGCCCCCTGGTGCTCAGCGGTCACCACGAGGCCCTCGGCTGCACCGCTCCTGGCCGCGTCCATCGCCAACCGGTTGGTGGAGTCCACGTCGTCGTAGCACCGGATCTCGCGGAAGCGGGTGCCCCGTGGACCGGGTCGTGCCGCCCAGCGTCCGGCATCCTCTCCTGCACCCGGTGCCTGAGGGCGGGTTGGCATGGCACAGACCCTACGCGCCGTGCCAGTGTGGTAGCGCTCGTCGACAGCCGTCGGCGTGTCTTGAGATGCCTACGGGAAGGGCAGCAGCGTGCTGAACAAGGTCCTCATCGCCAACCGCGGGGAGATCGCGGTCCGGGTCATCCGGACGTGCAGAGAGCTCGGCGTGGCAACGGTCGCCGTCTACTCGGAGCTGGACCGGGACGCGCTCCACGTGCGCCTGGCCGACGAGGCCTACGCCCTCGGGGGGCAGACGGCGGCAGAGAGCTACTTGAACACCGCGGCGATCCTTGCCGCCATCGAGACCAGCGGTGCCGACGCCGTCCATCCCGGGTACGGGTTCTTCTCGGAGAACACGGACTTCGCCCGGGCGATCACCGAGCGGGGTGTGACATTCATCGGCCCGCCGCCCGAGGCCATCGAGGTGATGGGGGACAAGATCAGCTCCCGGCACGCCGCGGAGAAGGCTGGGGTATCGGGTGTCCCGGGCCGTTCGGAGGCGCTCACCTCCGCGGACGAGGTCGTGGCGTTCGGCGAGGAGTTCGGGTGGCCGGTGGCGATCAAGGCTGCCTACGGCGGCGGGGGCAGGGGCATGAAGGTCGTCTCCTCGGCTACCGAGGCAGCTGACGCGCTGGAGTCGGCTCGGCGGGAGGCCCTGGCCTACTTCGGGCGCGACGAGTGCTACCTGGAGCGCTACCTGGCCTGGCCTCGCCACATCGAGATGCAGGTGATCGCCGACCGCCACGGCAACGTGGTGTGGCTCGGGGAGAGGGACTGCTCCTGCCAACGCCGCCATCAAAAGCTCGTCGAGGAGAGCCCGGCACCGGACTTCCCCGACGACGTCCGCCGGGCGATGGGCGACGCGGCGGTGAAGGTGGCGCGGGCGTGCGGGTACGTGAACGCCGGCACGGTGGAGTTCCTCTACCAGGACGGCGACTTCTTCTTCTTGGAGATGAACCCCCGCCTCCAGGTCGAGCACCCGGTCACCGAGCTCGTGACGGGACTCGACCTCGTCGAGTGGCAGCTCCGGGTGGCCTCCGGGGAGGCTCTCGGCTTCACCCAGGACGACGTGGCACGCAACGGGCACGCCATCGAGGTCCGCGTGAACGCCGAGGACCCGGCCGGAGGTGCGTTCATCCCGTCCCCCGGCACCATCACCCGGCTGGTACCGCCGGGAGGGCCCGGTGTCCGGCTCGACGCCGGCTACGAAGCCGGGGACACGATCAGCCAGTTCTACGACAACCTCATCGCCAAGCTGGTCGTGTGGGGCGCCGACCGCGAGGCAGCCCGGCGGCGCATGCTCCGGGCCCTCGACGAGATGGACGTGGGTGGCGTGGCCACGACCATCCCGGCCGACGTCGCCATCCTGTCCCACCCCGATTTCGCAACGGCACGGCACTCGACGAACTGGGTCGAACGGGACCTGGATCTGACCCACCTGGCCCCCTATCGGGAGGACGACGGAGCCGCCGACTCCACCGCCGGGGCAGGCGACCACCCCCGGGTCAGGAAGGACGTCACCGCCGAGGTGGACGGACGGCGGTACGAAGTGGCGCTGTGGGTTCCCGACACTGGCGATGCCGAGCCGAGAGGCGCCACGACAGGCGTCCGGACCACGTCGGGCAGGCCGGCTCGGCCGAAGGCGGCCACCACCGTTGCCGCGTCCGGCACGGTGTCCGTCCCGATGCAGGGCACCATCGTGAAGGTGATGGTTGCCGTCGGCGATCAGGTGGAGGTGGGTCAGACGATCTGCGTCCTCGAAGCGATGAAGATGGAGAACAACGTCAACGCCGAGGCGTCCGGCACGGTCACCGAGGTGCGGGTCTCTCCGGGCGACTCGGTCGGACCAGGAGACGTGGTGGCGGTGGTCGCGTGACACCCTCCGTGCCGATCGCCCCCGGTGACGCCCGGTGAGCCGTCCGGGAGCAGTGAGCCCTCCGGGAGCAGTGGGGTCGGAGGGCGCCGGATCGGCCGCGAAGCGTTCAGCGCGCGACGCGGTAGAGCGAGCACGGGACGGCCTCCTCGCCTTGTCACACCAGATCCACGGCCATCCGGAGACCGCGTTCGAGGAGCACGCCGCCGCCGCCTGGACCGCCGATGCCCTTGAACGGGCAGGTTTCCACGTCACGATGGGTGTGGGCGGGCTACCGACCGCCTTCGACGCCGCCTTCGGTTCCGGTGACCTCGTGATCGCCATCTGCGCCGAGTACGACGCCCTCCCCGGCGTGGGCCACGCCTGCGGGCACAACATCATCGCCGCCAGCGCCGTCGGTGCCGGGCTGGCGTTGGCCGGGGTGGCCGGCGACCTCGGGCTCACCGTCCGGGTGATCGGCACCCCGGCCGAGGAGGGCGGCGGGGGCAAGATCGCCCTGCTCGATCACGGCGTGTTCTCCGGCGTACACGCAGCCATGATGGTCCACCCCTGGCCGGACGACCGGGTCGCAGCCCAGTGCCTGGCGGTCGCCCACTTCGACACCCACTTCACCGGCCGATCCGCCCACGCGTCGGCTGCACCGTTCGAGGGGGTCAACGCCGCCGATGCCGCCGTCGTGGCCCAGGTGGCGATCGGCCTGCTCCGCCAGCAGCTTCCCCCGGGAGACCAGGTGCATGGCATCGTCACCCATGGCGGTGACGCGGCCAACATCATTCCGGCCAGCGTCACGCTGCGCTCGATGTGCCGCTCCCGCACCCTCGACGGCCTGGCCCATCTCGAGCCGCGCGTCCGAGCCTGCTTCGAGGCCGGCTCCGTTGCCACCGGGGCCGACGTCGCCTTCGAGCACCTTGCCCCGACGTACTCCCACATGGTGACCGATAGCGGGTTGGCCGCCGCCTACCGGGCGAACGCCGAGGCGCTGGGACGCAGCTTCCCCCACGACGACGACGGGACTCCCCCACCGTCGCTGTCGACCGACATGGCGAACGTCTCCCTGGTTATTCCCACGATCCATCCCCTCCTCGGCATCGACGCCGACGGAGCGGTGAACCACCAGCCGGAGTTCGCCGGGGTATGCATCACGGCGTCTGGAGACCTGGCGGTGACCGACGGCGCGATCGCACTGGCGTGGACGGCCATCGACGGCGCCGCCCGGCCTGAACTACGGGAGCGCCTGGTCGGCGCAGCTTGACGCCCTGGTCCCGGCGCGTCAAGCTGCCCGTGGTCCCGGGTAGCTGGCGTCAGCGTGGGCAACCCACCGCTCAGCCGTTGGGCCGGAACTCGCCGAACACACTCCGGAGCACGTCGGACACCTCACCCAGCGTCGCCATCCGACCCAACGCCACCTTCATGGGCACGAGGAGATTCTGGGTCCCCCGCGCCGCCACCTCCACGTCGCCGAGCGCAGCGTCGACGGCATGCTGGTCCCGGCCGGCGCGGACGGTCGCCACCCGGGCCACCTGGGCCGCCTGCTGGGCACGGTCGACCGGGAACACGTCGGTGGGGCCCGCCTCGGCTTCGGCGAACCGGTTCACCCCGACGACGACCTTCTCCCCGTCGTCGATGGCCTTGGCGTAGGCGTAGGCGGCCTGCTCGATCTCCTGTTGCATGTACAGGGCTTCGATTGCGCTCACGGCGCCACCCATCCCGTCGATGCGCTCCAGGTACCTCCAGGCAGCCTGCTCCACCTCGTCGGTGAGCGACTCGACGAACCACGACCCGGCGAGCGGGTCGACCGTGTCGGCCACGCCCGACTCGTGACCGACGATCTGTTGCGTCCGCAACGCCAGTTTCGCCGCCCGCTCGGTGGGAAGACCGAGCGCCTCGTCGAAGCCGTTGGTGTGGAGGCTCTGGGTGCCGCCCAGCGCTGCCGCCAGGGCCTGGAGAGTGACCCGGACGATGTTGTTCTCTGGCTGCTGGGCGGTCAACGTGGAGCCCCCGGTCTGGGTGTGGAACCGGAGGAGCTTCGAGCGCTCGTCCTTCGCGCCGAACCGCTCGGTCATGATCCGGGCCCACATGCGCCGGGACGCCCGGTACTTCGCCACCTCCTCGAACAGGTTGTTGTGGGCGTTCCAGAAGAACGACAGTCGCGGCGCGAAGGTGTCGACGTCGAGTCCCGCCGCCAACGCCGCCTCCACGTAGGCGATGCCGTTGGCGAGCGTGAAGGCGATCTCCTGGACCGCCGTCGAACCTGCCTCCCGGATGTGGTAGCCCGAGATGGAGATGGTGTTCCAGGCTGGGAGGTGCTCGGCACAGTAGGAGAACGTGTCGGTCACCAACCGCATCGACGGCCGCGGCGGGTAGATGTAGGTACCCCTGGCCACGTACTCCTTCAAGATGTCGTTCTGGATGGTCCCCCCGAGCTGCGCCGGCTCCACCCCGTTCTCCTCGGCCACCAGTTGGTAGAGGAGGAGCAGGATGGCAGCGGTCGCGTTGATCGTCATCGACGTCGTCACCCGGTCGAGCGGGAGATCGGCGAGCAGCAGGCGCATATCGGTCAGTGAGTCGATCGCCACGCCGACCTTGCCCACCTCCCCTTCGGAGCGGGGATGGTCCGAGTCGTAGCCCATCTGGGTCGGGAGATCGAAGGCGCACGAGAGCCCCGTCTGCCCGGCCTGTAAGAGGAACTTGAACCGGGAGTTGGTCGCCTCCGCCGTGCCGAACCCGGCGTACTGGCGCATGGTCCAGAGCCGCCCGCGGTACATGTCGGAGCGGATGCCGCGCGTGTAGGGGTACTCGCCAGGTTGTCCCAGGCGCGTGTCGGGATCCCAGCCAGCGAGGTCGTCGGGACCGTAGACGGGACGGATCTCGATGCCGGAGTCGGTGCGCCGCTCGCCGGTCGGGGTGCTTGATGCCATTGGCACAGGTTAGAGGCTTCCGCCGGCCCGATCCGGCCCGATCCGATCCGCTGTGATGCAATCCGATCCACGGCACCCGCGTCCGGCAGCGCCCTGTCGGGCCCTGCGAGCGGCGACTGCGGGCGCGCCGGCCGCGGACCTCCGCGGCGCGGCCACTCGTGAGTGCCGACACGGTATCCTCGCACCGTGAATACGCTCAGGAGACCGCGCTTCAGCGTAGTTATCCCGGCGTACAACGAGGCCGACTACCTGCCAGGTGCGCTCGATTCGCTCGCTCGCCAGGACTTCTCCGGTGACTACGAGGTGATCGTGGTCGACAACGGCAGCACGGACGGCACCGCCCAGGTCGCCACCGAGTACGGCGCGCGG
>DAHXOA010000141.1 GCA_027365145.1 Acidimicrobiaceae bacterium | reverse complement strand
CGAGCTCGACGACTTCAACACCGTGGCCGCTCGTGTTCCCCATCTGGCTGACACGAAGCCTCATGGGAGGTACCACATGAGCGATCTCGACCGGATCGGTGGGGTGCCGGTGGTGATGCGTGAGCTGCTCGACGCCGGGCTCCTCGACGGGGAGTGCCTGACGGTCACCGGGAAGACCGTGGCCGAGAACCTCGAAGCTCTTCATCCGCCTGCGCCGGACGGGTCCGTGGTCCATCCGATGGGCGACCCCATCCACCTCCAAGGCGGCATCGCCGTGCTGTCGGGATCGCTGGCCCCCAACGGTGCGGTCGTGAAGGTGGCCGGGATCGACCAGCTGACCTTCGACGGCCCCGCTCGGGTCTTCGACGGAGAGGACCGGGCGATGGAGGCGATCCTCGGTGGGTCCATCGAGCCTGGCACGGTGCTCGTCATCCGCTACGAGGGTCCGAAGGGTGGGCCTGGCATGCGGGAGATGCTGGCGATCACGGGCGCCATGAAGGGGGTGGGACGAGGTGGCGATTGCGCGCTGGTCACCGACGGGCGCTTCTCGGGCGGAACCCATGGCTTCTGCATCGGCCACGTGGCCCCCGAGGCGGTCGACGGCGGACCGATCGGGCTCGTCGCCGACGGTGACCGGATCGTCGTCGACGTCGAGGCCCACCGGATCGATCTCCTCGTCGACGACGCCGAGCTGGCGCGTCGTCGGGCCGAGCTGAAGCATCCTGAGCCGCGCTACACGAGAGGTGTGCTGGCCAAGTACGCCCGCCTCGTCACCGGGGCGGACCGGGGTGCGGTCACCGAGCCGTAGGCGAGCAGGCAGCACCGAGCCGTAGGCGAGCAGGCACGGCGCACGTCCTGCACGTCCTGCACTTGTCCCCATCGGGCGTTCGTGGCACAATGGCGTCGTCATGAGCACCTGTTCGCCCGTCCGCATCCTTGAGGTACTCGTGTCCTAGCGCGCACGACGCCGTTCGCCGTGTGCGCTCTCCGACCTCCCATTCGGGAGGTCGTTTTCGTTCCCGGACACGGACGTCGTCGTGACGGGGGGCGGTTTCCCGGCCGGTACGGCCCGTTATCCATCATCCAACGACCATCATCCAACGACCAATGACCAACGACCACACCCGAAAGGGACAACCGATGAGCCAACCCGAACTGACAGGGGCCCAAGCCCTCATCAAGAGCCTGGAGATGCAGCGTGTCGAGGTCATGTTCGGCCTCCCCGGCGGGGCGATCCTCCCGGTCTACGACCCGATCATCGACTCCTCGATCCGCCACATCCTGGTCCGTCACGAGCAGGGCGCCGGCCACATGGCCGAGGGCTACGCCCACGTCACCGGCCGGCCCGGTGTGGCCATGGTGACGAGCGGCCCGGGCGCCACCAACATCGTGACCCCGCTGGCCGACGCCTATATGGACTCGATCCCCCTGGTGGTGGTGACCGGGCAGGTGGCGACCACGTCGATCGGCACTGACGCCTTCCAGGAGAGCGACATCACCGGCATCACCATGGGCGTGACGAAGCACAACTGGCTGGTGACCGATGCGGCCGACATCCCGCGGGTCGTGGCCGAGGCCTTCCACGTGGCCACCACCGGCCGTCCGGGGCCGGTGCTGATCGACCTCCCGAAGGACGTGGCGAACGCCACCATGGAGTGGTACTGGCCCGAGCCATCCGATCTCGACCTGCCGGGCTACCACCCGGTGACCGAGGGGGACCCGATACTCGTGCGCCGGGCGGCCGAGCTCCTCCTCGCCGCCGGGCGACCGGTGATCTACGCCGGTGGAGGGATCCTGAAGGCCCGGGCCTCCGACGCGCTCCTCGAGCTGGCGGAGCGCACGGGTATCCCGGTGGTGACCACGTTGATGGCCCGGGGGTCGGTTCCCGACTCCCACCCGCTCTGCCTCGGCATGCCGGGCATGCACGGCAACTACACGGCGGTGACCGCCATGCAGCGATCCGACCTGCTGGTCGCCCTGGGCAGCCGGTTCGACGACCGGGTCACGGGGAAGGTGGACACCTTCGCCCCCGGGGCCAAGATCATCCACGTGGACATCGATCCCGCCGAGCACCACAAGGTCCGGCGGGCTGACGTCGCCATCGCCGGAGACTGCCGCCTGGTCATCGAGGAGCTGCTGTCGGCGCTCGACGCCCTCGGGTTGCCGGCTTCCGGTCGTTCGGGCCCGGGGGGCGATGGGGGGGCGACCGCCGATTCCCGCTCCACCGGCGCCAGCCGCGCTTCCGGCGCCACGCCGATGGATGCCCTGCCCGGGTCCGTTGCCGTCCCCGGCTCACTGGCGGCGACGTTCCCCCGTGAGCGTCTCGACTCGTGGCGGGCGCAGCTGGCGGAGTGGCAGGAGCGGTTCCCTCTCGGCTACACCGGGCAGGCGGGAGAAGGCGGCCTGAAGCCCCAGTACGTGCTGGAGACCCTGCGGGACGCCACCCCTGACGACACCATCGTGGCGTCCGGCGTTGGCCAACACCAGATGTTCGCCTCGCAGTGGTGGCGGTTCGAGCACCCCTACACCTGGGTGAACTCCGGCGGCCTCGGGACCATGGGGTTCGGCGTGCCCGCCGCCATCGGGGCGAAGGTCGGCCGTCCCGACCGGATGGTGTGGGCGATCGACGGGGATGGCTGCTTCCAGATGACCGCTCAGGAGCTGGTGACCGCCAGCTCGGAGCGTATCCCGGTGAAGATCGCCATCCTCAACAACGCCTACCTCGGTATGGTCCGTCAGTGGCAGGAGATGTTCTACGAGGAGCGCTACTCGGAGGTCTACCTCTCCCCCGACCTCCCCGACTACGTCGGGTGGGCCGAGTCGATGGGCTGTGTCGGGCTCCGGGTCACCACTCCCGAGGAGGTGGGGCCCGCCATCGACAAAGCGAACGCCGTCGACGATCGCCCCGTCGTGATCGACTTCCGGACCGATGCAGGAGAGAAGGTCTACCCGATGGTGGCGGCCGGGGCATCCAACGACGACATCGTGGTCGACCCGGCGCTCGGTCAGGGAGGCCGCTGATGTCTCCGTACGGCGTCGACCAGCGCCACCACATCCTCTCGGTCCTCGTAGAGAACAAAGCCGGCGTGCTCGCCCGCGTGGCCGGTCTGTTCGCCCGGCGGGGGTACAACATCTTCAGCCTGGCGGTGGCGCCCTCCGGTGACGACCGGATGAGCCGGATCACCATCGTCGTCGATGTCGAGTCGGCTCCCCTGGAGCAGATCGTCAGGCAGCTCGACAAGCTCATCCCGGTGGTGCAGATCACCGAGCTCGATCCGGCCGAGTCCCGGGAGCGGGAGCTGCTCCTCGCCACCGTGGCGGTGGGACCGGAGGAACGCGGCCAGGTCATCCAGCTCGTCGGAGTGTTTGAGGGAAAGATCGTCGACGTCGGCGCCGACCGCCTCACCGTCATGGTGGCCGGCGCCCCCGGGAAGCTCGACGACTGCGAGGACCTGGTCCGCCCCTACGGCTTCGTCGAGCTGCAGCGCACCGGCCGGGTCGCGTTGCCTAGGCTCGACCGCCAGACGCACTCCCACGTTCGTACCCACCAGACAGAGAAGGCAGGTTGACCACGATGGCCACGCTGTACTACGAGAAGGATGCAGACCCGAGCCTCATCGGAGGTCGGAAGGTCGCCGTGATCGGGTACGGGTCCCAGGGCCATGCCCACGCGCTCAACCTCTCCGAGTCGGGCGTCGACGTCCGCGTCGGACTGCGTGACGGCTCGTCGTCGCGGCAGAAGGCCGAGGAAGCGGGCCTCCGGGTCCTCCCCGTGGCCGACGCGGCGGCGGAGGCCGACGTCGTCATGATGCTCCTACCCGACACGGAGCAGGCCGCCGTGTACGAGGCGGACATCGCTCCCCATCTCCGACCCGGGGATGCCATTCTCTTCGCCCACGGGTTCAACATCCGCTTCGGCCTGATCACCCCCCCTCCCGGCGTGGACGTGGCCATGGTGGCTCCGAAGGGCCCCGGGCACCTCGTGCGCCGGACCTACACCGAAGGCGGGGGGGTGCCGTCGCTGGTGGCCGTGGAGGCCGACGCCTCCGGGAAGGCCCACGCCCTCGCCCTCTCCTATGCCCATGCCATCGGCGCCACCCGGGCCGGCGTGCTTAGCACCACCTTCGCCGAGGAGACCGAGACCGACCTCTTCGGGGAGCAGGTCGTCCTCTGCGGCGGGCTGACCGCGCTGGTCCAGGCCGGCTACGAGACGCTCGTGGACGCCGGGTACCAGCCGGAGTCCGCCTACTTCGAGTGCCTCCACGAGCTGAAGCTCATCGTGGACCTCATGTACGAGCAGGGGATCGGCGGTATGCGCTTCTCCATCTCCGACACCGCCGAGTACGGCGACCTGACCAGGGGTCCCCGCGTGATCAACGCCTCGGTCCGGGAGGAGATGCGCCGGATCCTGGACGAGATCCAGGACGGGACCTTCGCCGCCGAGTGGGTGGCCGAGAACCGGAACGGACGGCCCAACTACCGGGCGTTGCGCCAGGCCGGACTCGACCACCCGGTCGAGAAGGTCGGCGCCGACCTCCGGGGCATGATGCCCTTCATCAGCGCCGGCAAGCAGCGGATCCAGGACATCTCCGGGGGCTGAACCCCCAGCCACGACCGGTGCCCGACGGCCGGGCGCCGGTCGTGTGCAACCCGAAGCTCAGCCCAGCGCGCCCACCACGTGGTTGATGCACCCGCACAGGGCAGCGACGTCGTCGGGGTCGATGGTGGGGAACATGGCGATCCGCAGCTGGTTCCGGCCGAGCTTCCGGTAGGGCTCGGTGTCGACGATCCCGTTGGCCCGGAGCACCTTGGCCACCACGGTGGCGTCGATGGACGGGTCGAAGTCGATCGTCCCCACCACGGCGCTCCGGTCGGCCGGCCGGGAGACGAAGGGCGTGGCGAACGACGACGCCTCTGCCCAGGAGTAGAGGAGCTCGGCCGACCGGTCGCACCGCCCGGTGGAGAACGCCATCCCGCCCTGGTCGTTCATCCACCGCACCTGGTCGTCGAAGAGGAACAGCGTTGCCAGGGCCGGAGTGTTGTAGGTCTGGTCCAGCTTCGAGTTGTCGAGGGCGATGGTGAGGTCCAAGAAGGCCGGCACCCACCGACCGGACGCCCCGATGCGGGCGATGCGGTCCTGGGCGGCAGGGGAGAGGAGCGCCACCCACAACCCGCCGTCCGATCCGAAGCACTTCTGGGGCGCGAAGTAGTAGACGTCGAACTCGGACGGGTCGACGCGCAGGCCGCCGGCCCCGGAGGTGGCGTCGACCGCCACCAGCCCGCCCCCCTGGTCTGGAGGGGTCGCGCCCGCCGGCCGGGTGATGGGCATCATGACACCGGTCGAGGTCTCGTTGTGCGTCAGCGCGTACAGGTCGACATCGTCCCGCGCCACGGCGTCGGGATGGGTGCCGACCTCCGAGGTCAAGATGTCGGGGTCGGAGAGGTGGGGAGCGTCGGCTGCCGCCTTGGCGAACTTGGAGGAGAACTCCCCGAAGCTCAGGTGCTGGCTCTTGGCCTCGATGAGCCCGAACGTGGCCGCATCCCAGAAGCAGGTCGTTCCCCCGTTGCCCAACATGACCTCGTAGTCGTCGGGGAGCGAGAAGAGGGAGCGGAGCCCGGAGCGAAGGCTGCCCACCACGGACTTGACCGTCTTTTGGCGGTGGCTCGTCCCGAGGTAGTGGGATGCGGCCTCGGCGAGCGCGGTGACGGCCTCGGGACGGACCTTCGAGGGGCCCGAACCGAACCGTCCGTCGGCGGGGAGGAGGTTGGCGGGAATGGTGATGTCGGGGGTGTCGGTCACGTATGGAATCATGTCACCCATGGCCATCGTCATCGAAACGGGGGATCCAGCCGGGAGTGTCCTGCCCGTCTCCGCCACCTGGACCAGCACCTCGGACATCTTCCCGACCAGCACCTCGGACGCCACGTCGACAAGCACGACCACCCGCAGCACGACCACCCGCAGTACGCCGACCCGCAGCACGACCACCCTGTCGGATGGCGAGCGGCACCGTCCGGTTGCGGGGTCACGGTGACCGGTCGCCGGGTCTCGGCTCGGGCGGCCGCCGTCGCACCCTCCGCCACGCTGGCGGTCGACGCGAAGGCAAAGGCACTCCAGGCGGAGGGTCGCCACGTCATCGGCTTCGGTGCCGGGGAGCCGGACTTCCCCACCCCCGCGCACATCGTCGAGGCGGCCGTTACGGCCTGCAGGGATCCCCGGTCGCACAAGTACACGCCGACGGCCGGCCTTCCCGAGCTGCGCGCCGCCCTGGTGGAGAAGACGAAGCGTGATTCCGGACTCGACGTGCCGGCGTCGTCGATCCTGGTGACGAACGGCGGGAAGCAGGCGATTGCCAACGCCTTCGCCGTGCTGTGCGACCCCGGCGACGAGGTCATCGTTCCCGCTCCGTACTGGACCACCTATCCCGAGGCCATCGCGCTGGCGGGTGGCGTCCCCGTCGTGGTGCCCACCGGCGCCGACGCCGGGTTCCGGGTGACGGTCGACCAGCTCGAGGCGGCCCGGACCGAACGGACGAAGGTGCTGTTGTTCGTATCCCCCTCCAACCCCACCGGGGCCGTCTATCCCCGGGAAGAGATCGAAGCGATCGGCCGGTGGGCGGTGGCCCACGACCTGTGGGTCCTCACCGACGAGATCTACGAGCATCTGGTCTACGACGGGGTCGAGCACCACTCGATGCCTGTGGTCGTGCCCGAGCTGGCCGACCGGTGCGTGGTGGTGAACGGGGTGGCGAAGACCTATGCCATGACCGGATGGCGGGTCGGATGGTTGATCGGCCCACCAGACGTCGTGACGGCGGCGACCAACCTCCAGTCCCACGAGACGTCGAACGTGGCCAATGTCTCCCAGCGGGCGGCACTGGCGGCGGTGTCCGGGGACCTGGAGGCGGTGGCCGCCATGCGGGCCGCCTTCGACCGGAGGCGCCGGACCATCCACCGGATGCTGAACGAGATCGCCGGGGTGGCCTGCATCGAGCCCGAGGGGGCGTTCTATGCCTTCCCATCGGTCGAGGGGTTGCTCGGGCGGGAGATCCGGGGCCGGCGTCCGGTCACCAGTGCGGCGCTTGCCGATCTGGCGATCGACGAAGCGGAGGTGGCCGTCGTTCCCGGGGAGGCATTCGGGGCGCCGGGCTACTTCCGTCTGTCCTACGCCCTGGCCGACGACGACCTGGTGGAAGGGGTCAGCCGGCTGGCGAAGCTGTTCGCCGAGGCCGTCTGAGCTGGTGCCCGCCGCCCCGGGAGCGTCCCTGCCCGGCTCGAGCGTGACCCGGGCAGGGGAGGTGCTCCGACGGGTAGCCGGAGCTGGGACCGTAGTGTGGAAGCGCGCGCCGGGGGACGTGCCCGAGAGGAAGGAACACCATGGCTAGGGTGCTCGTCACCGAGAAGTTGGCTCAGAGGGGCCTCGACCAGCTGGCTGACGCCGGTCACGAGGTCGACGTCCGGTTGGGCTTGTCCCCCGAAGAGCTGGTGTCGGCGATCGTCGGTGCCCACGCGCTCATCATCCGATCGGCGACCACGGTCACGGCCGAGGTCCTGGCGGCGGGGTCGGACCTTGTCGTCGTGGGACGCGCCGGGATCGGGTTGGACAACGTGGACGTACCGGCGGCGACCGCCCGGGGTGTCATGGTGGTGAACGCACCACAGTCGAACATCCTCTCTGCGGCCGAGCAGGCCATGGCGCTGCTCCTCGCCCAGGCCCGGAACGTTCCCCAGGCGCACGCGGCGCTGGTGGCCGGGAAGTGGGAGCGTTCGAAGTGGGAGGGCGTCGAGCTTCACGGCAAGACGCTCGGGGTCATCGGGCTCGGACGGGTCGGTGCGCTGGTGGCCCAGCGGGCGCTGGCCTTCGGCATGCGGCTGGTCGCCTACGACCCCTACGTGTCGGCTGATCGGGCCCGCCACATGGGCGTCGAGCTGATGGGCCTGGAAGAGCTGATGGGGGAGTCGGACTTCGTCACGATCCACCTGCCGAAGAACCTCGAGACGATCGGGCTGGTCGGCGCCGACCTCCTGGCGAAGGCGAAGCCCGGGATCCGCATCATCAACACCGCCCGCGGTGGCATCATCGACGAGGACGCGCTGGCGGAAGCCATTCGCTCGGGCCGGGTCCAGGGCGCCGGTATCGACGTCTTCGCCAAGGAGCCGGCGACGGAGTCGCCACTTTTCGAACTGCCCTCCGTGGTCGTCTCGCCCCATCTCGGCGCGTCGACCGCCGAGGCGCAGGACAAAGCCGGGGTCACCATCGCCGAGCAGGTCATCCTGGCGCTGAACGGGGACTTCGTGCCCTTTGCCGTCAACGTGTCCGCCACCGACGTGTCCGAGACCGTCCGGCCGTTCATGGGCCTGGCCGAGCAGCTCGGCCGGATCTTCGCCGGGCTCCACGAGGGGCTCCCTGCCTCGCTCGAGATCGAGTACCAGGGCGGGTTGGCCGGCGCCGGGACGGGGATCTTGACCTTGTCGATCCTGAAGGGGGTGTTCGCGGCTGCCACAGAGGAGCCGGTCTCCTACGTGAACGCGCCGCAGCTCGCCGCCGAGCGGGGTCTGGAGGTGCGGGAGGTCCAGACGTCCACAGCCCACGACTACGTGAACCTGATCACCCTGCGGAGCTCGGGCCATTCGGTGGCCGGGACGGTGACCGGTCCGCGCTCCGAGCCCCGTCTCGTGCTCGTCGACGACCACATCGTCGAGGTGCCGCCGGCACCCCACATGCTCGTCGTCCGCAACGACGACCGGGCCGGCATGATCGGCGTGGTGGGGACGGTGCTGGGCGAGGCCGAGGTCTCGATCTCGTCGATGGCGGTGGGCCCGTCGGCCACGGGCAACACCGCGCTCATGGTGCTCGCTACAGAGCAGGCGGTTCCCGGGAAGGTGCTGGCGACACTGCGCGGCACGCCGGGGATCAGCGACGTGCACGCCATCGACGTCTGACTGCCGGTCTCGGCTCCGCCGGGCAGGGGGATGTCGGGGGATGACCGGGGGTGACCGGGCGATGGTCTCTGGGTCGGCGCCTCCGGAAGAGAGCGACGGCAGTCCCGACGGTCCCCAGAGGCTCGGATCGCCCCGAGATCGATCAGTCGCGCCTTGCAGGGGCTGTCGGGACCGGGGGCCACACGCCGTGGCCGAGCCGCAGCGGACGGGCCCGAGCGTGACGACGGACCACCAGCCCCGACGCGAGCGCTACCGCGGCCAACGTGAGCGCGACTGGCATGGCTCGGATCCGGGACCGAGTCTCGGGTGCGGGGCTCTGCATGGGCCAAGGCTAGGCGGCGGGATCGGGTGCGTGCCCGCTCCCGCCGCTCACGTTGTCTCGCGCCGTGGTCCGGGGTCGTGTCGTCGGCACGTCGTGGATGCGTCGGTCTCGACCGGTCCGTGGGGATCGAGACAGCGGCGTGCGGAGTCGGTACACCACGTTCCGTAGTATCACAACTACATAGCGTCTGATCAGGACAAATTCCGGTCCAGAACTGTTGACCGACCGGTAATGACGGCGTACCATTCCGGGCAGCGACCTCCGTGCTTGTTGGATGGTTGTTCATGGGGAGGACACCGGTCAGGGGTGGACCCGGTTCTTCCGGAGTGGGGGCGATCAGGGGTGAGGCCCAGCCGGTGAGGGTGGGCGCGTGGCGGAGTTCATGGGGGCAACATGGGGCAACGGAGAATCGTGACATATCTCGGTAGCGAAGCCTGTCGGAACGCGGTACTCGTCCACCGGCCGGTGGACCCCACGCGTGCGCGCTGCAGACCTCGTGCCTGCTGCAGGCCCGACTGGCGGCAACCGAAGGGGGGGATGCCACAGACGTAGCGAAGGTAGTCACACACTGCGCAAGCAGACGCCACGGACTGCGACCCTGTCGCGACACAGGTCCCAGCGGCGGCTGCCACCAGTCGGTCTGCGAACCCACTCTACCCCCGGATGTCACCGGAGAGCCACCATCTGGCTTCCGGGCCGGGAATCATGACCACCGCCACGAGCGGCGGTTCGGGGCGCGCCTGCCGGTTGATGAGACGCAGCAGATGCGCAGCAACCGGGGAGGCGACGTCGCATCCCCTTACAGCAGACGTGACGTCGGTGCCGCTACTGGGCTCTTCCCGGGTGGCCCGCGCCCGAACATGAGGAGAGCCACATGAGACAACGAAGGTACGCACGCAAGATCGGCTCGGTGGGGGCTGCTCTTGCCCTCGCCGGTGCCGGCCTGGTCACGACGGTCGGGCTGAGCGCTCTCGACGCCACCCCGTCGTCGGCCGCCACGATCAACGGCGGGTTCGACTGCTCGACCCAGGTCACCGCCACCAACAACCTCTGTGTGGACGGCGGGTCGAACGCCACCACCACGGCGGGTGGCACGCTGACGGTCAACGACGGCAGCATCGGGACGCTGACCCTGAACGGGGTGTACAACGACTTCCTCGGGAGCCTGGACACCTCGACGGGGGCCGTGAGCTTCCCGGCCAGCCAGGCAGCATGGGTGAGCGGGCTCTCGGGCACGCTGTCGGGGATCACCGCCACCATCACGATCACCAACGACGGTAGCGTGACCGGCACCTACGACCCCAGCACCGGCGCCGTCACCGAAGCTGGCAACCTCACCGTGGCGCTGAGCGCGGCGTCGGGTCCATGCAGCTACACCCAGCCGTTCTCGGCTTCCGGGACGCTGTCGTCACCCTCGGCGGTGTCCTCTACCGTCTCCAAGGCCACCGGCACCGTGAACCAGGCCTCCACGCCCATCTCCATCAAGAACGGCACCGCCACCGGAACCGGTTGCGGGATCGCTGAGGACGTGCTGGGTTCTGCCACCCAGACCATGACCCTGCCGGTGACGGCGTACGTCTACTCCGCCCCGACCGTGTCCAAGCCGGGAGCGCCGACCGACGTGACGGCCACCCCCGACTCCGGCACGACGGTGGCACTGGCGTGGAAGGCCCCGTCGAGTGACGGTGGTGCTGCCATCAGCGGGTACACCGTGAACGTCACGCCGTCGTGTCCGGCCTGCACCGGCCTGACCACGACCGGCACGACCGCAACGGTGTCCGGGCTGTCGCCGAAGACCACCTACAGCTTCACGGTGAGCGCCATCAACTCGGCGGGGACCGGTCCGGCTTCGTCACCGGCCACCTCCGCGACGACCCTGCCGATCGGGGCGATCGGTGGCGTGGTGCTGGCGCTCATGGCCGGCGGTGGGCTCTTCGTCTACCAGCGCCGTCGCACGTCGATGCGTACCCGGGCTCAGGACTGACCCGGATCCGCTGACCGGCACCGCGGTCCGACCGACCATCCTCCATGACCCTGTTCCGACCATCCGCGACCACGTCGTCGCTCCCGACCGGGAGTGCTGGCGGGCCGCGGATGGCGGGCGGGGTTGCGGGGGCCGGTCGGGCAGCGGGCCGGGGAGCGCTGTGGGTCCCGCTCGGAGGGCTCGGGGCCGTCCTCGTGGCGGTGGGGATCCTCGGCGTCCGGACCTCCGTCGTCGCCCTCGGGCTCGTCGTGGCCGCGTTGTTCTGCGCGTTCTTCGTCCGTCATCTGGGCTTTGCCACCTCGGCCCTGTGCGGGAGTGACGACGCCGACCTTCCGATCGTCGACACCGGGTACCGACCGTCGGTATCGGTGCTGGTCGCCTGTCGCAACGAGGAGTCGGTCGCCGAGCGCCTGATCGAAGGTCTGGTCGGTCTCGACTACCCGCCTGACCGGCTGGAGTGGGTCGTGGTCGACGACGGATCGACCGACCGGACGGCAGCGATCCTCGACGGCGCTGCCCGTTCGCACCCTCGGTTCACCGCGCTGCACCGGCCACCCGGCGCGGGCGGGGGAAAGTCCGGGGCGCTCAACGCCGCCCTGGCGGCGGCGGGGGGAGAGATCGTGGTGGTCTTCGACGCCGACCACCGGCCCCGACCCGACGTGGTCCTCCGGCTCGTCCGGCACTTCGAGGACGACCAGGTGGCCGCCGTCCAGGGCCGGTGCCTGGTGGCGAACGGGGAGGACAGCCCCATCACGGCCATGGTCGCCGTCGACTACCTGGCCGGCTACTACGTCAACGAGTACGGCCGGCAGGCCATGTACCGGCTCCCGGCCTACGGGGGGGCCAACTGCGCCGTGCGGGCCTCGACCCTGCGGGCACTGGGCGGCTGGAACCCCGAAACGGTGACGGAGGACACCGACCTCACCCTCCGCATGATCCTCTCGGGATTGCGGGTCCGCTACGACGTGACCGCGGTCGACGAGGAGGAGGGTGTCGTCACCTTCGGGCGCTACTGGAGGCAGCGCGAGCGCTGGGCGCGTGGACACCAGCAGGCGTGGCGGGACTACCGGGGCGCGGTGTGGTCGTCCGACCGACTCACCTTTGCCGAGAAGGTGGAGTCGGAGATGTTCCTCTTCGCCTTCCACCTCCCGGTCCTCTCGCTGTTCGGGATGGGCCTGCTCGTCGCCTGGTTCGCCGGGTACGGCCCGCCAGGGAGCCCGCTCGCGCTCGACATCTACTCCACGTTGTTGTTCCTGGGCCCCCTGGTGGAGCTCGGTGCCGGCTTGCTGCTCGGGCGGGCCGACCGTCGTCTGGCCTGGGCCATGGTCTGGTTCCTCCCGATGTTCCTGGTGTCGATGGCGATCTGCGCCTGGGCCTGGCTGACCTGGGCGTTCGGCGGCTCCTACACCTGGGTGAAGACGAAGCGCTCGGGCGACGCCGCCGCCTGGAGGGGGGCAGCATCATGAGAGTGCTGGCGATCGGCGCACATCCCGATGACATCGAACTGGGATGCGGGGGTGCGTTGCTCGTCCATCGACGGGCAGGCCACGACCTTTCCATGTTGGTCATGACCGGTGGCGAACGGGGCCCCCGCGGCATGACGAGCCGGCGGGCCGAACAAGAAGAGGTGGCGAGCGCGCTCGGTGCCGAGCTGCACTGGGGCGGGTTCACCGATGGTGCGGTCGACGCCGGCCACGACGCCGTCGGGGTGATCGAAGCCGCTATCGCGTCGTCCCGGGCCGACGTCATCTACACCCACGGCGTCGCCGACACCCACCAGGACCACCGGGCGACAGCGGAGGCCACGCTCGCCGCCGGCCGGCGCAACGCCCGGCTGCTCTGCTACGAGACTCCATCGTCGATCGCCTTCGCTCCCCACGTCTACGTCGACATCGACGGCCTGGTGGAGGCCAAGCTGGACCTGCTGCGCATGCACCTCTCCCAGGTGCTCGGGAGCGGGCCCGTCGACCTCGAGGCGGTCGAGGCCCAGGCGCGTTTCCGCGGGCATCAGGGCCGGGTCCGGCATGCCGAGGGCTTCACCACGCCCCGGCTCCTCTGGGAGCCCGACCTCTTTCAGGCCGGAGCCCACGTCGGCGACGCGGCGGCGCGCCACGCCGCGCCTGGGGGCCGTGCTCTCCTCGGAGCGGCCGGCGACCGCGCCCACGAGGCCGGTGCCCCGGCCGGCGACCGCTGAGCCGTGGCGCCTCCTCCCCCTCCTGCCCTTCCGGTCCCGCTCGACGGGGCGTGGTCGACGCCCACGGGCACGGCTGACCGCACCCGCACTGGCCTCTCCCGCCGACTCGGGGCCGTCTCCGGCCGTCGCCTGCCGGTGATCGTCCACGTGCTCGGGGTGGTGCTCGGGGTCGGGCTGGTGTTCGCCCTGGGACAGAGCGCCTTCCGCCGGTTCGAAGTGGTGTTCGACGCCGGGCTGCTCCACCTGATGGGGTTCACCGGTGTCGGCGCGACCGCCGGTCACGACATCCTGTTGAACCCGTCGCGCCATGCCTCGTTCTGGGTCAACCTCGCCCCACCCTGTTCGTCGCTGCCGGCCGTGCTCTCGCTGGTCGGCTTGGCCACGATCATCTCGTCCCGGGTCCGACGGGCGAACGGCATGTCCACGTTCCGGTTCGTCCGGGCGGTTGCCGCCGCCGCCGCGATCATGTTTCTCGGCAACGTGGTCAGGATCGACTCGTCCATCCTGGTGGGGTTGGTGGCGGGCCGGGTCGTCCTGGTCCTCTTCCATGACTGGGTGGGGAGCGTCTTCGGCTTCGCCTCCCTCCTGGCGGGCTGGGTGTTGCTCATCTGGATGCTCCTGCCCAGGCGGCAGGGTCGGGGCGCGGCATGGCGCCGTCCCGGTGTCGGATCCCGGAGGATCCATATCGCACATGGTGCTCCGGACGGGACGCCGTCTGCACCCACCGCCCCCGGCATCCACGCTCCGTCCCCCTCGGGGAAGCAGGCAAAGCCAACCGGTTCGACCTCGGAGACGGAGGAGCGATGACGACAGGAACGGAGCTGGTGGCGGGGGTTGGTGCCGCGCTGGTCGCGTGGGCGTGGTGTTGGCGGACGATCAGGACCCGTCGCACACGGCAAGCGATCACCCGAGCCGTCGAGGACCCGAGCCCGTTGGCGCGCCGCGCCGCCCTGGAAGTCGTGGCAGGTCAGGGTCTGGTGCCGTTCGCGGAGCTGCTGTTCGAGCGGTCGCGCGTCGAGGACGACCCCGACGTGCGCGACACGTTGGCCGCCGTCGTGGCGCGCAATCAGTGGGAGCCTGTCCGCACCCCGGCCATGGTGGACCTCCGCCTCTGGGCGCACCGCCACCTGGCCGAGCGCCGGGGCGCGATTGACCAGCCCACGCCGGCCGTGCCTGCGCTACGCTCTGCCCAGGTCGCCGCCGGTGGAACGGGGCACGTTCCCTCGGCGTCATCTCCTCCGGGTCCCCGGTCACCGTCTACCCCCCTGCCCCTCGTGGTGGTCGGTGTCGGGGGCCCGGCGGGTTCTGCGCTGGTGACCTCGCTGAAGGAGCTGGGCCACCGGGTGATCGCCGCCGATGCCGATCCGTTCGCCGATGGGCTCCGCCTGGTCGATCAGATCCTTATCACGCCGCCGATCGGGCACCCGGACACCGTGGCCATGCTCACCCGACTGGTGCAGGAGACGGGAGCCGTGGGCCTGGCGTGTGCCGACGGGGCATCACTCTCCATCCTGTCGGTGACGGGAGGAGCCCTCTCCGACCAGGGCGTCGCCACCTGGTGGCCAGATCCCCATGCCGCCGCGTTGACCCGGGATCGCGCCACCACGGCCCGAGTCCTCGCCGCGGTCGGTGTCCCGTCCGACTTCGGCGTGGCGACACGTCTGGAGGCGGATTCCCTCATCGGAACGGTGGGCGACGCCGACATGACGGGAGCGCCGCCGGCCCATCGTGGCCGGTCGTTCGGGGTCGAGGCCCTCGTGACGAGGGCGGGCGTCCTGGCCGGATCGGTGTCCTACTGGCGTCCGGCAGGGCGGGGCGGCGAGGGCGCGATCGGCGCCACCTTCCACCATCCCTCTCTCCCCAACCTCGTCTCGGCGGCGTTGGCGGCGGTCGGCCTCCGCGGTCCGGCCACACTCCGAGGGTTGGTCGGGGACGACGGGACGATCCTCGTCACCGCGGTGGCGCCGGGCTTCTCGGCCGGGCTGCCACTGGCGTTGGCGGCGGGGGCGGATCTCGTGGGCCAGTACCTGTGTGGGCTGCTGTCGGCACCGGTCCGGGCCGATCGCCTGGTCTACCACGACGGGGTCTCTCTCCTCCGGTCCGGTGACCAGGAGGATCCGGGCGACCCCGTTGCGCTGGACTCCCCGCATCCGTCCCTTGGTGGGCTGCCCGGACGGCAGCACGACGTCGGTAGCTCGGGAGGCGCCGGCAGCTGAGGTCCGCGCCGCCGCTCCCGACGGGTCCGCCGCTCCCGACGGCGTCATGCCCGCCGGTGATCCCGGGAGCCGGCGTCCCGTTCCCCCGGAAGAACGGCGATCGACGCGGTATGCCGCGCCGCTAGTCTTCCTGGCGTACCGGCGCCGGCGTACCGGCCTCGCGCCCGGTGGGGGTAGGCGACCGCGGCGTGTGTGTCGGCGTCGCCCGTTTCGCCTCCCCGGCCCCGGTGCATGTCTGGCCGCACGCTCACGGACCCGGAGGAAGCCTCATGACGACAACTCCCACCCGGCGGGCGGTGACGAGCAGCAGCGCCGCACTGTTCGTCATCGTGACCGGGGTGCTCATGACCGCCGTCGACACGACGATCGTGGTCCTGGCGTTGCCGGAGATGGAACGGACCCTCCACGTGGCCCTGTCGGGGATCATCTGGGTGATCATCGGCTACCTCCTCATCATCACGTTGCTCGCCACCCAGGTGGGCCGGCTCGGCGACATGTTCGGCCGGGTGCGGATGTACGAGGCGGGCTTCCTCGTCTTCATCGTGGGCTCGGCGCTGTGCGCGCTCTCCAGCAACGAGGCGACGATCATCGTGTTCCGCTTGCTCCAGGGGGTGGGGGGTGCGCTGATCACCGCCAACTCCGGCGCGGTGATCGCCGATACCTTCCCGCCCGAGAAGCGGGGGAACGCCTACGGGTACATCTCGATCGGCTGGAGCACGGGTGCCATCCTGGGGATCCTGCTCGGCGGTCTCATCATCACCTTCATCTCGTGGCGGTGGATCTTCTGGATCAACGTCCCCGCCGGCATCCTGGCGTTCGCCCTGGCGCTCCGGGTCCTCCACGACTCCGGCGAGCGCCATCGCCAGAAGCTGGACCTCGTCGGCATGGTGACGCTGGGGGCCGGGCTCTTCGGCGTGCTGTGGGCCATCACCAACCTGGCAACGTCGGCGCTCTCGGCGTCGATCGTGGTGTACCTGGTGGGCGGGTTGGTCCTGCTGGTGGCGTTCGTGCTGGTGGAGCGGTCCCGGACCGCCCCGCTGGTCGACCTGTCGCTCTTCCACATCCCGACGATGAGCCCGGCGCTCTTCGCCTCGCTGTTCCAGGGTCTGGCCAACTACGCCGTCCTGTTCCTCGTGATCATGTACCTCCAGGGCGTGCGGCAGCTCACCCCGCTGCACGCCTCGCTCCTGCTCGTGCCGGGGTACCTCGTCGGCGGCATCGTCGGTCCGTTCTCGGGACGGCTGGCCGACCGGATCGGGCCGGTCTGGCCGGCCACGGTCGGCCTGGGAGTGGAGATCGTCGCCCTCGCCGTGTACGCACAGCTCGGGCTCTCGACGGCGCTCTGGGTCGTCGTCGCCGCATCGGTCGTGAACGGGATCGGCGGCGGTGGCTTCTTCCCGGCCAACAACGCCGCCGTGATGAAAGCAGCTCCGGGCAACGCGTTCGGCACGGCGTCGGGCATGCTCCGGACGTTCTCCAACGTGGGGATGGTCTTCTCGTTCTCCGTCGCCGTGCTGGTGGCGGCCAGGGCCGTACCCCGACACGTCGCGTTCGCCATCTTCGTCGGGACGACCAGGCTCGACCACCATCTGGCCGGAGCGTTCAGCAGCGGGATCCACTCGGCGTTCTACGCCCTCATGGCGTTCATGGCGTTGGCGGCCGCCCTGTCGGCGACGAACGTCCTGCGGCGGCACCGGCTTCCGGGGACACCGCCCGACCATGCCACGGACGACCAGGCACCGGCGGGAGAGAGGCAGGCTGTCCCCGCCGCGGTCTTGAAGCCGGACGGGCCGGTTGCCCCCTCCACGCCGGTCGACGGGATCTGACACGGTGAGGGGGCACCGCGGAGGGCCGGCGCAGCTCGCCTCCGGGTGTGACGACACCGCGATCCTCCGCTCCGGGCCGGGGTTGGCCTCGTGACCACGGATGCACCGTCCATGAGCGACTACGAGGGCAACCTCCCGTGGTTGTATGCCGGTCGGGCGCTCCGCAGCTTCTCCACCGCGTTCTTGACGGTGGTGTTCCCGCTCTACCTGGCCGATCGCGGGGCGTCGGCGACCACGGTCGGCCTCGTGCTCACTCTCGGGAGCGTCATCAGCGCCGGGATGATGGCCGTCGTCGGGATTCTCGGCGACCGGATCGGCCGCCGGCCCATGCTCGTCGGCCTGGGCCTGGCCGGGGCGGTTGGGGCGCTGGCGCTCGCCGGGGTCGGCAACCTGGCGGTGGTGGTGCTGGCCAGCGGGCTCGGTGGCGTCGGTCGCGGTGGGGGAGCGGGGAGCGGCGGCGCCTGGGGACCCTTCTTCCCCGCCGAGCAGCCGCTGCTTGCCGGTTCGGTGTCCGCGGAGCACCGGACCCGCTCGTTCGCCCGGCTGGGGTTCGTGGGGGTGATCGCGGCATCGG
Organism: Acidimicrobiaceae bacterium; assembly: GCA_027365145.1. Lineage (GTDB taxonomy): Bacteria > Actinomycetota > Acidimicrobiia > Acidimicrobiales > RAAP-2 > JAKADK01. Next base: position 5,584 of record DAHXOA010000141.1, on the reverse strand, counting down.
CGGGATCGCTGGTGGCGATCGCCCCCTCGGCCCTGCACACCAGCCACCTCTCCATGGTCGACGCCTACCGGCTCATCTTCATCGTCGGGGCGGTCATCTCGGTCGGGGTGGCTGCGGTGTCGTGGCCCCTCAGGGAACCGCGACCGGGAAGGACCGTGCGGAGCGTCCGTCACGCACCATCCGACCGGGTGGGGGAGCCGGCGTCGCCCGATACCACTGCCGCCCGGTCGGATGGTGCCAGTGTGCCGCCGGAGCCGGCCTCCAACCTGTCGACCCGCCAGCTCGTGGGCCGGCTGGGATTCACGAACGCCGTGAACGGCCTCGGATTCGGCTTCCTCGGACCGTTGCTCACCTACTGGTTCCATGTCCGCTACGGCGTCGGCTCGGCTGAGCTCGGCGTGCTCTACGCCATCGTGAACCTCGTGAGCGCACTCCCGTACCTGGGCGCCGCCCGGATCACCCGAAGGTTCGGGTCGGTCCACACGGTGGTGGTGACACGCGCCTTTTCCGTGGTGGTCCTCGCCCTCATGGCGGTCGTCCCCACCTTCCTCATCGCCAGCGTCCTGCTCGCGCTCCGGACCGGCCTGAACAGCCTGGGTATCCCGGCCAGGCAGTCCTACACCATGGGTGTGGCCGAGGAGCATCGGCGAGGAACCGTGGCTGCGCTCGGCAGCCTCCCTTCGATGGTGACGGCGAGCATCAGCCCCGTCGTCGGCGGCGCGTTGATGGGCGTGTTCCTGGACACGCCCATCGTCGGGGCCACGCTGTTCATGGGGATCAACACGGTCGCGTACTACCTGGCATTCCGGAACACCCGACCACCCGAGGAGCGCACCGCCCCGGGCCCACGTGCGGGCGTAGAGCGCACCGTTCCGGGCCCGACCGGAGACGCAGAGCGCACCGTTCCGGGGGCGTCACCGGGACCCGCATCGGGGTAGGCCTTGACGTCCGTGCACGGCGACGGGCGGAAGAGGTGCGGCGCCGGTAGCGTCTCGGAGATGGACGATCTTTCCGGGGTCCGAGCCGTGGTCACGGGCGCGACGAGTGGGTTGGGCGCGGCGATCGCCGACGCGCTGCTCGAAGCCGGAGCCACGGTGGCACTGGCGGCGCGTCCAGGTCCTCGACTGGACACCGCCGTGGAGGGGCGCCGGGGACGTGGGCTCGCCGCCGAGGCCCTGGCCGTCGACGTGCGCGATCCGGACGTGGTGGACCGGGCCGTGGGGAGCCTCCTGGAACGCTGGGGCGGGCTGGAGGTCGTCGTCAACAACGCCGGGATCGGGATGCGCACGGTGAACCCCCGCTTCTTCGACGATCCCCGACCGTTCTTCGAGGTCTCCCCGGAGGGGTTCGCCGACGTGATCGCCACCAACCTCACCGGGTACTTCCTCGTCGCCCGGGCGTTCGCCCCCGCCCTGGTCGCCCAGGGCCACGGCCGGATCGTGAACGTGACGATGAACCACGGCACGATGCGCCGCCGGGGCTTCGTCCCCTACGGACCGTCCCGGGCGGGAGCCGAATCGCTGAGCACCATCATGGTCGAGGACCTCCGTCCCTACGGGATCTCGGTCAACATGGTGCTCCCCGGTGGTGCGACCGCCACCGGGATGATCCCCGACGCGCTCCCCGAGGCCGCTCGGCGCTCGCTGCTCCCGCCCGAGGTCATGGGGCCTCCGGCCGTGTTCCTGGCGTCGGAGGAGGCCCGTGGGGTGACGGGCGAGCGGATCGTGGCCACGGAGTTCGACGGATGGCTGGCGTCGTTCCGGGCGCGTCGGGTCCCAGGGGAGCAGGGCACGACCGCAGGAGGCGGGTGAACCCACCCGGAGGGGAGCTGGAGTGCATTTCGAGATCGACCAGTCCATCGCCGCTGAGCGCGGCGCCGTCGAACGGACGCTGCGTGATCCTGCCTACTACGAGGGATTGGGCGGGTTGCCCGCTATCGGGACCCCCCAGGTGCTCGACCGGCGGGAGTCGGGAGCCACCTGTGCCGTCGAGGTCCGCTACGCCTTCGTCGGCACCCTTTCGCCGGCGGTGCGGGCCGTCATCGACCCGGGCAAGCTCACCTGGGTCATCGCCACGACGTTCCGGTTCGACGAGCACTCCGCCCAGTTCACCGTCGTGCCCGACCACTACGGTGATCTGCTCGCCTGTGCCGGGACCTCCCGGTACGACGTCGCTGGCGACGGCACGCTCTGGCACGTCGACGGCACCCTCGACGTGAAGGTGCCGATCGTGGGGCGCAGCGTGGAGCGGGGGATCTTCGGCGGCCTGGAGAGCCATGTGGCCGCCGAGGCCAGGGTCGTCGAGCACTGGGTGGCGAGCCGGGCCTGACGGGTCGTCGGCGGCACTCGGGGCCCGGAGTCGGCGGCTCGATGGGGGTGGTCGGCCGTTCGGGAGCCGTCGTGATTGGGAGTCGTTCAGGTGGTGGTGGGCAACCAGCCCGGACGCCGGGCCTCGTAGTCGGTGATCTCCTGCTCGTAGCGGAGGGTCAACCCGATGTCGTCCCAGCCGTTCACCAGGCGTTCCCGGGTGAACGCGTCGAGCGAGAACGTGGCTTCGATCCTCGCAGCCGGTGCGCTGACCGTGCCCCGTTCCACGTCGATGGTGAGCTCGATCCCCGGATCGGCGAGCAGGGCGTCGAGGAGGGCGCGACCGGTACCGGCATCGACCTGGACGGGGACGAGCCCCGCCTTCGTGCAGTTGTTCCGGAAGATGTCGCCGAATCGCGGAGAAACGACCGCCTGGAAGCCGTAGTCCTGAAGGGCCCAGACGGCGTGCTCCCGCGAGGAGCCCGTGCCGAAGTTGGGTCCGGCCACGAGGACGGTGGCGCCGGCGTACTCCTCCCGATTGAGCACGAAGTCCCGGTCGTCCCGCCACTCGCCGAACAGGCCGGCGCCGAACCCGGTGCGCTCGACGCGTTTCAGCCAGTCGGACGGGATGATCTGGTCGGTGTCCACGTCCGACCGGTCCAAGGGGACACCACGACCCGAGACGATCCTGACCGGTTGCATCAGCCGAGCTCCTCTGGGGTGGCGAAGTGGCCGGCCACGGCGGTGGCGGCGGCCACGGCGGGCGACACGAGGTGGGTCCGCCCTCCCCGTCCCTGGCGGCCCTCGAAGTTGCGGTTGGACGTCGACGCCGCCCGTTCGCCGGGGGCGAGCTTGTCGGGGTTCATGGCCAGGCACATCGAACAACCCGGCTCGCGCCAGTCGAAGCCGGCGGCGCGGAAGACGCGGTCGAGCCCTTCCGCCTCGGCCTGGGCCTTCACCCGGTGCGACCCGGGAACGACGAGGGCGCGGAGGCCGGACTTCACCCGACGGCCCTCCAGCACGGCGGCTGCGGCCCGGAGGTCCTCTATGCGTCCGTTGGTGCACGACCCGATGAACACGGTGTCCACCGCCACCTCGCCCATGGGCACCCCGGCCGTCAGTCCCATGTATTCGAGGGCCCGGGCGGCGGCATCCCGGGATGCCGGATCGGAGTAGCTGCCCGGATCGGGCACTCGCCCGTCGATGGGCACCACCTGCCCCGGGTTCGTACCCCAGGTCACGTGGGGGCGGAGCTCGCCGGCAGTGAGGGTCACCGACCGGTCGAAGACCGCGCCGTCGTCGGTGGCGAGGGAGCGCCAGTCGGCCACCGCCTCGTCCCAGGCCCGACCTGAGGGCGCGTGGTCCCGTCCCTCGAGGAAGGCGAACGTGGTGTCGTCCGGCGCCACCATGCCGGCCCTCGCCCCGGCCTCGATCGACATGTTGCACACGGTCATTCGGCCCTCCATCGAGAGCCCGGTGATGGCCGTGCCGCGGTACTCGATGACGTGCCCGATGCCGCCTCCCGTACCGATCTCGCCGATGATGGCGAGCACGACGTCCTTGGCCGTCACCCCGGGCGGGAGGGTCCCGTCGACGGTCACCGCCATGGTGGCGGGCCGGCGCTGGGGGAGCGTCTGGGTGGCCAGCACGTGCTCGACCTCGCTCGTGCCGATGCCGAAGGCCAGCGACCCGAAGGCGCCATGGGTCGACGTGTGGCTGTCGCCGCAGACGATCGTCATGCCCGGCTGGGTGAGGCCCTGCTCGGGGCCGATGATGTGGACGATCCCCTGGTTGGCATGGCCCATCGGGTAGCAGGTGATCCCGAACTCGGCGCAGTTGGCCGCCAGGACCTTGAGCTGGGTGGCCGAGATGGGGTCGGCCACCGGCTGGTCGATGTCGGCGGTGGGCACGTTGTGATCGGCGGTGGCGATGGTGAGGTCGGGCCGGTGCACCCGCCGCCCGGCCAGGCGGAGGCCGTCGAAGGCCTGGGGCGACGTGACCTCGTGGACGAGGTGCAGGTCGATGAAGAGGATGTCGGGCTCCTCGCCGGATCCGGCGTGGACGACGTGGCGGTCCCAGACCTTTTCCGACAGGGTGCGAGGGTACACGGCCGTCACGGCTCGGCCCCGACCTTCACGATCTGGACCCGGAGGGTCCCTCCGGGGGCCGCGTACTCGACGGTCTCCCCGGCGGACCGTCCCACCACGGCCTGGCCCAACGGGGACCCCGGGGAGACCACGGTGAGGCCGCCCTGGCGCTCTTCGATGGACCCGACGAAGTACTCCTGGGTCTCGTCATCGCCATCCCCCTCGTAGCGGAGCGTCACCACGGACCCGGCCACGACGGTGTCGCACGGTCCGGCGGCGACGTCCACGACGGCCGCGTCCTTCAACAGGGCCTGGAGCTGGCGGATCCGGGCCTCCATCTTCCCCTGGCTGTCCTTGGCCGCGTGGTAGTCGCCGTTCTCCGACAGGTCGCCGAGCGCCCGGGCCGCCTCGATGGCGGCCGCGATCTCCACCCTGCCCCGGGTGGTCAGGTCCTCCAGCTCGGCCTGGAGCCGGTCGTAGGTGTCCCGGGTCAGCTGGGTGGCAGACGCATCGCTCACGGTGGCCCAGGTTACCTGGTCCGGGGAGGGCGTCCTCAGCCCAGGTCGACGAGGCCGTTCCGGAGGCGGCCGAGCCGTCCGCACCCCTCTTCGGTCACGAGGAGGGCGAGCTGGTCGGGGTCGGTGACGTTGCCCCAGGTCCGGTGCCCCTCGGGTGTCTGGCAGGCGACGACCGCCCGCTCCGGCGCGCCGTCGTCGTCGTAGGTCACCGTGTACGTCTCGACCGTGATCTCGCCGTCGGCCTCCGCGTCCGAGGCCCGTTGGGGGCGGGCGGCGATCGCCTGACGCGGGTCGGCCCACCGGAACCCGGCGGCGACCTCGGTCACGGTGCCGTCCGGTATAGCCGGGTCGCCCGTGGCCGGCTGCGCCCCACCGTTGCCGTTGCCGGCATCGCCGGGTGGTGCCGTTCCCAGGATGCAAAAGGAGTGAGCGGTCAGGTACCCGCCGATGGCCGTCACCAAGCCCAGGGAGCCCGGTCGGTCCCGGAGCGCCCCGACCATCGACGCCAGGCCGCGCAGAGCGGCGGCGTCGCCCGGCGATCCCGCCGTGCTCTGGCATCCGGTCACGGTGAGGCACCGGTTGCGATCGGCGGTGTCTGCCCCGATCGCTCGGGCGGCGATCTGGAAGGTTGCCGGCAGGGAGGCGTCGAGGTCGAGGAGATCCAGATCGCCGG
>DAHXOA010000035.1 GCA_027365145.1 Acidimicrobiaceae bacterium | reverse complement strand
GGTCACAGGGAGACCGCCACTCGATGACCCTCGATCACCGCGGCGTGGGCCCGGCGCGGCGTGAGACAGTCGCCGATCCGGTGGACCGGGAACGGGGCACCACGTAATGCCTGCCACAGCCCGTCGTTCGGGCGCTGGTGGACGGAGGCGACGACCCAGTCGCAGGTGACCACGTGGTCGGCGCCCGTCGGGTGGTGCTGGAAGGTGATCTGCACTCTGCGCTCGTCCGTGCCCCCACTCCCGTCTCCCGTGGTCGCGCCCATCGGCACGACGTCGACGGTCTGGACGATGCCCCTTGCCCCGGCCCGCAGGTTCCAGGTCTCCAGGTCGAGCGTGATCCCCAGGTCCTGGCCGACGACCATCCCGTTGGTGGCGAGCTCGACGCGGCAGCCCCGGTCGGCGAGGAGCTCCGCCGTCGAGGTGGCCTGGTGGAAGCCCAGCTCGTCGTAGACGACGACGTCCCCCGACGGCTCCGCCCGCCCTTCGAGGACGTCGCGGACGTCGACGATCCGGGGGTGGTCGCCGGCCCACCACGGGCGCTCGGGGAGAGCCCCGGTGGCGAGGATCACCACGTCGGGCCGTTCGGCCAGCACCGTGGCATGGTCGGCCTCGTGTCCGGTGCGCACGTCGATCCCCAGTCGTCGGGCGTGGGCAATGAGATTGCGGACGATGTCGAAGAACTCCGCCCGGCTGGGCACGCTGGCCGCCGCCAGCACCTGGCCGCCGAGCTGCGCCGCCTGTTCGAACACGACCACCTGGTGGCCCCGCTCGGTTGCCGCCACCGCCGCCTGGAGTCCGCCCGGACCGCCACCCACGACCACCACCCTGGAGCGGCGCCGGACCGGTGGTGGGAGTGACACGGACTCGCGCCCGGCTCGTGGGTTCTCGATGCAGCCGAGCCACCGGTTGAGCCCCATCCTCCCCACGCACTCCTGGTTGCACGACAGGCAGGTCCGGACGGCGCCGGCGTTGCCCGATCGGGCTTTCGCCGTGAAGTCGGGGTCGGCGATCTGTCCCCGCACCACTCCGACCAGGTCGCAGTGTCCGTCGGCCAGCGCCCGTTCGGCCTGCACGGCGTCCTTGAACCGGCCGACGCCGACCACCGGCAACGACACGGCGTCCCGGATGGCGCTCGGGATGAACAGCGCGTACCCGGGCGGTACCTGCATGCTGGCCTCGATCATGAAGAGCGTGGCGGTCGCCACCCCGATCGAGGGGTTGATGTAGTCCACCTTCCCGGTCGCCTCGACGATGCGGGCGACGGCCACGGCTTCGTCGATCGTCGTGCCGCCCTCGATGAGCTCGTCGCCGCAGAGACGGACGCCCAGCGCCCCGCGGCCTCTGAGCACCTCGGCTACGGCGTCCACGATCTCGACGAGGAGCCGGGACCGGTTCTCCAACGAGCCCCCGTAGTCGTCGTCCCGGTGGTTCGTGGCGGGTGAGAGGAACCCGCGGACGATCGACGAATGAGAGCACTGGAGCTCCACGCCGTCGAACCCCCCGGCCATGCAGTGCTCGGCAACGGTGGCGTACCCGGCCACGATCTCGGCGATCTCCCGGCGGTCGACCGCCTTGGGCACCTCCCGGAAGAGCGGGTCGGCAATGGGGCTCGGCGCCCACACCGGGAGCCGCGAGAACATCGACGACGCCTGACCGCCGTTGTGGTTGATCTGGGCGAGGATCGGCACGCCGTGGGCATGGACCGCATCGGTGATCCGGCGGTACCCGGGAATGACGGCCTCCCGGTAGCCGTGGATGAGCTTCTCGTAGGGCCAGTCCGTCTCGTGGACGGATTGCTCCTCGGTGACGATGAGGCCCGCCCCCCCGGCGGCGCGGGCGGCGTAGTAGGCGGCGTGCTGCCCGGTGGGCAAGCCGTCTTGGGCGTAGTTGGTGAGATGGGCCGAGAAGACGACCCGGTTGGCCACCGTGACCGGTCCGATCCGCAGCGGGCTGAAGAGGTACCGGAACGTCGTTGCACCGCTCATGGCCGATCCCCCGGGTCTCCCGCTGTCGCAGCCACCCGGGATGGTGCCCCGATCCCGATCCCGATCCCGATCCCGGCGCGCCGACCCTCGAGGATCGCCTCGTGGACGGTCCGGGGGGCCACGCAGTCCCCGGCTCGGGAGAGGCGGGGATGGCCCATGCCAGCCGACAGCGCGTCCTCCGGAAGGCGGTAGCCACAGTCGACGACGACCCTGCAGGCGATGGAGCGGATCGCTCCGCTCCACACGTCTTCCACCACGACGGTCCCGCTCTCCCCCTCGGCGCCTGGCGTGTCGCCGGGGTCTGCCGACCTCTCGATGTCCGGGGCACTACCCATGAGCCGGGCCCGCAGCTCGCGGCGGATGCCGACCCGCTGCAGGCGCACGTTCGCGTCGGCGAGATCGCCGGTGCGCGACAGGAGCGTCCCGGCCACGGGATCGGGGGTCACGATGCGGGTGTCCCGGCCCGTCGCCGCCAGCGCCTCGGCGATGGAGATGCCGATGGGTCCGCCGATCGGGTCGTCGACGACGACCGGGCCGTCCACGCCGAGAGCGGCGTTGATGGCCTCCGGCCCGGCGTCCTCACTCCGAGACCCGGCGGCGTCGCGTCCGAGGAGATCGGCCGCGCGTCCGAGGAGATCGGCCACGTCGACCACCGTGACCCCGTCGTGGGCGCCCCCGTCGCGGGCGGCCCCGTGCTCCCCGTCCAGGAGATGGGGCCGCCGTCTCGACCCGGTGGCGATCACGACCGACGCGCCCGCCTCCAATGCGCCGGTGACGTCCTCCGACGTGAACGAGGTCTCTGTCTCGACCAGGACGCCGAGCCGGGAGCACTCGGCCTCCAGCCAGTCGACGAGGACTGCTAGTCGGGACCGTCCGGCGCCGAGCGCCGCCAGCCGGAGCGCACCGCCCACCCGGGTGCGCTGCTCGACCAGCCGTACCCGATGCCCCCGGGCCGCTGCCACCCGGGCCGCTTCGAGCCCGGCGGGGCCGCCTCCGACGACCACCACGTCGCGCGCCACGGCGTCGGTGCCCTCGACTGCGGGATCCTCCAGCTCGTGGCCGCTGCGAGGGTCTCCGATACACGTGACCACCGGGTTCCTGGCGTCACGGACCATGCAGGTCTGGTTGCACAGGATGCACGGGCGGGCTTCCGGAGCGCGCCCGTCACGGACCAGCGTGACGAGCCTGGCCTCCGCGACCTGGGCCCGGGTCATCTCCACCAGGTCCGCCACGCCGCCGTCGAGGTAGCGCTGGGCATCCTGCGGGTCGACCACGCTCCCCTGGAGGACGACGGCCGGGCCGCCCCCGCCCGTGCCCCCGCCCGTGCCCCCGCATCCGAGGTCCGCGGCGCCCGGGGCGCCCGCAGCGATGGCTACCCGCATCTGCCGGCAGAGCTCGGAGTTCGCCCCCGGGGCTCCGTGGCCGTCGGGGCGGTATGCGGAGGCCGAGTAGGGCCCTCCGCGCACGACGGTCAGCAGGTCGACGAGTGGCGCCAGCTCGGCCACGTGGCCGGCAGCCTGCTCGGGGGTGATGCCGGCCCACGGCGCCAGCTCGTCGCAGGACAGCCGGACGGCCAGGACCGCCCCGCCAGGCAGCGCCGCCCGGACGGCGGTAAGGACGTCGCGTGACAGCTTCAGCCGGTCGGACCCATAGTCGTCGGTGCGGTGGTTGGTGAGGCCGCTGTGGAACTGGCGGAGGAGCGCCGTCGCCCCCATGTCGACCTCGACGCCGTCCAAGCCGGCGTCGCGAGCCACGGCGGCGGCGGCGGCGAACCCGGCGACGAGCTGGTCTATCTCGGTCTGCTCCATCTCGTAGGGGAGCTCCCGGCTGACGGCGTCGGCCACCCGGCTCGGCGCCCACAAGCACGACTGCGAGTAGGCGCTGGATCCTTGGCCGCCGGTGTGGCCGATCCCGGCCAGCACCACGGTGCCCTCCGGGTGGCATGCAGCGGCGATGGCCGACCACCCCTCCCCGCACGCCGTCGCCAGGGGAGCGCGCTCGTAGGGCCAGTCAGAGGGATGGACCGACGCCGTCTCGGTGACGAGCACGCCGGTCCCACCGGCGGCCCGGCGTCGGTAGTAGGCCACGTGGCGTGGGGAGAAGGCGCGCCCGTCCCCCAGGTTCGTCGGGTGGGGTCCGAAGACGACCCGTGCCGGCGCCCGCCTCCCGGCCAGGACGACCGGTTCGGTCAGGAGGGGCACGGAGAGGGTCCGGCCGCCGCTGGCCGGGAGGCGGCCAGTGCGTCCTCGTCGCAGGGCCGGGACCGCCGGGGGGAGATGAGCGTCACGGGAACCGACGGCGCACCACCGGTTCCACCCCGTCTCCGGGAGTGGTCAGCCGACGGACGGGGCGGCACGGGGTCGGCATGGGCGAGGGACGCCTCGCCGAACCCTCTGACACACTCGGGGTCGGGACCGTCCAGGGGGAGACCGGTGAAGAACTTCGCCGCCATGCAGCCACCCCGGCACGAGTCGAACTGGCCGCAGGACGCACATGCCCCAGCCGAGAGCGGCCGGCGGAGGCCGGCGAAGAGCTCGGCGTGCCTCCAGATCTCCGGGAACCCTCCGGGTTGGCGGACGTTGCCGGCCCGGAAGTCGTCATGGATGGTGAACGGGCAGGCGTAGACGTCCCCCACCGGGTCGATGAGGCACACGACCCGCCCTGCGCCACACAGGTTGAGACCCGGGAGCGGATCCCCGTACGCACCCAGGTGGAAGAAGGAGTCGCCGGTGAGGACGTGCTCGCCGTGCGCCACCAACCAGTCGTAGAGCGCCCGCTGCTGCGCAGCCGTGGGGTGGAGCTGGTCCCAGACGTCGGCGCCGCGGCCCGATGGGCGGAGCCGCGTCAGCCGGAGCTGGGCACCGAAGCGGTCGGCCAGCGCGGCCAGCTCGTCGAGCTGCGAGGCGTTCTCCCGCGTGACGACGACCGACAGCTTGAAACCGGAGATGCCGGCTCCAGCCAGGTGCTCCATGGCCTGGAGCACCGTGGCGTACGAGCCCGTCCCGCGCAGCGCGTCGTTGACCGAGGCGGTGGCGCCGTCCAGGGACAGCTGCACGTCGACGTAGTCGTTGGCGGCCAGCCGTCGGGCCACCGGGGCGGTGATCCGGGACCCGTTCGTGGAGAACTTCACCCCTACGTGGTGGCTGGTGGCGTAGTCGACCAGGTCGAAGAAGTCGGCGCGGATGGTCGGCTCCCCCCCGCCGACGTTCACGTAGAAGACCTGCATCGCCTCGAGCTGGTCGACGACGGCCATGCACTCCTCGGTCGAGAGCTCCCGGGGGTCGCGGCGGCCCGAGCTCGACAGGCAGTGCACGCAGGCCAGGTTGCAGGCGTAGGTGAGCTCCCAGGTCAGGCAGATCGGGGCGTCGAGCCCCAGCTGGAACCGGTCGACGAGAGAGGTGGGAGCGGTACCCGTCATCGGGAGGCCTCCCCGGTGGCCCGACCACCCGGCTCCCGGCCTCCGGCGGTTCGGAGCTCCAGCTGTCCGACGATCATCCCGGTCGCCGCCAACGTCGCCAGTGCCTCGGTGTAGTGGTCCATCTCCCCGGGCACGACGCCGGCACGTCGACACGCCTCCCGGGCGTTCGGGGCCGAGCCGAGCATCTCCACCACGCGCAGCAGAGTCGGGCTCTTCAGGAACGACAGGCGGCGGGTCCCGAAGTGGTACGCCAGGGCCCCGAACGACTCCGGCCGCAACGACACCTGGGGCGCCAGCTCCCAGGGCAGCCCGGGATCGAAGCCCGCCGGCGCCCCCGGTGTGGGTGCACCCGGTCGCCCGCCCGCCGTGCGCTCACGCCGTCCGGTGGCCGGTGACGCGGTGACCGGCACGGTCAGTAGACGCCGCACATGCCGTCGATGGAGACGTCCTCGACCAGAAGGTCGCTCTCGACCAGGTCGGCGGAGCGTTCCCCGGTTTCGGTCTCGGCCGGTGGGGTGCCCGGGCCGGGGGCAACGGTGGCTCGATCGTCGGAAGTGGCAGGCATCGTCGGCTCCTCGTGGTGGTGGTCGGAGGTCGGGACCCGTCGCCCGGAGCGAGACTGCCGACTGTGCGACCGCCGATTCCGCGACCGCCGATTCCGCGACCGCCGACTGTGCCGACCCCAGGGGCGACCCCGAGGGTTCCAATTTATAACACTCGATGCCAAAATGGAAGCCTGATGGCGCGCGCACCGGACGCATCCTCCGCTGATCGTGTCGGCCCGGTACCCGGGCGTCCCGTGCCGGGCGGTGAACCGGCGTACCCGGGCCGGGGCCGGGGTCGGCGTCCGACCACCTCTAGAGCGGCGATCACCCGGGTGGCCATGGTGCTCTTCGATCGCGACGGCTACGACGCGACCACGGTCGGCGACATCGCGGCGGCGCTGGGGATCGGCCGCCGGACCGTGTTCCGGTACTTCGCCTCGAAGGCGGACATCGTCTGGGGAGAGTTCGACGCCGAGCTGGCACGCCTCGACCGTCACCTGCGGGCAGCCCCGGACGGCGAGGCGCTCTTCGACTCCCTCCGGCAGGCGGTGGTGGGCACGAACCACTTCGGCGCCGGCGAGCTCGGTGAGCTCCGCGTCCGGATCCGCCTCATCGACTCGGTCGACGCGCTCGTGGCCCACTCGGCCGTGCGGTACGGGGAGTGGCGCCGGGTGGTGGCGGCGTTCGCTGCCCGCCGCCTGGGAGGCGCACCGGACGACCTCCCCGCCGAGACCTTGTCGCGAGCCGCGCTCGGGGCGGCGACGGCGGCGTTCACGTGCTGGGTGCGGCGGGGGGACGACGACCTCTCCGACGATCTGGACCGGGCCTTCGATCTGCTGGCTCACGGCTTCGCCACCACCGATCCGCGACCCGGGCGATCGGGATCGGGGTGACCGAGGTCGGTGGTCGTGGCTCGACGCCGCACCCGTGGGAGCGCGATGCTGGCTGGCGTCGGCGAAGCGACGACCAGATCGACCAGATCGACCAGTATCAGCGAAGGGGAGGGTCACCGCCATGAAGGTCCGGGCCGCAGTGTGTACAGGGTTGGAAGAGCCGTGGAAGATCGAGGAGGTCGACATCGACCCGCCGGTCGCCCACGAGATCAAGGTGCAGATGGCCTACGCAGGGATGTGCCACTCGGACGAGCACCTCCGGACCGGCGACATGGGTGCCTCCCCCGAGGTCCTGGAGATGATCGGTGTGTCCTCCATGTTCCCGGTCGTCGGTGGCCACGAGGGAGCAGGGATCGTCACCGAGGTCGGACCGGAGGTCCAGCACGTGGCGGTGGGGGACCACGTGGCGATGGCCTTCATCCCGGCGTGCGGGGTCTGTCACTGGTGTGCGTCCGGCCGCCAGTACCTCTGCGACCTGGGCATGACCACGCTGGCCGGACCCATGATCAGCGACGGGCAGTGGCGCTACCACCTCGACGGAGCACCCCTCAACCGGATGACGCAGCTCGGGACGTTCGCTGACGAGATGGTGGTGAACGAGGCATCGGTCGTGAAGATCGACCCGAACGTCTCCCTGCGGGCGGCCGCCCTCATCAGTTGCGGCATCTCGACGGGGTTCGGTTCGGTGGTCGATCGGGCGAAGGTGAAGCCGGGGGAGACCGTGGTCGTCGTCGGCTGCGGTGGTGTGGGCTCGGGCGCCATCCAGGGGGCCAGGATCGCCGGGGCACGCGTCATCGTCGCCGTGGACCTGCTCCCGTTCAAGGTCGAGCGGGCCAAGGCCATCGGCGCCACCCACGGGGCGGCCTCGATGGAAGAAGCGGCCTTCCTGCTGCCCGAGCTGACCGAGGGCAGGATGGCCGATGCCGTGATCCTGACCCCCGGTGTGCTGACCGGCGACCTCATCGCGCCGGCGATGACCCTGGCGTCCAAGGACGGCCGCGTCGTGACCACGGCCATCGCTCCCTCCAGCCAGCTCGACGTGAAGCTCAACCTCTTCGGCTTCGCCATGTTCAACCAGTCCCTGCTGGGCACGGTCTTCGGATCGTGCAGCCCCCGGGTCCAGATCCCGAACCTGCTCCGGCTCTACCAGGCCGGGATCCTGGACGTCGACGGGTTGGTGACCCAGGAGTACAGCCTCGACCAGGTCCAGAACGGCTACGACGACCTGGCGGCCGGGACGAACGTCCGGGGCGTGGTGAAGTTCGACGTCTGACCGGGTCGCGTCCCTCCCGCCGTCCGGCTCTCCGAGCGTGTCTGGGTCGACGGTCCATGCCTGCGTCCTCACCATGGAGCTCCACGTCACGGAGTCCACGTCGCTGAAGGCGAAACGGGCCGTCGTGAAGCACCTTGCCGCCACGGCCCGGTCACGTTTCGACGTCGCCGCCGCCGAGACCGGCTACCAGGACCAGTGGCAGCGGTCGGAGCTGGCGTTCGCGGCGGTGGCGGCGTCGCCCGGGCACGTGGAAGAGGTGCTGGACGCCGTCGAGCGGTTCGTCTGGGCCCATCCCGAGCTGGACGTGATCGGTGTGAGCCGGACGTGGCTGGAGCCCGACCGGTAACGCGTGGCCGGGATCAGTACGGCACGGTCAGCGGGCCACCGGTGAGGACGCGGTGATCACGCGGATCGGCGTGCCGGCCATCCACGCCTCGATGTCCTCGACGGCGTCGTCGAACCACTGGGCCAGCGTGGTCTCCGTCACGTAGCCCAGGTGGGGCGTGCACACCGCCTGGGGCAGCGAACGGAGCGGATGGTCGGCAGGGAGCGGCTCGTCTCCGAAGACGTCGAGGCCGGCACCGGCGATCGATCCGGTCGCCAGCGCGTCCACCAGCGCGGTTTCGTCCACGATCGGTCCACGTGACGTGTTGACCAGCACCGCCGTGGGCTTCATCGCGCCCAGCTCCGCGGCGCCCACCACTCCCCGGCTCCGGTCCGACAACACCATATGGACGGTCACCACGTCCGACCGGGCGAAGAGCGCCTCCTTCCCGACCGGCTCCACGCCGAGCCCGCGCGCCCGTTCCGGGTCGAGGCGCTGGCTCCACGCCAGCACCTCCATGTCGAAGGCCTGGCCGATGCGGGCCATCCGGCTCCCGATCCGCCCCAGGCCGACCACGCCTAGCGTCGCCCCGGCCAGGTCGGTGCCGAGGGTGTGCTGCCACCCGCCCTGCCGGAACGCCGCCACCTCGTCGGGGAGGTGCCTGAGCACCGAGAGGATCAGGCCCCAGGTGAGCTCGGCGGTGCTCCCGCTCGACTTGGCGCTCGTGGCGCACACCGTGATCCCCAGATCGCCGGCGGCCACGAGGTCGATGGCGGCGTTGCCGGGACCGGTCGTCACGAGGAGCTCGAGGGTCGTCAGGCGAGCGAGGAGTGCCCGGTCGAAGGCCGTCCGCTCTCGCATGGCCACGATGACGCTCGCCCCTGAGACGGCGGTGAGCAGCGCGTCGTCGGTGAGGTGCTCGTGGACGGCGACCCACTCCACGCCGGCCAGGCGGCCGGTGGGAGCCAGACGGGCTACCGCGTCCTGATAGTCATCGAGGAAGACGACCCGGGTCATCGACCGAGCGTAGCGCCGTCGTCCGGTGGTGCCGTTCGCCGATCGGGTGCCGCGCGAACCGGCTGGGACGCCAGGTTCAGGTTGCGGTGCTGCCCGGACGGGTACCGCGGAGCCGGGCGACGTAGCGGTCCGCCGAACGCCGGATGGCTCCGGCACCGTCCTCGACGACGACCCGCCCCCACCAGCCGCCGTACACGCGGTCGAAGCGGAACCGCTCCACCCGGGCGGCGATGTCGAGCACGGTGCGTTCGTCGAGAGGGATGAGGTTGGGATAGCTCCACATGAAGCTGACCCATTCCCGATCCTGTACGACGGTGATGGTGTCTCCGGTGAGGAGCGCACCGCGACCCCCGGACCCGGCCGGCCAGTGGAGCACCGCCGCACCGTCGAAGTGGCCACCGATCCGTGCCAGGGTGACGCCAGGTACCGGTTCGACCTCGTCGTCGAAGAGTTCGATCCTCGGGGAGTGTCGCTGGATCCACTCCTGGTCTGCCCGGGGGATCAGCACCCGGGCGCCGAATGCATCGGCGACGTCGATGTCGGCACCGTAGAAGTGGGGATGTGACAGGCAGATCGCGTCGATCCCGCCCAGCTCCGCGATCCGGTCTCGTGCGGCGTCGTCGAGCAGGGCGACGCAGTCCCAGAGCACGTTGCCGCCGTCGGTCTGCACGAGGAGCGCCCGTTGGCCGATCCCGACGGTAGGTACGACGCCGATGCCGAGCAGACCGGGCTCCTCTTCGCGCAGCTCGGTGGCGTGTGCGCCGGCCAGCTCTGCTCGGGTGGTCCACCGCTGGCCGTGCCAGCCGACGTACTGGCGCTCGTCCTCGCAGATCGGGCAGTGCGCGGGCGGCTCGTCGGTGTCCGGGTACTGCACGGCGCAGGTGGCACAGATCCACGCGGGCATGTCCACATCATGCCGGTCCCGGAGCCACCATGCCCATCTGCAGCCTCGGCTCCCCGCCTGGACCCCGCCTGGGCTCGACGGTGTGCCTGGCGTTCCTGGCGTTCCTGGCGTTCAGCCTTCGACGTGCTTCTTCAGCGCCCCCAGCCCCTGTTGGTAGAGACCGACCATGACGCTGACCATCTCCTCGGGAGTGACGTCGACGTCCCAGGTGACGTGGGATCCTTCCCCCTGTGGCGTTACCGTGACCATGCCCTGGTGGTGTTCGACGGGCACGCCGTCGACGATGGCGTAGGTGAGCGTCCGGGTGGCGTCGTCCTTCGAGACGAGCGCCTCGGTGATCTCCATCCCCCGCATGGCCAGGATCCGGTTGGCGCCGTCGACACGGCACGACTCGATGCCGGGCATCCACGAGTCGATGCCGCCGAAGTCCCCCACGAGCGCCCAGACGGCGTCGACCGACCCCTCGATGTCTATTGCGGCCTGCGCGTGTCCCACGTCGTCCATCCCCTTCGTCATGCCGCCGCGAGCCACCCCCGTGCGGACGCGGCCGATGGTAGGGCATGGCACGGATTCGCGCCCGTCGAGGTCGGCGCACACGGTGGCCGTCTGAGCCCACCTGGCAGCGCGGTCGGCACCTCCCGTAGCGTCGTTCGCCATGGACCCAGCCGACGGGACGCACTCGACCTCACCTGGTGGGGAGGTCGCCGGGGACGGCTTGGCGGCCGCCCCCGGGGCAGGGGAGGCCCTCTTCATCCCGGACGGTGACGGGTTCCTCCCGGGCGAGCTGGCGCGGGGACCGTGGTCGCCCGAGGCGTTGCACGGGGGACCCGTGGCCGCCCTGGCCGTTCGGGCAGCCGAGGCGTGCGAGCCCGAGGGTGGACTCCAACTGGTCAGGCTGACGCTGGAGCTGCTCCGTCCCGTCCCGCTGTCGAGACTGTCGGTCGGAGCCCGCCTCGTGCGCCCAGGACGGCGGGTCCAGCTCGTCGACGTGACCGTCGAGGCCGGAGGCGTCGCCGTGGCATGGGCACGCGCCTTGCGCATGAGGGTGGCGCCACCACCGGGAGCACAGGCGGCGGCCCTCCCAGCGGTCGAGGAGCGGGCGCCGGCCGGTCCCGACCACGGCGTGGCGGTGGACCCGATCCGAGCTGACTACCGGGGGTTCCACAACGGAGCCATGGAGATCCGCTTCGTCGACGGAGGGTTCCACCTACCCGGTCCGGCGGTGGCGTGGTTCCGCCTGCGCTACCCGGTCATCCCCGGAGAGGAGCCGTCTCCGTGGCAGCGTGCCGCGGCGGCCGCTGACTTCGGCAACGGGATCTCGGCCCAGATCCCGTTCGGGTCGGCGACGTTCATCAACCCCGATCTCACGGTCGAGCTGGTACGCCCGCCCGCCGGTCCGTGGGTCGGCCTGGACGCGCGCACCCGGTTCGGTGGTCCGGGCATCGGCTGGGCAGAGTCCGCACTGTGGGATGGGGACGGACGGATCGGCCGTTCGATGCAGAGCCTCCTCGTCGAGCGGGTACTCCTACCCGAGGCGTGACGTGGCCGATCGACGGGGCGCACGCGTCCGGCCCGACGCCCCGCTGTCGGGGTTGGGCCAGACGCGTGGCATCTCGGCCTGGGCACTCGGGATCGCCTACTGGGGCGCCTGAGGACGCCTGAGGACGCCTGAGGGCGCCTGAGGACGCCTGAGGACGCCTGAGGACGAGGGCGCGGCTCGGGGTGTGGCGCCCGGGGTGCCGACGACGACAAAGGATCGGGACGCACGGGATGGCTGCGGTGACCTGCGCCCAGAGGCATCGCGCCGCGTCCACCGAGGCGCGGTGGACTCCCACAGGCACCGAGTCGGACGGATGGCCCAGCGGGCAGCCGGGAGCGTTCTGGCGGCCGGCGGTGCGGTCGTTCTGACCGCCGGCATGACCACCGGCGGGCCCGCGACCCGGATCGTGAGCGACGCGTCGCGAGCAACGTCAGGGTGGTGGACGTGAGGCGGATGGATCTCGCCGGTGCCAGCCTCCACGCGCCGCTCGACGGTCTCGACCCCGCCGCGCCGACTGCTGCTTTTGAGCTGGGCCAGGAGGTGCGTCCGGGGATGGTCCCCCATCACCCCGCCTACGTGGGGAGCGTGATCCTGCGCGCGTTGCGGATCGGGGAGACGGGCATCGACATCCCCCACGGGCCCGAGCGACCGGAGCTGGCGACGGACTCGGAGCTCCGAGCGACTGACCGCTCCGGTCGGGAGGGGTGCCCGATGGCGCCGGGCACCCGCGAGCCCGTGCTCCGGCCGGCTGGAGCACGGGCCGAGGTAGGGTGCCAGCGTTGGCACCGAGATCTCCGGGAGGCAGCATGGACGTGAGGGAAGCGCTGTACACCACCCGGGCGATGCGGCGGGTGCGACCCGACCCGGTCCCGATGGACGTCCAGGCCCGGATCCTCGATGCGGCCATCCGGGCGCCGAGCGGCGGGAACTCCCAGAACTGGCGGTTCCTGCTCGTCGACGATCCGGCGGTGAAGGCGGAGATCGGGCCGCTCTACCGAGACAGCATCGACCGGTTGTGGCAGACGGCCTACGCCGATCGGCTGGCGGCGGCGGCAGCGGACCCGGAGTCGGAGGCCAGCATCTCGATGCTGAAGGTCCAGCGTTCGGCGCAGTGGCTCGCCGACCACTTCGAAGACGTGCCGCTCTACCTGTTCGCGTTCGCCCAGGGCGATCCGAGCGGCGGCTCGATCTTCCCGGCCGTCTGGAGTGCCCAGCTCGCCGCCCGTGCCGAGGGAGTCGGGAGCTCGCTCACCGCCGTGCTCGGCGCGTTCCACCCCAAAGAGACGCTTGCCATCCTGGGCGTGCCGGAGGGGAAGGGGTGGGTCATGGCCTGCTGCGTGAGCTTCGGCTACCCGTCCGGCACGTGGGGTGTGGCCGCCCGGCACCCGGTCCACGAGGTGTCGTACCGTAACCGGTGGGGCACGGCGCTGGGGGTCGAGGTGAACGAGCCGTTGTGGTCTGACGCCTAGGCGCTCCCGGGCGCTGCCCGGTGTGTGCTGCCCGGTGTGTGGAGTGCCAGCCGTCCCGGGAGACTTCCGGATCGTTCCCGGCTCCGGCCGGGGGTGGGGGCGGGGTCCTCGGTTCCCGTGAAGACGGTCATGCATGGGGAACGCGAGCGTTCGCAGTGACTCGAGAACCGTTCCCGAACACTGGTCAGGAGTGAGTCCCGGCCAGGCGGTGACTGCGAACGGTCTTCGGTCACCTGGTGCGACAGCAGTTGGCCACCCCAGGACCGCGTGGAGGAGGACTTCGTCGCGGGTGATGCCGAGTGTGCCGACGCAGACGGACGTACGCACCACGGCAGCGGCCTTGGGGCGGTCCAGTCTGAACCCGTGTTCCCGGCGCTTCCTTGCTCGGTTGCATCGACCGCCATGGGGTGCAGTCCACCGTGATGGGGTGCAGTCCACCGTGATGGTGCGCAGTCCACCGTGATGGTGCAGATAGGTTGTTTCGGTGGATCGGCAGCGGTCGAGTGTGGCCCGACCCCCGAAGCCGGCCGGTCCGTCGGCCGCCTACCGTGCCGGTCCGGCCAGGCGCCGGTGCCGGGGGGCGACGCTGCGAGCCGCCGGCCAGGGACTGGCGGTCTTCGGGATGTGGCTGGTGGGCGTCTGCGTCCTTGTCACGGTCGAGTCCCGCCTGCTCTATCCGGCGCGGTCGTGGTCGACGGCGTTCCGCTCGGTGGTCGGGACCTGGGATGCAGGCTGGCTGCGGTCGATCGCCGAGCACGGGTATGCATGGAACGGCAACGCGAGCACCGGTCAGAACCCGGCCTTCCTCCCACTCTTCCCGTTGGCAGAACGGGCTGTCCACCTGCTGACCGGGCTCTCCTATACGGCCTCGGGGTTCGTGGCGAGCGTGGCCTTCCAGGGAGCCTTCCTGGTCGTCCTGGCGGTGCTGGTGGCCCTGCCGGTGCAGCCACGGCATGCTGTTCTCGCCGGAGATCCCTCACCCACCAGCACTACCGCCGCCACTGCCGCCGCCACGTCCGGTACCCGTTGGGACCAGGCGGGGCTCGCCGTCGTCGTGTTGGCCGCCGTGTACCCGGCGTCGATCTTCGGGATCCAGGGCTACGGGACGTCGCTGACCGTCCTCCTGGTGGCGGCCGCGTTCCTCATGGTCCGGCGGGACCGGTTGACGATGGCTGCGGTCTTCTTCGGCCTGGCCACGGCGGCCGACCCTTCCGCGCTGGCCGCCCCCATCGGCTACGCCATCTACGAGTGGGTGGCGTCCCGGTCGCTCGTTCATCCCGTGAAGCCCCGGGTGCTCGGGCGGGAGCTGCTCGGCGTCGGCGGCTTCCTGGCCGACATGGCCTACCTGGGTGTCCGTTTCCACGACCCGCTGGCAAAGTTCCAGGCCGGCCAGGCCTGGTTCCCGCACCGCACACTCGGTCAGATCCTCGATGCGCTCGTGACGTCCCGGGCGGTCGGCCGGGGGTTGGAGGCGTTCTTCACCCAGACGGGGGCGAGGGCGTTCAGCTACACCCTGGACGGGATCGTCGCCGTGGCCCTCCTGGCCGTCGTCGCACTGGTCTGGTGGCGAGGCGGGTTCGGGTGGGAGGTGGCGATCCTCGTCGTGGGGCTGGTGCCACTCCTGGTCCAGGCCGCCGAGTACGGCTATCCCTACTCCATCACCCGGCTGTCGTACCCGCTGTGGGTGGCGCTCTCCCTCCACCCCTGGGTTCGCCGCCAGCTCGTCACCCGGCGCTACCTCCTGGGCGGGATCGTCGTCGTCGAGGGCGTTGTGCTCGCCCTCTGGAGCGTCCTGCTGGTGCAAGGACGATGGGTGGACTGAGCGCGTGCCCTGCGTGAACAGTCACGGCGGCTGGTGCCCGTAGTATCTGGTGCCGACCTGCCCAACCTGCCTCGTTCCACCATTTCCGCCCCGTCCTGGCCAGACCGGCTCAGCTGGTCCAGGCGGACCGGACCTGACCACCCACCCGGCTCCAACTGTCCACCTGCACCTGCACCTGCACCTGACCCTGAACCTGACCACCCACGCTCCGACCACGAGAGGGAGTGCCCGTTGTTCCGCCCGGTTCCCGCCGACATCGATCTCACCGCGCTCGAGGCCGAGGAGCTGGCCCGCTGGCGCGACCACCGCGTGTTCGAGCGCTCGGTCGAGCTCCGTGAAGGTGGCGAGCCCTGGATCTTCTACGAGGGCCCCCCGACGGCGAACGGCAAGCCCGGGCTCCACCACGTCTGGGCCCGTATCTACAAGGACCTGTTCTGCCGGTATCGGACGATGCGGGGGTTCCAGGTCCGGCGGAAGGCAGGGTGGGACACCCACGGCCTGCCGGTCGAGGTGGAGGTGGAGAAGCGCCTGGGCATCACCACGAAGAGCCAGATCGAAGACGAGGTCGGGATCGCCGAGTTCACCCGGCTCTGCCGGGAGTCGGTCCGTGCCTACGTGGAGGACTGGCAGCGCCTCAGCGAGCGGATCGGGTACTGGATCGACTTCGACGACGCCTACTGGACCTTCGATCCCCGCTACGTGGAGTCCGTGTGGTCCCAGCTGAAGGGGATCTGGGACGCGGGCCTGCTCTACCGGGACATCAAGGTCGTCCCCTACTGTCCCCGGTGCGGCACGGCCCTCTCCAGCCACGAGCTGGGCCAGCCCGACGTCTACCAGCCGGTGGTCGACGAGTCCGCCTACGTCCGCCTGCCCCTGATCGACGGGGACGGAGGGGACGGAGGGGACGCGTCCGGGGAGAGCCCGTCCGGCGACGGTCCGGTCGCCCGGGCCCGTCACCTGGCCGCGCTCCTCGGGCGCGACCGGGTCGAGGGCATCTCGCTCGTGGCGTGGACCACTACCCCTTGGACGCTCCTGTCCAACACCGGCGCGGCCGTGGGTCCCGATCTGGACTACGGGCTGGTGGGCGACGAGATCGTCGCTGTCGACCTGGTGGGCAGCGTCTTCGGCGACGAGGCCACCGTGACGCATCGTGTGAAGGGCGCCGACCTGGTCGGCCTGCGCTACCGCCGCCCCTTCGATGATCTGTCCGTCGACCCCCGGGGCGGGGTCGGGTGGCGGGTGGTGCCGGGTGCCTTCGTAGAGGCCGACGAGGGCACCGGGATCGTGCACCTCGCCCCCGCCTTCGGTGAGATCGACCGGCAGATCGGGGTCGAGGCGAGCCTCCCGACTCTGAACCCGGTCGGGCCGGACGGGAGGTTCACGCCGGCGGTTCCGTGGTTGGCAGGTCGGACCGTCCGGGAGACCACTGCCGAGGTGAACGACGCACTTGAGGCCCGGGGGCTGCTGGTTCGGCGCCATCCCTACACCCACGCCTACCCCCACTGCTGGCGATGTGGCACCGCCCTCATCTACTGGGGCAAGCCGAGCTGGTACATCCGGACGTCGGCCCGGAAGGAGGCGCTGGTCGGGGAGAACCGAGGCATCGGCTGGCACCCGGAGCACATCCGCGACGGCCGTATGGGGGAGTGGCTCCTCAACAACATCGACTGGGCGCTCTCCCGTGACCGGTACTGGGGGACGCCGCTCCCGGTGTGGGAGTGCGAGCGGCACGGGCACACCCGGTGCGTCGGTTCGCTGGCCGAGCTCTCCGAGCTGGCCGGGCGTGACGTCACCGGAATCGATCCCCACCGGCCGACGATCGACGACGTGACCTTTCCCTGCCCCGACTGCCCTCCCGGCGACGGGCCGCCGGGGCCGGCGTCGATCATGTCCCGGGTGGAGCCGGTCATCGACGCCTGGTTCGACTCGGGCTCCATGCCGACGGCCCAGTGGGGTCACCTCGTGACCGAGGCCGATCGCACCGCCGGATCCCCGCCGACGCCGTACCCCGCCGACTTCATCTGCGAGGCGATCGACCAGACCCGTGGCTGGTTCTACTCCCTCCTGGCGGTGAACACCCTCGTCTACGGACGCTCCCCGTACCGGAACGTGCTGTGCCTGGGGCACATCGTCGACGTCGACGGCCGGAAGATGTCGAAGAGCGTGGGCAACGTCATCGACCCGTGGGAGATCATCGACTCCCGGGGGGTCGACGCCCTGCGCTGGTGGATGTTCTCCCAGGGCTCGCCGTGGACGCCGACCAGGGTCAGCCTGGCTGCCATCGACGCGTCCCTCCGTGACACGATGCTCACGCTCTGGAACACGTGGGCGTTCTTCACCACGTACGCGTCGCTGAACGGGTTCGACCCCGCCGATCCGCTGATCCCCCGGGTGCCCGACCGTCCCGTGCTCGACCGATGGCTGGCGTCCCGGCTGGCCGCCACGATCGACATCGTCACCGGCGCGCTCGACGGCTACGAGCCCTACCCGGCCGCGACGGCCATCGCAGAGCTCGTCGACGATCTATCCAACTGGTACGTCCGGCGCAGCCGCCGTCGGTTCTGGCGGACCGATCCGGGCATGGACCCGGCCGACGGCCTGGCGGCCCAGGCCACGTTGCACGACGCGCTGGTGACCGTGGCCCAGCTGCTCGCCCCCCTGTGCCCGTTCCTCGCCGATCGCCTGTGGCGCGACCTCACCGGGGCGGCCGAGGCGGACTCGATCCACCTGGAGGACTGGCCGCTCCCGCGACCCGAGGTGGCCGACCCCGACCTCGAACAGGCGATGGCGCTGTCCCGGCGGCTCGCCTCCCTGGGCCGGGCCGCCCGGGCCGACGCCGGGGTCCGGGTGCGCCAGCCGCTGGCCCGGGCGCTCGTCCATCTGCCTCCCGGGGCGTCCTCCTTCCTGGAGGACATGGTGGCCGACGAGTTGAACGTCGACGCCGTCGAGGTGACCTCGGACCTGGGCGACGTGCTCGCCTACGAGCTGGTCCCCAATTTCAAGCTGCTCGGTCCCCGCCTGGGGCCGCGGGTCCAAGCGCTCCGGTCGGCGTTGGCTGGTCTCGACGCGGCGGCGGTGGCTGCCGAGCTGGCAGGCGGCCACACGGTGACCGTCGAGGTGGCCGGTGACCGCGTCGAGCTCGGACCCGAGGAGCTCGAGCTCCGCGTCCAGGGGCAGGGGGGGTTCGCCGTGTCCCGGGACGGGGCGGAGGTGGTCGCGCTGGACCTGACGCTCGACGACGACCTCGTGACCCGGGGACTGGCGCGCGAGGTGGTGCGTCACGTCCAGGACGCCCGGAAGGCGGCCGGCTTCTCCGTCTCCGACGCGATCCACCTCCGGTTGGACGGTCTCGACAGGGTGGCACCCCTCCGTGAGGCCATCGGGCGTGAGGTGCTCGCCGACTCGGTGGCTTTCGGATCGCCGGGCGTATCGGGGACAACGGGTGACGCCGACAGCGATCCGGACCCGGACCGCGGGACACCGCTCGACGTCGAGGACGGCACCGGGGCGGTCCATCACGCCCGCATGTGGATCACCCGGGCATGACCGGGCTCCTCCGCCCCGATCGGGTCAGGCGGTCGGCTGCCGTCTGAGGAGCCGCCGGCGGGCCAGCGCCGCGCCGAACCTGCGTCGTCCCGCTGGGCTGGTCACCCCGGGAGGGCCGTTGCGACCCGCCCCTCCCGGGGTGCGCCTGACGAGGCGCCAGTCGGGCGCGACCCGCACGGCTGCCGCCTCGACCGGATGCACCGCCTCCGGGCTGCGACCGGGAGGGGGAGGTTCCGGGAGCTCTCCGGAGGTATCACCAGTACCGGAGACTGGGCGATCCCGGTACTGGTCTGGTGCATCGGTCATGTGCCCATCATGGCGGTCGAACCTAAAAGGAGTGTGTGAAGAACCTCAAAGACCACGAAGAATCTCGGCCCGGAGACGTTCCCGGCCACCCGGTGGACGAGCGCCCGGACCTCGGGGACCGCGATGTCACGCCGGGGGATAGGGTCGGGGTATGGCACGTTCACGCAAGCTGGTGAAGCCCGCAGCCGCGCTCGGGGTGGTGGCGACGATGGCCAGCATCTGGTGGTTCGCCCTGAAGCCGTGGCGGGCGAAGGGACGGAGCTCCGGGGGACGCCCGACCGCGGAGTGATCGAGGTCCTGACGGCGGCCGACGCCGAGGTCCGGCAGCGTCGCGTCGCCGGCGCCCTGGCCGCTCGGGGCGTCCGAGCCGGCGACCGGGTGGTCTTCGCCCTCCCGTCGTCAGCCCTGCTCCTGTGCGCCGTGCTCGGGGCGCTGCGCACCGGGGTCGTCCCCGTGCTCCTCCATGCCGCCTTGCTCCCCCCCGAGCGTGACGAGCTGGTGGCGGACGCCGACCCGAGCCTCACCGTCCTCGACGCCGGGGATCTCGCCGTCCTCGACGCCGGGGACCCGGTGGAGCTGGCGCCCTACCCGCTGGCGCGGCCGATGCACTACACGTCGGGGACCACGGGCCGCTCCAAGGGCGTCTGGACGGGGATCTGGGACGACCGTGCAGCCGAGGCAGCCTTCGTCGACGAGGCCGATCTCTGGGGCTTCGACGCCGGTGACGTCCACCTGGTGTGCTCGCCGATGTACCACTCCGTCTCCACGCGGTTCGCCGGAGGAACGCTGCTCCGGGGAGGCACCTGCCTGGTGCTCGACCGGTTCGATGCCGCCGAGGCGGTCGCGGCCCTGACCGGACGAGGACGAGTGGGTCCGCGGCCGACCACGGCCTTCATGGCCCCCACCGCGCTCCAGCGTCTGATCGACGCGACCGGTGCCGACCCCGATCCCTTCGATGCGCTCCGGCTGCTCGTGCATGCCGGATCCGCCTGTCCTCCGGCCCTGAAGCGGGCGGCCATGGACCTCGTCGGTCCCGGCGTCCTGTGGGAGTTCTACGGTTCCACCGAAGGCCAGTTCACCGTGTGCGGGCCCGACGAATGGCTGGAGCGCCCCGGCACGGTCGGGCGGGCCCGCCCCGGGCGCCGGCTCCAGGTCGACGGCGACGGGACCATCTGGTGCGAGCCACCCGCCTTCGCTCGGTTCTCCTACTGGCGTGACTCGGAGAAGACTGCACGGGCGTGGCGCGACGGCGCGTTCACGGTCGGGGACCTGGGCCGGATCGACGGGGACGGCTACCTGTTCCTGGACGGCCGCCGGGACGACCTCATCATCACCGGCGGTGTCAACGTCTACCCGGCGGAGATCGAGGCAGCGCTGGCCGAAGCTCCCGGCGTCGCCCAGGTGGCGGTCTTCGCCTTGCCCGACGACCGGTGGGGCCAGGCAGTGTGCGCCGCCCTGGTTCCAGGGCCGTCGGCACCCGGTCGACGCGGCCCTGGCTCTGCTCCCGGCGCCGGTCCTCGTGTGCAACCCGGTCCCGACAGCCTGGTCGACGCGGCCCGCCTGGCGGCCGAGGCCCGCCTGGCTCCGCACAAGCGCCCGAAGCGCTACGTGGTCACGAGCTCGTTGCCCATGACGCCGACCGGGAAGGTCCGCCGCCGTGCGCTTCCGGCGTTCCTGGGCTTGGAGGGAGACGTGGAGGGAGACGTGGAGGGAACGGGAGGACCTGGCAGGGACGGGGCTGCCCACCGGCCGGCTGGATGAGGAAGAATCGGTGCCATGCCACCGACCGCCACCGCTCTGCCGTCCTCGTTCGGACCCCCGCTCGTCAGCGTCAACCCGGCGACGGGTCAGACCATCGAGACGTTCACGGCGCTGAGCGCCGGAGCGGTGGAAGCACGCCTGGCCACGGCCACCACGGCGGCGCGTGCGTGGGCGACGACCCCGATCGGTGACCGCGGTCGGGTGCTTGTCGGCGTGGCCGACCTCTTCGAGGCGGAGCTGCCCGACATCGCCAACCTCCTCACGACCGAGATGGGCAAGCCGTTCGCCCAGGCGAAGGCGGAGGTGGCCAAGTGCGCGGCGGCGTGCCGGTGGTTCGCCGAGCACGCTCCAGCGCTCCTAGCCACCCGACCGGTGGCCGTCGACGGTGCGACCGCGGCGGTGGCATTCCAGCCGGTCGGCCCCGTGCTGGCCGTCATGCCGTGGAACTTCCCGCTCTGGCAGGTGATCCGGTTCGCCGCCCCGGCGGTCATGGCGGGCAACGTCGGACTGTTGAAGCACGCCCCCAACGTGTCGCGCACCGCGCTCCTCTTGGAGGACCTGTTCCGGCGGGCGGGCGCGCCCACCGGCGTGTTCCAGGCGCTCCTGATCGGCGTCGACCAGGTGCCTGCCGTCATCGCCGACCCCCGGGTGAGGGCGGTGACGCTGACGGGGAGTGTCGGGGCGGGGCGGGCAGTGGCGGCCCAGGCCGGAGCGGTGGGCAAGAAGGTCGTCTTGGAGCTGGGCGGCAGCGATCCCTTCGTCGTCCTGCCGTCGGCGAACCTCGACCGGGCGATCGCCGTGGCCGTCCAGGCCCGCATCCAGAACAACGGCCAGTCGTGTATCGCGGCCAAGCGGTTCATCGTCCACGATGCCGTCGCCGATCGGTTCACCGAGGGGTTCGTGGCGGCGATGGAGGCCCTGCAGGTGGGGGATCCCTTCGACCCGGCCACCGAGGTCGGCCCCCTGGTCACGGTGGCCGCTCGTGCCACGATCGAGGCCCAGGTCGACGACGCCCGGGCCCAGGGCGCCGCCATTCTCTGCGGAGGTGGCCGACCGGAGGCGTCGGCGACGCTCGACGCCGGCGGCTTCTACTACCGTCCCACGGTGATCACCGGTATCGGCGAGGGCATGCGGGTGGCGACCGAGGAGGTCTTCGGGCCTGTTGCCCTGCTCTTCCGGGTGGCCAGTGCCCGAGAGGCGCTGGACGTCGCCAACGGGACCGAGTTCGGGCTCGGGTCGAGCGTGTGGACGGAAGACCGTGACGAGCAGCGCCTCTTCACCGAGCAGCTCGAAGCCGGTCAGGTGTTCGTGAACGGGATGACGGCGTCGATGCCCCAGCTCCCCTTCGGCGGGGTGAAGTCGTCGGGTCACGGCCGCGAGCTCTCCTCATACGGGATCCACGAGTTCTGCAACGTGAAGACCGTGTGGACCGCCGGGGCGCCGGCCTGATCGACGGCGGCGTCGAGGTCCGGTTCTCCTGACGCGTTCGGGAGGTTCTCCCTCAGACCACCGGCCGCCCGGCGTCGGCCTCCCGGCTCCGGTCGGCCAGCCGGCTCGGCCACCACAGACGGGGGCCGATGTCGATGGCGAGCGCCGGGACGAGCGCAGTCCGGACCAGCACGGTGTCGACCAGGACGCCGAAAGCGACGAGGAAGCCGACCTCCGTCAGGGCGATCAAGGGCAGGACGCCGAGCACGGCGAACGTGGCGGCCAGCACGATCCCGGCGGAGGTGATCACCGTCCCCGTGGATGCCAGGCCGGCCACCACGCCGTGGGATGCACCGGCGGTCGTCTCCTCGCGGACACGGGTCATGAGGAAGATGTTGTAGTCGACCCCCAGGGCCACCAGGAAGAGGAAGCCGAGGATGGGAACCGTCGGGTCGAAGCCGGGGAACCCGAAGACGCCCCTGAACACCACGGCGCTCACCCCGAGCGAACCGAGGTAGGAGAGCACCACCGTCGCCACCAGCACCAGGGGAGCGATGACGCTCCTCAACAGGAGTGCCAGCATGGCCAGGACAACGACCAGGACCAGGGGGATGATCAGGTCGAGGTCATGGGCGGCGGCGGCAGTCAGGTCCACGTTGGTGGCGGTCTCGCCTCCCACCAGGGTCCCGGGCCCGACGGTGGCGGAGAGTCGGCTGCGCAGGGTGTCCACCGTGCGCACTGCAGATTGGCTGGTCGGTGCGGCCGCCAAGGTGACCTCGACGATGGCGGCGTGGCCGAGCGGAGCGGCGGGCGAGACGGCGGCGACGCCAGGGGTCGAACGGGCGACCGCCTCGGCCTGGGGTGCTCGGCTCGCCGGCCGGACGAGCACCGTCGCCGGGGCACCCGACCCGGCGGGGAAGTTCGCCGCCAGGAGCCGTTGTGCCGCCACCGACCCCACGGGGCCACGGAAGCCGTTTTGCTGGTTGACGCCGCCCCGGTAGGCGAAGAGGCCCAGGGAGCAGATCCCGAGCACGACCGTGAGGCCGATCCACGCCGTTCGCCGCCGCCGCAGGAGCAGCCGGCCGAACCGGCCCCACGGCCCGGATCCCACTGCCAGCTGATCGCCGTTGTGGGGAACGAGCGGCCAGAACACCCGGCGACCCAGGGCCAGGAGGAGGGCCGGGAGGAAGACGAGCTGGGCGACCAGGGCGCAGAGGATGCCTGCCGCGCACGTCGGGCCCAGGGCGGAGATGTCGTTCAGCTGGGCGGCGAGGAGGCACAGCAGGGCCAGGATCACGGTCGCTCCGGAGGTGGCGATGGCCGGCCCGGCCCGGCGCAGGGCTGCCGCCATGGCGTCGTGGTGGTCGTGGTGGCGTCGGAGCTCCTCCCGGTAGCGGGCGGTCAGCAGCAGTGCGTAGTCCGTTCCCGCCCCGAAGACGAGGACGGTGAGGATGCCGACGCTCATTCCGCTGACGACGAACCCGCTCTTGGCGAGGAGGTAGGCGAACCCCTCCGACCAGCCGGCGGCGAAGACGACCGATACCAGCGGAACGAGCCACAGGACGGGACTGCGGTAGATCAGCAGCAAGAGGACGGCGACGATGACCACCGTGACGCCGAGGAGCTTCCCGTCGATCCCCGAGAACGCACCGAGCGCGTCGGCGGCGGAGCCGGCCGGTCCACCCACGGCCACCTGGAGGATGTCCGGTGCCGGGTGGGTCGTGGTCGGGACGGCTCCCCGGTGGACGATCTCCCGGATGGCCGCGATGTCTTTGCCCAGGGTCTCCTGGGCGATTGCCGTGCTGATGGGCACCGAGAACGACGCGGCGTTGCCGTTGGCCGACAGCGACACCGGTCCGGCTGCGGTCGTTCCGGGGAGGTGGCCGTCGGCGATCTGGTGCCGGGCCTGGGAGACTGTCATGCGGTCGGAGGCGGTCAGGCCCTGGGAACGCTGGTAGACCACGACGGCCGGCGTGGTCGCCGTCCGGGCGTGGGACTCCTCGGCGTCGAGCACCCGGGTCGAGGCCGCCGATCCGGGGAGGAAGCTGTTGGGGGAGTTGTTCTCCAGGGGTACCAGCTTCCCGGCCAGCGGACCGGCCACCGCCACGGCCACGACTCCGGCGACCAGGATGAGCCACTTCGTCTTACGCCCGGTGATGCACCCGACGAGCAGGTCCCCGGCCGACCGCCTCCGCTGCCCGCCGTCCCTGTAGCGTTCCGTCCGATCCGTCATGGCAGACAACACTACGCCGAAGCATCGACAACCTGTAAAGCATCCAGCGCCGTCCCGCTGGTCTGAGGTGCTCGACGGGCATCGGGCCCACCAGCGGGACCAGATTCTGGGCGCTGCGCTCGAGCTCCTCAGGGAGAAGGGTATGGCGGCTCTCACCATGTCTGCGCTCGCCGAGCGGGCCCGGATGTCGCGGGCCACGTTGTACCACTACTTCCCCGACGTGGATGCCGTGCTGGCGGCATGGGTCGGTCAGGAGATCGAGCGTTCGGTGGCAACGATGGTGGCCGGGGCGCGGGCCGTCTCCGACCCGGTCGACCGGCTCCGCTACCTGGTCGAGACTCAGGTGCAGACCTTCGCCAGCCAGAGCCACCGGCTGTCGGCGGAGCACTTCGAGTCCGAGGCGGGATCCCCTGGCGTGCGGCGGGAGGTGGAGGAACGGATGGCCCCGCTCCGGCACCTGCTGGCCGACACCGTCACCGAGGCGCAGGCCCAGGGGAGGATCGAGGAGCGTGTGGCTCCGGACCTGGCCGCCGACCTGGTGCTGGGCATGCTGGGCGCCGTTCGCCGTCACCTGGTCGCAGGGCGCATCTCGCCGGAGGACGCGATGCGAGCGGTCATGGAGCTGCTCGGCACCGGGTGGCTCCGGCCGTTGCCATGAGGTGAGGCTCCACCGGCGGGGCGGCGCTCCGGTGTGGCCGCGGCCCCGTTCCCCGTTCCCCGTTCCCCGTTCGTTAGGCGTGTCCCCGAAGTCGAGCCGGGCTGGGTGCGGATCGGGACCATGGGGATGGTGACGGCAGTTCCGCGACAGGCGCCACGCGCCTCCCGCCCAACGACGTCGAGGGGACAGCGGTGCACCTGCACATGGCGGCCCTCGCCCGCTCGGGAGCGCGTTCAGGGGCTCCCGAGCGGCGGCACAAAGCACAATGCACAATGGACCGGTGCACGCCTACCTCGACCACGCCGCGTCGACGCCGATGCGCCCGGAGGCGTTGGCCGTCATGGCGGACGTCCTCACGGGCTGTCCGGGGAACCCGTCGGGCGCGCACGGCGCCGCCCGCGCAGCCAGGCTCGCACTCGACGACGCCCGGGAGTCGATCGCAGCCGATCTCGGCGCCGACCCTGGACAGGTGATCTTCACCAGTGGCGGTACCGAGGCGGCCAATCTGGCGGTCCTGGGAGCGCTGGCGGCCCGGGCGACCGTGCCGGGACGGACCGGCGTCGGTCTCACCTCCCGACCCGGTGCCGATATCGCACCCGATCCCGCCGTCCGACCCGATCTTCTCGATCCACCCGCCCCACCTGCTCCATCTGCTCCATCTGGTCCGCACCGGCAACCCGGCACGATCGTGGTGGCGGCCATGGAGCACCACGCCGTCCTGGAAGCGGTGGCAGCCGCCCGGCGACACCTCGGACACCCGGTTGTCACAGTGCCGACTCGCGGGGATGGCACGGTCGACCTCGACGCGCTGGCCGCCTACCTGACTCACGAGGTGGCGTTCGTCTCTGTGATGACCGTCAACAACGAGATCGGGACGGTCCAGCCGCTGGCGGAGGTGGCGGCGCTGGCGCGCGAGCGAGCTCCCGGTGCGCTCCTCCACACGGACGCCGTGCAAGCGGCACCGTGGATGGCGGTTGGGGAGTTGGCTGCCGGCTACGACCTGGTGTCGGTCAGCGGCCACAAATTCGGGGGGCCCAAGGGGATCGGCGTGCTGATGGCCCGATGCCCGGTGGCGCCGGTGGTGGTCGGAGGCGGCCAGGAGCGGGAGCGGCGCAGCGGTACGCCCAACGTGGCCGGCGCCGTCGCCATGGCCGCTGCTCTCCGGTCCTCGGCCGCGCGGCGCGAGACGGAGGGCACACGCGTGTCCGCCCTGCGCGATCGCCTGACGGATGGCCTGCTGGCGTCGGTGCCCGGTGCGACCGAGACCGGCGCCCGCGAGCTGAAGGTGCCGGGCATCGCTCACCTGTGCTTCGCCGGGGTGGAGGGCGAGGCGCTGGTCGTCCTCCTCGATGCCGCTGGCGTTGCCGTCTCTGCCGGTGCGTCCTGCGCGTCGGGAGCGACGCAACCCAGCCACGTCCTGTCATCCATGGGGATGAGCCGGGCCGACGCATCGTCGGGGATCCGTTTCTCCCTCGGGTGGACGACGACGGATGCCGAGGTCGACCACGTCCTCGACGCCGTCCCCCGGTCGGTGGCGCGGCTCCGGGCTTGACATCGCGGTGGCGACCCCGACCGCAGACGTCGAGGGAGGTCACCTGGGCCGGCATGGGTCTGAACCACCCGGTCGGCGTCCCGCCCGGCCAGGATCGACCGTGCGTCGACACGTGCGTCGGTGGGATCGTCCCGGACATGGTGGGGGCACGTTCCTCACGGCGGTGGCAATTCGCATGACGCGACAGCACCGGTGTCGCCTGCAGAAGAGGGTCGCCGTCGTCGTTCGAGGGGAGCCGAAGGGCGTCGGAGCGACCGGAGATCCCCCTGGGTCGGCCTCGTGATCGACGTCGTCCCCCGGTTGCCGATGTGGCTGCGAGAATGGCGTCGTGGGGATCCTGGTTGCCATGTCCGGAGGTGTCGACTCGTCGGTCGCGGCTGCCCTGCTGGTGCGGGAGCACGGGCCCGAGCACGTGGTCGGGGTGACCCTGAAGCTCTGGGGCGGCGAATCGGACTCCGGGTGCTGCTCAGTCGCCGACGTCGACGATGCCCGCCGTGTCGCCCAACAGCTCGGCATCGCCCACCACGTGTTCAACTTCGCAGACGACTTCGACGCCAGGGTCGTCACCCCGTACCTGGAGGGCCACGCCCAGGGTCGGACGCCCAATCCCTGCATCGAGTGCAACCGCCATATCAAGTTCTCCCGGCTCCTCGTCCGGGCCCGCCAGCTCGGCTTCGACCTCGTGGCCACCGGGCACCACGCCCGCCGGACCACGACCGTAGGCGGGATCCACCAGCTCCGGCGGGGGGCAGATGACGCCAAGGACCAGTCCTACGTGCTGGCGATGCTCGGCCAGGACCAGCTCGGCCGGTGCGTCTTCCCGGTTGGGGAGCTCACGAAGGCGGAGGTCCGGAGCATCGCCGCCGAGGCGCGGTTGCGGACGGCGGCAAAGCCGGACAGCCAGGACGTGTGCTTCATCCGTTCCTCGGAGGGACGCGACGGCTTCCTTGCGAGCAGGATCGACCTGCATGCCGGTCGGATGGTGGCGCACGGTTCCGGCGACGACCTGGGACCGATCGCCGGCGTGGAGACGGTGACAGTAGGGCAACGCCGGGGCATGGGTCATGGGCTCGACGGACGGAGGCGCTACGTCACCACCGTCGACGTACCCGGCCGGCGTGTGGTCGTCGGCACTCCCGAGGACGTGCTCACCGAGGAGGTCGTGGTGGGGGAGGTGACCTGGGTCTCCGGTGTGCCGGGCCCCGGCGACCCGGACGGCCTTCGGTGCCATGCCCAGTGCAGCGCCCACGGCGACCCACTGCCATGCCAGCTCCAGCTGGACGGGTGGGACGGGACCACCCTCGCGGTCCGGTTCGACCGGCCCCAGCGGCGCGTCGCGCCCGGGCAGACCATCGCCTTCTACGACCGCCGCGAACCGGATGTCGTCGTGGGATCGGGGATCGTTCGATGACCGGCGGTGCCAGCGGCCTTGGGGACGCCGACGAGCTACGGCGCGCCGACGAGCTGCGGGCGCTCGTCTCCTACCACAACGACCGCTACCACCGGTTGGACGATCCGGAGATCCCCGACGCCGACTTCGATGCGCTGGTGCGGGAGCTGCGCGACCTGGAGGCGGCGCAGACCCAGCCGGTGTCGGCGGATCGGGACCATCGCCCAGCCGACCTGCCTGTCGGGGCTGCGCCCTCGACGCTCTTCACCCCGGTCGTGCATCCGGTTCCCATGATGAGCCTGGACAACGCGTTCGGGCCCGACGAGCTGCGGGCCTGGGGCGACCGGCTCTCCCGCCTGGTGACCGGTCCCGCCGTGCTCGCCTGCGAGCTGAAGATCGACGGCCTCGCGCTCTCCCTCACCTACGAGCGTGGACGGCTGGTCCAGGCTGCGACACGGGGGGACGGGACCACCGGCGAGGACGTGACCGCCAACGTGGCCACGATCGACGCCATCCCGGCCGAGCTCGGCGGCGCGTCCTCCGGCACACCCGACCTCCTGGAGGTGCGAGGCGAGGTCTACCTGTCGCTCGGCTCGTTCAGGGCACTGAACGAGCGCCAGGCGGCCGCCGGCCTGAAGACCTTTGCCAACCCGAGGAACGCGGCCGCCGGCTCGCTCCGACAGAAGGACCCGGCGGTGACTGCGGGGCGGGAGCTCTCCTTCTGGGCCTACCAGGTCGGTGAGGTTCGGTCGGATCACGGTAGGGTCCCCGATGTCCTCACCCGGACCCACTCCGGGGCGCTTGCCTGGTTGGCGGAGCGCGGGCTCCCGGTCAATCCCGAGCTCCGCACGGTCTCGTCGCTCGACGAGGCGTTGGCGTTCTGCCGGCACTGGGAGGAGCACCGTCACGATCTGGACTACGAGATCGACGGCGCGGTGGTGAAGGTCGACGCCCTCGCGCTCCAGGCCCGGCTGGGTGCCACGACCCACGCACCGCGGTGGGCCATCGCCTACAAGTTCCCGCCCGAGGAGCGCTCCACGTCGCTGCTCGACATCCGCGTGTCCATCGGCCGGACCGGGCGGGCAACGCCGTTCGCCGTCCTCGCACCGGTTGTCGTCGGTGGGTCCACTGTCTCGCTCGCCACGCTCCACAACGCGGACCAGGTCCGGGCGAAGGACGTCCGCCCCGGTGACACGGTGGTCGTCCGCAAAGCCGGCGACGTGATCCCCGAAGTGGTCCGGCCGGTGGCCGACCGCACCCACCGCACCCGTACGCCCTGGGAGTTCCCAAAGACGTGCCCGAGCTGCGGGGCGCCGCTCGTCCGGCTGGCCGGGGAGAGCGATACCTTCTGCACCAACCTCGACTGCCCGGCCCAGCGGGTGGCGCGGATCGCACACTTCGCCTCGCGGTCGGCGATGGACATCGAAGGCCTGGGCGAGCAGCGGGTGGAGCTCCTCGTCGGACGCGGGCTGCTCGCCGACGTGGCCGACCTGTACACCTTCACGGCCGCGACGTTCGAAGGCATCGGGGGGTTCGCCGACGTGTCGATCGCCAACCTCCTGGCCGCCATAGACGCGTCCCGCACCCGCCCGCTCCACCGGCTCCTCGTCGGTCTCGGCATCCGTCATCTCGGTCCGGCCGGCTCATCGGCGCTGGCACGGGCACTCGGCTCGCTGGAGGCTATCGCCGGTGCCGAAGAGGACGAGCTGGCGGCTATCGAGGGCGTAGGGCCGGTGATCGCCTCCAGCATCGTCGCCTGGTTCGCCTCACCGGTCAACCGGGCGGTAACCGATCGACTGGCCGGCGCGGGCCTCACCCTGACCGAACCAGGCTGGTCTGGACCGTCTGGACCGGGGGGAGGCGCACCTGGAGTGGACGGGCACACAGCCGGTGACCCCGGTGCTCCCCCCGCTCCCGCGCTGCACGGCAGGTCGGTCGTCGTGACCGGGACGCTCCCCGGGATGACCCGCGAGGACGCGGAGGCGGCGATCCTGGCCCGGGGCGGCAAGTCGCCGGGGAGCGTCTCGGCCCGGACGTGGGCCGTGGTGGCGGGCGAGGCGCCCGGGGCGGCGAAGATCTCCCGGGCCGCGGCGCTGGGCATCCCCGTCGTGGACGCGGAAGGGTTTGCCGAGCTGCTCGCCACCGGGGAGCTCCCAGAGCGCGCCGAGGGCGCCGTGCCTACGACGGCTCCCCTGACCCCTGACCCCTGACCCCTGACGCCTGACGCCTGACGCCTGACGCCTGACGGACCGTCCACCATGCGACTGTCCACACTCGGTACCCTGGTGTCGATCAACGATGCCGAGCATCACCGACTCCATCGGGCGGGTCCTCGGCGACCGCTACCGACTCGTCACCGCCATCGGTGCCGGCGCGTCCGCCTTCGTGTACCTGGCCGACGACGTGTCCCTCGATCGCCGGGTCGCGATCAAGGTCCTCCATCCGGCCCTGTCAGCTGATGCCGGGTTCCTGAAACGGTTCCGGGCCGAGGCCCGGGTCGCCGCCGCCCTCAATCACCCCAACATCCTCCAGGTCTACGACTGGGGTGAAGAAGGGGACGCTCCCTACCTGGTACTGGAGTTCCTGGGTGGTGGCAGCCTCCGGCAGCTGCTCGATGCCGGGGTCCGTCTCACCCCGTCCCAGGCCGTTGCCGTGGGACGGGCCGCGGTCGCCGGCCTCGACTACGCCCACCGGCGAGGCTTGGTCCATCGGGACGTGAAGCCGGCGAACCTCCTCTTCGACACCGACGGCCGCCTCCGCATCGCCGACTTCGGCCTGGCACGGGCGCTGGCCGAGGCGACCTGGACGGAACCGGCCGGTGCCGTGCTCGGCACGGCCCGGTACGCCGCGCCCGAACAGGTGGAGGGCAAGCCGGTCGACGGACGGGCCGACGTCTACGCGCTGGCGCTTGTCCTCTTCGAGGCCGTCACCGGGATGGTCCCGTTCGCTGCCGACACGACCGTGGCCACGCTCATGGCCCGGGTGGGCGTGCTCCTCCCCGAGCACGACGACCTCGGGCCGCTCAACGACGTACTTTTGTGGGCGGCGGCGCCGGATCTCTCCGAGCGCTACGACGCCGGCGCCTTCGGGCTTCGGCTGGAGGCGCTGGCTGTCGCCCTACCTGCTCCCGATCCGATCCCTGTCCTCCCCGGAGGGCGGGAGGCGTGGACCGACGGGACCGTGCCCTACGGTCCGCTGGACGGTGCACCGACGTGGCTCGACGACGACCGGGACCGCACGCAGATCGGACCGATCACCGATCGGGGAGCCGGCGCCGGTGGCGCAAAGGGAGCGAGCGCCGGTGGCTACCGCGGTGGTCCGTCGGCGAGACTGCCCGAGCCCACCTCGCCTCGGGCTCCGGCCGGAGCGACCGCCGCCCCTGCCCGCCGGCGTCATCGCTGGCGGTGGGTTGTCGCGGTCGTGCTCGTGCTGGCGCTGGTGATCGGGGCCGGTGCCGTCGTCGCCGTGCGTGACCGGCTCTTCGTCCCCAGTCATCCGATTCCGACCCTGGTCGGCGATACCCTGGTTCGGGCCCGGCAGGTGGTCGGGATCGACGACTTCTCGGTCCGCCAGACGGCGACTGTCTATGACGTCGGCGTCCCGAAGGGAGCGATCGTGAGCCAACGACCCGGGAGCGGCAGGTCCCACGGCCACCCGACGACGGCCAAGCAGGGAGCGGTGATCGACGTCACGATCTCGCGGGGACCGCCTCCGGTGGCGTTCCCACCCCTCACGACGTTCACGAGCTGTAGCGACGCCGAAGCCGCCCTCGCCGCGCTCCACCTCGTCGGGGTGTGCCCACCGTCTGCAGCTCGCTACAGCTCGTCGGTCCACGCCGGCGGGGTGGTGGGCTCCGTCCCGGCGGGCCAAGCCCTCTACGGGTCGACGGTCACCATCGAGCTCTCCCTGGGTCGGGCCCCGGTCACGGTTCCCGATGTGACGGGGGCCGGTTCCAGCTACGCCAGCGCCGCTGCGGCCCTGCGGGCGGACGGGTTCGTCCCGAAAGAGGCGAAGGAGTACGACGCCTCGGTGACCGCCGGAGAGGTCGTGGGCACGGCCCCGGCCCCCGGCGCCGGTCCGCAGCCCTACGGGTCGTCGGTGACAGTGGAGGTCTCTCTGGGGCCCCAGCCGGTGGCGGTGCCGAACGTCATCGGCGACACCGTGGCCCAGGCCACCACCGCCCTCAACGCCCGTGGGCTGGTCGTCGGGGGCCCGTTCCCCTCATCGGGCCCAGACATCGTCCTCTACTCGTACCCCCCGACCGGCACCCAGGTGCTTCCCGGGACGACCGTCAACCTCTACAAGCTGTGACCAAGGACATCCCTGGTCCCGTCCCCGGGTGCGACCTGTGTGAGGCCGCCCGCATGACGGAGTGGTTCTTCGAGGACGACGTGTGTTGGATCGCGGAGTGCGAAGTGTGCGACGTGCCCATGGTGGTCTGGCGGCATCACGGGAACGAGCCGCCCGAGGCCGACGTCGACCACATGCTCGACAGGTTGGCGGTGGTGGCAGACCGCCGGCTCGGCGAGGGGAACTGGTCCTACGACCGGGTGATGCGCCAGATCCCTGACCACTTCCATGCCCATGCCCGGGACCCACAGTGGTGGTCGAGGAGGTTCGGCGGTCGCTGAAGTTGCGCTGTCGCGCTTCGGATGGCCGACGTGTGTCGGCCTGGCGACGTGTGTCGACGAGACGGCCTGGGTAGGGTCGCAGCATGGCCGTCTCAGGCACTGACCCCTCCGGTACTGGCGCGGACCCCGATGTGCTCGATCTCCTGGCCCACGAGGACGAGCTGGTGATGAAGGCGATCGCCGACCTCGACGCCTTCCACGATCCCGGCCCCGGTCGGCCCGGCGATCCGGACGCGCAACGGCGAGGCATAGACGCGGCCCGGGATCGCGGCAACATCGAAAAGTTCCTCCTCGAGCACTTTGCCGTCCGTCTGGCTGCCCGGGAGTGCCTGGTGCGTGAGGTGTCGGGCCACGAGCGGGCCGGTTTGTCGGTATCGGCGTTGGCCCGTGACGACACTGAGTGGCGGGAGGTCCTCGACCGGCTGGACGCCATGTCCAGAGGCGTTGCCGCCTACGAGCTCGACCTGGGGCAGGACTTCGGGACCGTGCTGGCCCAGGCATGCGTGATGGCGGCCGACGAGATCGCAGAGGAGCTCAACACGGTGATCCCCGACCTGGTGGACGCGCTGGCGCCCGACGAACGTCGCCGGCTGCTGTCCCGGGCGGAAACGGTCCGCCGTCATGCTCCGATGCACCCGAACCCGAACGGCCCGCACTTCTACGAGCGGATTGGTCCCGTTGAGCGGGTGCACACAGGGTGGGACCACCTCCGAGCCATGCCGAACTCGGTCGATCGATACCTGCCGGAAGACCTGCGTGCCGACCCGGGTTCGGCGGGAACCGACCCGGCGTCCACAGACGCCGCGTCCTCCTGATGACCGGACGGTGATGACCGGAGTGGCGGAGTCTTGCCGCCACCGCGAGGGTATCGGCACGGCGACTCCCTGTTACGGAATCATTACAACTAGGATGGGCGACCGTGAGCACGATCCTCGACCGGCTGGCGGTCCTCTGGGAGCAACGGGACACCCCACAGGTCAAGCGCCTCGTGAAGTACACCCTTGTGTCAGTGACGTCGACGGCGGTCTCGTTCCTTGGCCTGCTTCTCATCTTCGGGGTGTTCCGGTTGTGGGGGCAGGTGGTCAGCACGGTCGTGGCCAACGGCATCGCCACCGTCCCCTCGTACCACCTCCATCGCCGGTGGGTGTGGGGGAAGGGGGGCCGCTCCCACCTGACCAAGGAGATCCTGCCGTTCTGGACGATGGCGGCGATGGGGATCACCGTCTCGATCGGCGGGGCCACCATCGCTCGTCACCTGAGCGACACCTACCAGCTCGGTCACGGGGTGCAGACAGTGTTGGTGCTCGGCGCGAACATCGTGTCGTTCGCCGTGTTCTGGGGGCTGAAGTTCCTCCTCTACAACCGGATCTTCCACGTACGTCCTCGCGTCGAGCTGGACGCGATCGACGAGCTCGTCGACGCGCACTGAGCTCGGCGCGAACTGGCCCCAGTCCTGTTCGGAGCGGGACGCAGGTTTGACCGCCGCCGCCGTGTCCTGACAGGGTGGATGTCGACCCCGTTCGGCGCGACGCCCTGCTGTGGCGTCCACCGGGTCCGCCCGTCGGCGCCGGGACTGTCGTCCGTCGGCGGGTACGAGCGCAAGGAGGGTGGAGATGGGTGCACTGGACGGACGGGTCGCGATCATCACCGGGGCCGGGAGGGGGATCGGCCGGGAACATGCCCTGCTGTTCGCCGCCGAGGGAGCCAGGGTGGTCGTGAACGACCTCGGTGGCGCCATCGACGGATCGGGGGATGACCGGTCCCCGGCAGCCCAGGTCGTCGACGAGATCGTGGCATCCGGCGGGGAGGCGGTCGCCAGCACGGACGACATCACCAGCTGGGATGGTGGGAAGCGGCTGGTCGACCTGGCCGTCGAGACCTTCGGGGACCTCCACGTCCTCGTCAACAACGCCGGGATCCTTCGGGACCGGGTGCTCGTGAACCTCTCCGAAGAGGACTGGGACTCCGTGATCAAGGTTCACCTGAAGGGTCATTTCGTGCCGACCCGCCACGCGGCTGCCTACTGGCGGGAGCAGACGAAAGCAGGCAGGGAGGTGCATGCCTCGGTCGTCAACACCTCGTCCACCTCGGGGCTCCTCGGCAATCCTGGGCAGAGCAACTATGGGGCGGCGAAGGCAGGGATCGCGGCGTTCACCACCATCGCGGCCGACGAGCTCGTGCGTTACGGGGTACGGGTGAACGCCATCGCTCCGGCGGCGCGGACCCGGATGACCGAGCAGACGCCAGGGCTTTCCGACATCGTGTCCGCGCCGGCCGACGCCTCGGTCTTCGACAGCTGGGATCCGGCCAACGTCTCCCCCCTGGTCGCCTACCTGGCGACCGAGGGATGCCCGGCCACGGGGAAGGTCTACTTCATCCAGGGTGGCCAGATCCGGCTGTTCCAACCGTGGACGATGACCGACACGCTGGAGAAGGACGATCGCTGGACTGTCGCCGAGCTCCAGGCCGAGATGCACCGGCTCGGGGGATGACCTGGGTCGGGGTGGGTGCCTGCCGGGTCGCTCTGCCGCCCTACTCGGTGATGGAGCGGATGCGGGCCGCCGCTTCCGCGGCCGTCGGTGCCGGCGTGCTGGCCTGGAGGACCATGAGCTTCGCGATGTCCCCGTCCACGCGGATCTTCCCGGCCATGAAGGCCTGCATGGCGGCCTGGGGGTTGCCCTCCACGAGGATTGCCCGGGCAACGTCGTAGCCGAGCGTCACGGTGAGGTCCACCGGGTCGATGTGCCCGACGTCGAGGTGGAGCTCACCCGACGAAGTATCGAGGTGGGCGTGGACGGTGTCCTCGTCGAAGGGGACGTCGGTGACGACCAGGTTGATGCGGACCGGTTGGGTGACCGGTTGGGTGGCAGACGGGGCCTGGTTGTCGAGCTCTGCCCGGATGGCCCGCGCCTCTGCGAGCCACGCGTCGCTCAGGAATGGATAGGTGGCCATGGTGACAGTCTCCTTCGACTTCGACTTCGGCGGAGGCGACACGGTGCGGTTACCGGCGCTCGGGCTCATGCGCCGGTAACCCTACCGTGGCTGCTCCCGCTAGCATGCCCGTCGTGACGTCTCCCGTGCTCCCCGGTGCAGAGCCCCTCGCGGTCGACGGCGGACCCGAAGGAGCCCTCGTGCTCCACGGGTTCACCGGCAACCCCCAGTCGATGCGCCCGTTGGCCACCGCCCTGGCCGACGCCGGCTACACCGTGGAGATGCCGTTGCTCCCCGGGCACGGCACGGCGATCGAGGACATGGTGCCCACCCGGTGGTCCGACTGGTGGGGCGCGGCGGACGGTGCCTACCGGGACCTGGCCGCCCGGTGCGATGGGGTGGTCGTCGCCGGACTCTCGATGGGCGGGACGCTGAGCTGCCGACTGGCAATCGAGCACCCGGAGATCGCCGGCCTGGCGCTCGTGAACCCGCTGGTCGAGCCGCCGGACCAGGCGTTCCGGGACGCCGTCACCCAGTTGCTCGACTCCGGCACCGAGGTTGCCCCCGGCATCGGCTCGGACATCGCAAAGGAGGGGGCGGTGGAGTCGGCCTATGCCGGGTCCCCGCTCCGTGCTGTCCTGTCTCTGTTCGACGCGGCGGACGAGGTGGCGGCGCGCGTCGCCGAGATCCGCTGTCCCGTCCTCCTCTTGAACTCCAGGGAGGACCACGTTGTCGCGCCGCCATCGGGCGATCTCTTGGAGCGAGCGGTGGGTGGTCCGATCGAGCGGGTCTGGTTGGAGCGGAGCTACCACGTCGCCACGCTCGACTGGGATGCCGAAGTGGTAACGGCCCAGGTGGTGGCGTTCGCCGCCCGTGTCCTTGGACCGGCGTCCGGCGCCCGGTGACCGGGATGGCCCGGATCACCAGGGATGAGGTCGCCCACGTCGCCGGTCTCGCCCGGCTCCGCCTCACCGACGACGAGCTGGAGCGGTTCACCGAGCAGCTCGGCACCGTGCTTGACCACGCCGCCGACGTCGCCTCTCTCGACCTGGCCGGCGTGCCCCGGACGGCCCACGCCATGGCCGTGACCAACGTCTTGCGTCCCGACGAGCCGCGGCCGTCTCTCGACCGGGAGGAGGTCCTCCGGTCGGCGCCGGCCGTGGAGGCCAACCGCTTCCGGGTCCCCCGGATCCTCGGCGACGCACCGTGACCGGAGCCTCCGGACCGGATCCAGGCCCGACGGTGACCGCCGCTGCCATCGCCGCTGCCGTCCGGTCAGGTGAGCGGCGGGCGGCGACGGTGACCGAGGCATCCCTGGCCGCCATCGCCGCCGGGGAGGGAGAGATCCACGCCTTCGCACTGGTGTTGGCCGACGGCGCCAGGCGTCGGGCGGAGGAGATCGACGCCCAGGTGGCGGCAGGGCAAGACCCCGGACCGCTGGCCGGGGTGCCGGTGGCGTTGAAGGACAACCTGTGCACACGGGGTGTGCCCACGACGTGCTGCTCCCGGATCCTCGAGGGATGGCTTCCCCCCTACGACGCCACGGTCGTCAAGCGCCTCGCTGCCGCCGGGGCGGTGGTGGTGGGGAAGTCGAACATGGACGAGTTCGCCATGGGCTCGTCGACGGAGACGTCCGCCTTCGGTCCGACGCGCAACCCCCGGGACACCAGCCGGGTACCCGGTGGGTCGTCCGGAGGGTCGGCTGCCGCTGTGGCGGCCGGGTTCACGCCGGTCGCCCTCGGTTCGGACACCGGCGGGTCGATCCGTCAGCCAGCTGCCCTGTGCGGCGTGGTCGGGATGAAGCCGACCTACGGCACCGTCTCCCGCTACGGGCTCGTGGCGTTCGCCAGCTCCCTCGACCAGGTC
Source organism: Acidimicrobiaceae bacterium (assembly GCA_027365145.1). Taxonomy (GTDB): domain Bacteria; phylum Actinomycetota; class Acidimicrobiia; order Acidimicrobiales; family RAAP-2; genus JAKADK01. The sequence continues at coordinate 6,400 of DAHXOA010000035.1, read as the reverse complement.
GGACCCCTCGCCACCACGGTGGCGGACGCCGCGCTCCTGTTCGACGTCATCGGGGGGCGGGACGAACGCGACACCACCTCGCTCGACCGTCCGGCTCCGAGGCTGGCCTCGGTGGTGGGCCAGGGTGTCGAAGGCATGACCATCGGGGTCCTGGCCGAGTATTTGGAGGGGGCGGACCCAGCGGTGGCCGGTCGGATCGCCCAGGCCGCCGAGGTTCTTGCCGCGGCGGGCGCCCGCGTGGAGGAGGTGTCGGTTCCCGAGGTGCGCCTCGGCCTGTCGGCGTACTACCTCATCGCGCCGGCCGAGGCGTCGTCGACCCTCGCCCGGTACGACGGGGTCCGCTACGGGTTGCGCGTCGACGCCGAGGACACGGCGGCGATGAACGTGGCCACCCGATCTGCCGGGTTCGGCGCCGAAGTGAAGCGCCGGATCATGCTCGGCACCTACGCCCTGTCGGCCGGGTACGTGGATGCCTACTACGGCCAGGCTCTCAGGGTTCGCACCAGGATCATCGACGGCTTCGCCGCCGCCTACGAGCGATGCGACGCTTTGCTGGGCCCGACCGCTCCCACCACCGCCTTCGCGTTAGGGGCCAAGCTGGACGATCCGCTCTCGATGTACCTGTCGGACGTCTGCACGATCCCGACCAACCTGGCCGGGCATCCGGCCATCAGCGTCCCGTTCGGCACCGGCGCGGACGGACTCCCGGTGGGCGCCCAGGTGCTGGCCCCGGCGCTGGCGGAGGCCACCATGTTCAAGGTTGCTGCCGTCCTCGAGGCGGGAGCTCCCGCAGTCGGTGCCGGATCATGACCGACGTCGGACGGGTCGTCCCGGAGGATGCCGGTGGCGCCTGGGAGATGGTCGTCGGGCTCGAGGTGCACACCGAGCTGAGAACGGCGACGAAGCTCTTCTGCGGGTGTGCCAACCTTTTTGGTGACGAGCCGAACACCCACGTGTGCCCGGTGTGCCTGGGCCTACCGGGCTCGCTCCCGGTCCTGAACCAGCGGGCGGTCGAGCTGGCGATGGCTATCGGCACCGCCCTGCACTGCGAGATCCGGCCGTCGACGTTCCACCGGAAGAACTACTTCTACCCGGACATGCCGAAGGACTACCAGATCAGCCAGTACGACGAGCCGATCAACGTCTCGGGCTGGCTCCAGCTCCCCGGTGGTCGGCGGATCGGGATCGAGCGGGCGCACCTGGAGGAGGACACTGGCAAGACGGCGCACGCCGGATCATCGGGGCGGATCCAAGGTGCCGAGTACTCCCTGGTCGACTACAACCGGTCCGGGGTGCCGCTCGTCGAGATCGTGAGCGCCCCGGACATGCGCTCGTCGACGGAGGCCCGTGCCTACGCCACCGAGCTGCGGGCCATCCTCATAGCGTGCGGCGCCTCCGACGGGAAGATGGAGGAGGGCTCGATGCGGGTGGACGCCAACGTCTCGGTGCGCCCGGGGCCCGGCGCTCCCTTCGGTACCCGCTGTGAGATCAAGAACCTGAACTCGCTGCGCTCCCTTGGACGGGCGGTGGACTACGAGGCCCAACGCCAGATCGCACTGCTCGAATCGGGTGATGCGGTGGTCCAACAGACCCGGCACTGGGACGAGGGTGAGGGTCGAACGGTCGCTCTCCGCTCGAAGGAGGAGGCCTACGATTACCGGTACTTCCTCGAGCCTGACCTCGTCCCCGTCGTGCCCGATCCGGCCTGGATCACCGCCGTCGGCGCCGCCCTGGGTCCGCTGCCGGCCGAGCGCCGAGCCCGGCTGGTAGCCCTGCTCGCCGGCGCGGTGCCTGCCGTCGGCGAAGGGTTTCCCGATCCTGACGTCGGGGTGGACGCGGAGGGATCCCCGGGCGTGAGCGATGCCGAGCGCGAGCAGATCTTGACGGTCGTCGACCTGGGCCTCGACGGGCTGGTCGTGGCGGCAGTGGCGGGTGGCGTACCGGCCCGCCTGGCCCTGGCCCGGACGGCCAACGAGGCGGCGACCGACGCCGGTGCGGCGGCCAGTCTCGATCCCGGTGCGTACACGACACTGCTAGGTATGGAGGTGGCGGGCACGCTCAGTGCCACCCAGGTGAAAGCGATCCTGTCCGACCTCCTCGCCCACGGTGGGGGAGATCCCGTCGAGCTCGCCCGGGCACGTGGCTTCGAGGCGATGGCGGACGCGGCACTCGTGACAGTGGTGCGCGAGGCCGTAGACGCTCATCCCGCCGAATGGGTCCGCTACCGGGACGGTGAGGAGAAGCTGGCTCAGTTCTTCGTCGGCCAGGTGATGAAGGCCACACGTGGCCAGGCCAACGGGAAGGGTGTCGTCGCCGAGCTCGAACGCCTGGCGCGCGAATAGCCCAAGGCCGGAACGGTCGGCATTATGGCCCGGCGTAGGTGACACGGCGATCGCGGCCCTCCAGCTTTGCTTGGTACATCGCGGCATCGGCGTGGCTGAGGAGCGCGTCGTAGGTGGTGCCGCTCTTGGGTGCGCAGGCGATGCCGATGGTGGCGCTCACCGTCATGGTCTTCCCGTCGATGGTGATCGGGGCGCGCAACGCCGCCAGGATGCGATCGGCGAGTCGCCCGGCAAGGCCAGGCTCGGCCAGGTTGGTCACGAGCACGGCGAACTCGTCGCCACCGATCCGTGCCACCGTGTCCTGTTTGCGCAGGGCCCCTTCGAGACGGAGCGCGACCTCGCGGAGCACGGCGTCCCCGGCGGCGTGGCCCAGGGAGTCGTTGACCGCCTTGAACCGGTCGAGATCGACGAAGAAGATTGCAAGCGCTCCGTGATGCCGTTCGGCGACGGCGAGAGCGACCGACACGCGGTCCTCCAGAAGTCGGGCGTTAGGCAGTCCCGTCAGCGTGTCGTGGTGGGCCTGGTGGCGGACCTGGCCGAGTAGCCGGGCGCCCCGGAGAGCGGTGGCGGCGAGGCTCGCCACGCCGGTCAACCTGATCTGGACCCGGTGGATGGGGTGGATCCTGCCTGCCGTGTCCCCGCCCTCGAATGCATGATCGGGGAGCGTGAGGACGAGGAGGCCGTAGAACTCCCCCTGGGCGACGATGGGGACGGCGACGCCGACGTGGTGCCGGTCGAGGCTGGAGAGGTGGCAGATCGGGGCGAGCTCCGGGTCGTCGCCCGCGGTCACGGGCGTGGGGTCTGCCACGAAACGCTTCGCCAGGCGGGAGAGGAGGAGCGTGTCGTCCACCCCGCCGGTGTGTCCGAGCTGACCAGAACCGGTCAGCTCGGAACCGGTCAGCTCGGGAGTCGTCTCCTCCGGCCGGCGATTCTCGTCGGGCGCCACTGCCGACCGGACATCGGGGCGCTCGGTGGGTCTGACCCAGCGGGCCGAGGGCGTCAAGATGCCGGCTCGGGGGTCCCACAGGAGCACGACTGCAGCGGTGCACCCGACCATGCGGGGAACAGACCGGACAATGCGCTCGGCCATCTCGTCGGGCATTTCGGTCTCTGATAGCTCGGTGGTCAGGTGCAACAGGGCTCTCGTCTCGGCCAGGGCCGACGCACTCTCGAGCGCGGCCGCGGCGTGCCCGGCGTAGGCGACGAGCAGCCGGCGTTCTTGGGGGAAGAACGCGTACCCGTCGGAGTAGAAGACGGCAAGATAGCCGTAGTGCCACCGGGGCGACGCCACCTCGACCACAATCCGGTCCGGGGGGTCAGGTGACCCCGCCACCGTTGCGTGTATCTCCCGGCTCAGGCGGGCTGCCACCGCATCGTCGAATCCGACGTGGTGAACGCGGGGGACGAGATCACCTGGAAGCTGGACGGTGAGCAGGTGTCGCGGTGCCCGCACGGCGATCCCCGCCTTCTGGGTGATGGTCTCCAGTACCTCGTCGACGTCGCCGGCGACCAACTCCGTGGCCATCGCCTCCAACGCCTCGAAACGCTGGGAGAACGCTGCCACCTGCTCCTCGAGGAGCCGGATCTTCTCATCGGCGTCCAACTGGGTGGCCGACGTGGCGTCCCAGGAGATCTCGAAGACGCAGGCCGGATCGCCTCGGGTGACGCAGGCCGTCTCGACGACCCTCGCTGGTCGGAAGCCGAAGACCACCGGGAACTGGGAGAAGACGCCGGCGCTATAGTCGCAGAACACCTTTTCCCGGACGTGAGGTGGGCGGACGACCGAGGTGATCACCGCCCGGTCGTCACCGAGGTCCACCAACTCGTTGTGGGTGATCATGGTCTGCTTGTTCGAGATCTGGGCCACGACGGCGTAGAGCTCACGGGGCGAGCCGAGCGACCGCATGAGCTCGAGGGTCTCGCTGGCCGCATCGAAGCGAAGGAGTGCCTCGCCAGCGTGCAGACCGATGTCGGGGTCGTCGAGGACGTCTCCAGCCGCGTAGAACAGCCGGCTCATCTGGCCGAGCGTGCTCCATCCGCCCTGGTCGACGAGCACCTCGACCGGTCGTTCCTCTCCGGCCCGGGCCAGGACCTTCCCGATGGCCTCGTTGCCGCCGACGTCACGGACGTGGCTGAGGAGCGCACCGCACATGGTGTTGGACAGATCCCGGCCCGACGTGGCCGGCGGGGCCGGGGCACCGCTCGTCTCTTCGTCTACATGCTCGGGGCCCATCGGTAGAGGAATCGACGTGATGCACGGCGAACTTGATCGCGGGAAGGGACCGGCGTTGTGGAGAGCTGGTGGAGAGCCGGTGGACGAACTGCGGACAACTGCCCGTTTCCCGGCGCGACCTGGGGACGGAACGGCAACCTCTGGGGACAACCTCGGGATTACTGCGGCTCCTCTTGACCTTGGGACCGGCTGAGCGCACGCTTGGGGGAGTTCAGGTGTGCACGGGTCGCCGGAGGCTCGGAGCGCCCCGGTGCGGCCCTCGGGCCGTGGCCCGGTGGCGCTCTGCGGTGTCGGCGACCAGGACCAGGTGGCCTTCGTGTCGCCGTCCTCGGGCGCAGGTGGCCCGTCGCAGGCCTGGACAGGTACTCGGCAGCGCGCCGTGGACCCCCGGGTCTAGGCGTGTGCGCGGTTGGAGGGTCGCCCGACACGACCCGACGCCGGGAGCGCCGGGTGCTGAGCGTGTGGCCCCGAGAAGCTCGGGGGGTGAGAGCCCCCCGGTTGCTCGGGGCCATGCCGCGCCCGGGTTGCCGGTGGCGGCGGCTCCCCGACGGTCCCCCGACGGTCCCCCGACAGAAGCCGTCGGCCCTCAGCTCGTTCTGCTTCTGACGGTACGATGGGTGCCGTTGTCCGTGTCAGTGGTGGATGTGGGCCGGGTCGCGGCCTGGTAGCTCGCCGTCCATGAGGCACGGGTCGTCCTCGCCGTCGACACACCGTTCGCACTCAAGCTCCAGCGTCGAGTGGCTGATGGCGAACGGCTGGGCGATAACGTGCTTGACCACGTCGCCGATGGCCTGTGCCTGCTCGAGGGTGGGATGTCCGCTCAGGACGAGGTGGGCCGACAGCACCCGCACCTCGCTGGAGAGGCTCCACACGTGGAGGTCGTGGACCTCACTCACCCCGCCCACGCCTGCCATCTCCCGGGTGAGCGCACCGAGGTCGACGTCGGGTGGCGTCGACTCCAGGAGCACCGCCACGCTGCTCTTGAAGATGGCGCCCGCCTGCACCACGATCAACGCCGCCACGGCCAGCGCCGCGACGGGGTCAACCCACGTGGCGGCGGGGAACGCTGCGACGACCGCACCCGACCCGAGCACCATGGCCGATGAAAGGGCATCACCTGCCATGTGGACCATTCCGGAGCGCATGTTCAGGTCGATGGACCGGTCGCGCAAGAAAAGCGCGGCGGCGGCATTGACGACGAGCGCCACCGCCGCCACGACGATGACCATCCCGGCACGGACCGGTTGGGGATGGGTGAGCCGCTCGATGCTCAGGACCACGATCACCACGGTTACGGCTGTGATCATCCCGGCAGTGGCGAGAGCGGCGAGGATTGTGGCCCGGTGATTGCCGTAGGAGCGGGCGGCGCTGCGCGGGCGCAACGCCATGCGGACGGCCACCAGAGACAACAGGAGGGCTGCCACGTCGGTCAGGTTGTGACCGGCGTCGGACATCAGCGCCGTGGATCGGGCAACCACCCCGAAGACGACCTGGGCGACGACCAACGCCAGGTTGAGAACCAGGGTAACGGTCAGGCGTCGGGTTCGGGTCACGGAGTCACCTCTTCCCAGTGTACTGGCCCCGGTGCCAGGGACCGGGAGGAAGAGGCGGCGGACGTGCGGAGCGCTAGCGCGGAGTTCCTCGAGCGCTACGCCAGCCGTCTGGGCGACTGCTCGATCTCCGCGCTGCCTGGCCTCGGTCACTTCGGCCCCCTGGAGCGTCCGGATGTGGTGGCGACATGGATCGTCACTGCTCTTGCCCCACCAGTCGGCACGAAGGCAACCTGAAGTTGCGGAGAGCGCGTCCGCGCTCGGGCATGGCAGAG